>JBEICA010000409.1:0-2333 GCA_040373665.1 Burkholderiales bacterium | reverse complement strand
CCGGCCGCAGTTCTACGTCCGCACGACGGACGTGACGGGTGCGGTGGAGCTGCCGCAGGACAAGGAGATGGTGATGCCGGGTGACAACGTGAGCATCACGGTCAAGCTGATTGCCCCCATTGCGATGGAGGAGGGGCTGCGCTTTGCGATCCGCGAGGGCGGCCGCACCGTGGGCGCCGGCGTCGTGGCCAAGATCATCGAGTAAGGGCGCGCAGGCGCGCCATTCATCCGCAGGGGCATAGCTCAATTGGCAGAGCGTCGGTCTCCAAAACCGAAGGTTGGGGGTTCGAGACCCTCTGCCCCTGCCACCGTCGCCTGAGCTTCGGCTCGCACGACGGCCTGCGTTCACATCCTGCGGCTGGCACGCTCCCGAAAGGGGTGCCGGCCGTCATCGCCAGTCTGGCCCGGACGATCCCGCAAAGCACATGAGCGCCGAATCACAAGTCGAGACCGTCTCCTCGAGCGCCGACAAGGCTCGCCTGGCGGGCGCCCTTCTGCTGCTCGTGGCAGCTGTGGTCGTCTTCTACGTGCTCGGCAAGCAGGACCTGTGGCTGCGCGTGGTGGCCCTGCTCGTGTTGCTGGCTGGCGCGGTGGCCGTCTTCTTCACCTCCGATCCCGGTCGCCGGCTGATCGCCTTCGGTCGCGACTCGACGCGCGAGGTCAAGAAGGTGGTTTGGCCCACGCGCAACGAGGCGCTGCAGATGACGGGCTACGTCTTTGCCTTCGTGGCCGTAATGGCCCTGTTCCTGTGGTTGACCGACAAGACCCTCGAGTGGGTGTTGTACGACCTCATCCTCGGCTGGCGCCGTTGAGCCGCCTCACCTGCGCGACGAGACTAGGAAAGCGACCATGACCGACACGAGCCCTCCCATCTCGGCCGCTGCTGCTGGCATGCGCTGGTACGTCGTGCACGCCTACTCCGGCATGGAGAAGGCGGTCGAGCGCAACCTGCGCGAGCGCATCGACCGCGTCGGCATGCAGGGCAAGTTCGGCCGCATCCTCGTGCCCACCGAGGAGGTGGTGGAACTCAAGGGCGGCAAGAAGGCCGTCACCGAGCGTCGCTTCTTCCCCGGCTACGTGCTCGTCGAGATGGTGATGGACGACGAGAGCTGGCACCTGGTCAAGCACACGAGCAAGGTCACGGGCTTCGTGGGCGGCGCGCGCAACCGCCCGGCCCCGATATCCGAGGCCGAGGTGATGAAGATCGTCAACCAGATGCAGGAAGGCGCCGAGCGTCCGCGGCCCAAGGTGCAGTGGACGGTGGGCGAGCTGGTGCGCGTCAAGGAAGGGCCGTTCACCGATTTCAACGGTGCGGTCGAGGAAGTCAACTACGAGAAGTCCAAGGTCCGCGTGTCGGTCACGATCTTCGGTCGTGCCACGCCGGTGGAGCTGGACTTCTCCCAGGTCGAGAAAGTCTGATCCCGGGCACGGTCCGCCTGCAACCCCGGACCGCGCCGACATCCCAGCAGGGTTGAGTCGCGAGGAGCTGGCAACCCCAGCGTTTGAACTCGAACAGGAGCCATCATGGCCAAGAAGATTGTCGGCTTCATCAAGCTGCAAGTCCCGGCGGGCAAGGCGAACCCCTCGCCCCCGATCGGTCCCGCGCTCGGTCAGCGCGGCCTGAACATCATGGAGTTCTGCAAGGCCTTCAACGCCCAGACGCAGGGCTACGAGCCGGGCCTGAAGCTGCCCGTGGTGATCACGGCCTACGCGGACAAGTCCTTCACCTTCATCCTCAAGTCGCCACCGGCGACGGTGCTGCTGAAGAAGGCAGCCAAGATTGACAAGGGTTCGGGCAAGGCGCACCTGGAGAAAGTGGGCAAGGTCACCCGCGAGCAGCTCGAGGAAATCGCCAAGATGAAGATCAAGGACCTCACGGCCGCCGACATGGACGCCGCCGTGAAGACCATTGCCGGCTCGGCCCGCTCGATGGGCCTCGTCGTGGAAGGAGTCTGAGCATGGCCAAGCTGACCAAGAAGGCCAAGGCCCTGCAGGGCAAGGTCGACAGCCTGAAGCTGTATCCCATCGACGCTGCGCTCACCCTCGTCAAGGAGTGCGCCACCGCCAAGTTCGACGAGTCGATCGACGTGGCGGTGCAGCTCGGCATCGACGCCAAGAAGTCCGACCAGGTCGTGCGTGGCGCCGTCGTGATGCCCAACGGCACCGGCAAGACCAAGCGCGTGGCCGTGTTTGCCCAGGGTGCCAAGGCCGAGGAGGCCAAGGCTGCCGGTGCCGATCTGGTGGGCCTGGAGGACCTGGCCGCCCAGGTCAAGGCCGGCAACCTCAACTTCGACGTCGTCATCGCCTCGCCCGACACGATGCGCATCGTGGGT
>JBEICA010000229.1:0-5865 GCA_040373665.1 Burkholderiales bacterium | reverse complement strand
GTGAAGGCGGGCATCGCGTCGGGTCATGGCGGCCCGACGCGATGGGATGCGATCTGCCGCCGGCGTGTGGCGCTCAGCACTCCTGGCAGCCGGTCGCCTTCTTGAGCCGCGTCAGGCGGTCCTCGAGGTCCTCGACACGTGACTACAGGGCATTGAGCAGGCTGTTGACCCGCCCGACGTTGAAATACGACACGCTCTCGGCCGGTGCGTCGAGGGTGTTGCCATAGCCGAGCCAGGACGCGTCGTACACCTTCACGTTGCTGAACCCCAGGGTCTGCAGCACCGCGAGCGTGTTGGAGGCGCGCACCCCGCTCTGGCAGTAGACGATGGTCTCCTTGGCGGGGTCGAGGCCGGCGTAGAGCTCTGCCAGCTGGTCGGAGGACTTCAGGTTGAGGCCGTCCTTGTTGCTCACCTGGCGCCGCACCAGCTTGCGCGGTGTGTCCGGGTCCACCCAGTTGGCCTCGTAGGGGATGTTCACCGCGCCGGGGATGTGGCCGCCGCGCAGGGCGCGGATGTCGTCGCCCGAGAATTCGCGCGCGGTGCGGGCGTCGATGATCTGCACGTCCGGGCGGTTGAGGCGGGCGATGACGTCGCGGGTGGAGATCAGCATCTCGTCCCGCGGCTGCAGCGTCAGGCTCAGCGCCGGCAGGCGGGTCGGCTCCGTGGCCACCGCCTTGCCGGCCGATTTCCAGTCGTCGATGCCGCCGTGGTAGACGCTCGCCGCGCCGCCTCCGAGCCACTGCAGCGTGGCCAGACCGAAGTAGGCCGAGGTGGCCGCCTTGGGCCCGTAGACCACGATCTCGCGTGCCGGATCGATGCCGGCCTCGCCCAGCAGGGTCGCCAGCCGAGGCACGGGGAGGTAGTCCTCGTTTTTTTGATCCCTCAGCTGTATCAGGATGTCGTCCATGTTCACGGCGCCGGGGATGTGGCCCTTGCGGTAGTCCTCCTCGGGGCGGACGTCCCAGACGATGGCGCCGCGGCCGAGGGCGGCCTCGACCCCGGCGGTGTCGACGATGACGGGCATGGCGGCCCAGGGGGCGGAGGCCGTGAAGGCCAGGGCGAGGCCCCAGGCCAGGGCGAGCAGACGGTCGGGTCGGAACATGGCGGTCCTCCGTGAGACGTGGGAAGGGTGCCTGCGGGCCCCGGTCACCCGGGCCGGGATGGCAGCTTTCGTACTTAGTGTGCCACCGCGCGCGGCTTCCGGCGTCCCGGGCGGGCCGCCACGGCCAGTGCCGCGATGGACAGCCCGGCCACGGCCCAGTTGCCGGTACGCACGTAGGGCGTCGCCCCGGTGCGGCCCTCGACCTCGGCCACCAGCACTTCTTCGCGGAATTGCGGCAACTGCGCCCGCACCACGCCGTGCGGGTCGATGACGGCCGTCACCCCGGTGTTGGTGGCGCGCAACATCCAGCGCCCGGTCTCCAGCGCCCGGGTCTGGGAGATCTGGAGATGCTGCTCCGCCGCCCAGGAGCGGCCGTACCAGGCGTCGTTGCTGACGTTGGCGAGCACGGTGGCGCCGGGCAGCTGGCGGATGATCTCCTCGCCGAACACGTCCTCGTAGCAGATGTTCATGGCCACACGCTCGCCGGCCACCTCGAGCGGCTTCTGGTCGGTGCCGCCGCGGGTCTGGTCCGACAGCGGGATGTGCAGCCAGTCGTTGATCACCGGCGCCAGCAGGCGCTTGAAGGGGATGAACTCGCCGAAGGGCACGAGGTGGTCCTTGCGGTAGTGCTGCACCGGCGCGCTGCCCAGGCTCATCACGGCGTTGTAGTAGCGGTCGCTGCCAGGCGGGGCGTTGTCGAATACGCCGACGATCGCGTCGCCCCCCCGCGCCTTGGCTGCTGCCGTGAGCCGGGCCAGATATTCGGCGGGGATTTCGTGCAGGAACAGCGGCAGCGCCGTCTCCGGCAAGATCACCAGCCGCGTGCCGGCGTTCTCCACCGCCTCGGCATAGCGTGAGAGGGTGCGCACCAGCGTCTCTTCGCGGAATTTCAGGTCCTGGGCGACGTTGCCCTGCACCAGGGTCACGGGCAGGGCCGGAGTGCGGACCTCGGTCCATGCCACGCGGCCGAGCCCGAGGCCGGCGGCGGCCAGCAGGGCCAGCGTGGCCAGGCCGGCGCGCCACTGCTGCCAGGCCAGCACCTGGGCCAGCGCCGCGGCCGCCAGCACGGTGGCGCCCGACACCCCGAACACGCCCAGCACCGGGGCCAGCCCCGCCAGCGGGCTGGCCGGGACCTGGGAGTAGCCCACCGCCAGCCAGGGGAAGCCGGTGAACACCCAGCCGCGCAGCCACTCGGTCAGGGCCCAGGCCGCGGCCAGACCCCACCAGCGCCGCGATGCGGGCAGGGCCCGGGCGATGGCGCAGGCGGCAGCGGGGTAGAGGGCGAGATAGCCGGCGAACACCAGCGTGACCGGCGCGGCCAGCCAGCCCGGCATGCCGCCGAACTGGTGCAGCGCGATGTAGATCCAGCCGATGCCGGCGGTGAACAGGCCCAGGCCGAAGGCGTAGCCCAGGGCGGCGGCGCGGCGGACATCCAGGGCCCCGCACACCAGCCACGCGAGGGCGGCGAGCGACACCAGGGCCAGCGGATACCAGCCCAGGGGGGCGTAGGCCGGGACGGTGAGGGCCCCCAGGGCGAGGGCGGCGAAGCGGCGGAGCCAGACGGCGCGGGGAGCGCCGGTGTTGCGCGTCATCCGGCCGGGCTGATCCGGTCCACCAGCAGGGAGTGCACACGCCGGCTGTCGGCCCGCAGCACCTTGAAGCGCAGGCCTTCGATGACGATCTCCTCGCCGCGCTTGGGCACGCGCTCGAAGCCGCTCACCACCAGGCCGCCGACGGTGTCGAAGTCCTCGTCGCTGAAGCGGGTGCCGAAGGCGTCGTTGAAATCGACGATCTCGGTGGTGGCCTTGACGCGGTAGCGGCCGGCAGGCTGGGAGACGATGTTGTCCTCGGTCTCGTCGAAGTCGTACTCGTCCTCGATGTCACCGACGATCTGCTCCAGCACGTCCTCCATGGTGAGCAGGCCGGAGGCGCCGCCGTACTCGTCGACCACGATCGCGATGTGGTTGCGGGTGGAGCGGAACTCCCGCAGCAGCACGTTGAGGCGCTTGGACTCGGGGATGAAGATGGCCGGGCGCAGCATGTCGCGGACGTTGAACTCCTCGCCGGCGTAGTAGCGCAGCAGGTCCTTGGCGAGCAGGATGCCGACGATCTTGTCCTTCGAGCCGTCGATCACGGGAAAGCGCGAGTGCGCGGTTTCGATGACCGTGGGAATGAACTTCTCGGGCGACTCGTTGATGTCGATCACGTCCATCTGGGCGCGCGGCACCATGATGTCGCGGGCTTGGAGTTCCGACATCTGCAGCGCGCCCTCGACGATGGACAGCACATCGGCGTCGAGGATGTGCCGCTCGTAGGCGGAGTGCAGCAGGGTGATGAGCTGGTCACGGTCCTCGGGTTCGCGCATCAGCAGCGCGCCGAGCCGTTCCATGAGGGAAGGCTTTTCCGGGTGACTTTCCATCGAGGGGGCGGGGCGACCAGCCGGTCGTCCCACGCGGCCTCAGGCCGCCATGAGATACGGGTCAGGATACCCGAGTTCGCGCAGGATTTGTGTTTCACGGGCCTCCATGCGCTCGGCGTCGGCGGCGACCTCGTGGTCGTAGCCCTGCAGGTGCAGCATGCCGTGCACGGTCAGGTGGGCCCAGTGGGCCTCGGCCGGCTTGCCCTGGCGGCATGCCTCGACCTTGACCACCGGGGCGCACAGGGCGAGGTCCCCGAGGCAGGCCGGCGCGGTCTCGTAGACGAAGGTGAGCACGTTGGTGGCGTAGTCCCGGCCGCGGTAGCCGAGGTTGAGCGCCCGGCCTTCCGGGCGCCCGACGATGCGCAGCGTCACGCTGCAGTCACCCTCCAGCGCGGCCGCAGCCCATCGGAGGAAGTCCGCCTCGGGCGGCACCCCGGAGGCCCGGGTCGCGCACTGGAACTCGAGGTTCAGGCGCGGCCGCCGCTTCACGCTGCCGGCGCCTGCTTCGCGGCGTGCTGCTCGTAAGCGCTGACGATGCGCTGCACCAGCGGGTGGCGCACCACGTCGCGGGTGCCGAAGCGCACGAAGGCCAGGCCGCGTACCTCGCCCAGCACGTCCTCGGCCTCCTTCAGGCCGCTCTTCTGCCCCTTGGGGAGGTCGATCTGGGTGATGTCGCCGGTGAGCACCGCCTTGGAACCGAAGCCGATGCGGGTGAGGAACATCTTCATCTGCTCGGGCGTCGTGTTCTGCGCCTCGTCGAGGATGACGAAGGAGTGGTTCAGCGTGCGGCCGCGCATGAAGGCGAGTGGTGCGATCTCGATGGCGCCTCGCTCGAACTGCTTGCCCACCTTCTCGAAGCCCATCAGGTCGTACAAGGCGTCGTAGAGCGGCCGCAGGTAGGGGTCGACCTTCTGGCTCAGGTCGCCGGGCAGGAAGCCCAGCCGCTCGCCGGCCTCGACCGCGGGGCGCACCAGCACGATGCGTTTGACGGCGTCGCGCTCCAGCGCATCGACGGCGCAGGCCACCGCCAGATACGTTTTACCGGTGCCGGCGGGGCCGATGCCGAAGGTGATGTCGTGGGCGAGGATGGCCTTGAGATAGTCCGACTGGGTCGGTGTGCGGCCGTGCAGGTCGCGGCGTCGCGTGTGCAGCTGCGGCTCGTCCGCCGGTGCCGGGCCCTCCTGGCGCACCTCGATCAGTCCGAGCTGGATGTCCTCCACGGCGAGGCTGTCGTGGGCGCGGCCGTAGAAACGGCGCAGCACCTCGGCCGCCTGCTGTTGCTGGGTCGGCTCGCCGCTGATGCGGAACTGCTCGCCGCGCCGGGCGATGCTGACGTCCAGCGCGTTCTCGACCTGACGCAGGTTCTCGTCCAGCACGCCGCAGAGGTTGGCCAGGCGGTCGTTGTCGACCGGTTCGAAGCTGAGATCCAGCGGCGCGGTATCCATGGGCTCAGGCGGGTTCGCGCACGGCGACGCGGCCGCGCAGCGAGTGGGGCAGGGCGGCGGTGATGTCGACCTCCACGAAGTGTCCGATCAGCCGCGCCGGTCCGGCGAAGTTGACCACGCGGTTGTTGTCGGTGCGGGCGGCAAGCTCGCCGGGATCCTTGCGCGACGGGCCTTCCACCAGCACCCGCTGACGGGTACCGACCATGGCCTCGCTGATGGTCATGGCCCCCTGCTCGAGGCGCTGCTGCAGGCGTTGCAGGCGGGCGATCTTGAGCTCGCGCGGCGTGTCGTCGGGCAGATTCGCCGCCGGGGTGCCGGGGCGGGCGCTGTAGACGAAGCTGAAGCTGGCGTCGAAGCCGACGTCGTCCACCAGTTTCATGGTCTGTTCGAACTCGGCCTCGGTCTCGCCGGGGAAGCCGACGATGAAGTCGGACGAGATGCACACGTCCGGACGCACCGCGCGAAGGCGGCGGATGATGCCCTTGTACTCCAGGGCGGTGTAGCCGCGCTTCATGGCCGCCAGCACCCGGTCCGAACCCGCCTGCACCGGCAGGTGCACGTGCGACACCAGCTTGGGGATGCGGCCGTAGGCGTCGATCAGGCGCTGCGTGAACTCCTTCGGGTGCGAGGTGGTGTAGCGCAGGCGCTCGACGCCCGGGATCTCCGCGACGTATTCCAGCAGCAGGGCGAAATCGGCGATCTCGCCGTCGCTCATCGGTCCGCGGAAGGCGTTCACGTTCTGCCCCAGCAGGGTGATCTCCTTCACGCCCTGATCGGCCAGATCGGCGACTTCGGTGAGCACGTCGTCGAAGCGGCGCGAGATCTCCTCGCCGCGGGTGTAGGGCACGACGCAGAAGCTGCAGTACTTGCTGCAGCCTTCCATGATGGACACGAAGGCC
>JBEICA010000328.1:0-3713 GCA_040373665.1 Burkholderiales bacterium | reverse complement strand
GGACCTGACTCAGGAAATCGCTGATCGTCAGTCCGCAATCACCGCGCTCGACGCCGCCCTCACCGGCCTGATCAACGACGAAGAGACCCGCGCGCTGGCAGCAGAGGGCGTGCTTCAGGACGCCATCGACGCCTCCGGCATCCTCGCGGAACACCCGGAGGCGGTCGGATTGCCTGCAGGGGTGGCGGTATGGGGGCGCCGCGCCGATCCGGCGGATCCGGTCAGGGAAGGCGATCGCATCGAGATCCAGCGGCCCCTGGTGGCCGACCCCAAGGACTCCCGACGCGCCCGGGCGGACCGGAAGCGTCGTCTTGCCGCGCAGCCCCCCGGAGCGTGATGTCGCGGACGTCTGAACCGCGTCAGCCGCCCCTCAGCGGCACAGGTCCTTGACGGTGCGCTCCGCTTCGGCCGCCTCGCGCTTGATGTCCTCATCACCGAGATAGACCATCTGACCGCTGGCGTCGTAACGCGCGATGCGGCCGCCCGCCTTGAGGCCTGCCAGCCGGCTGCGCGCCGCATCGCAGGCGGATTTCTTCTGTGTCGCCTCGTCGCGCTCCTGTTGCGCCTTGCGTTCGGCCTCCTGCTTGTCCTGTCGGCGTTTCTTGAACTCCATGTCCAGTTCCTGGACGCTCTTGGCCGACTTCGAGGCGTCTCCGGACGCAGGTGCGGGGGACGGGGCCGGCTTCGGAACCTTCAACTGGCCGATGCAGGTCACGCCAGGGGGCGGGCTGTCCGAATACTGGGTCCGGCCCTGCGAGTCTTTCCAGCGACAGATCTCCGCCTGTGCGCCAAACGAGGTCAGCAGCAGCACTGCGGCGGTCGCGGCGGGAATTCTTGGCTTCATCGGGTTCTCCGTGTGTTGGCAGTCGGCATCAGTGCCGGTCCGTCCGGTTGTCGGCGTCCTGTCTCTGGCGCAGGCCCAGTTCCGCGAGTTCACGAGCGCGGCGGCTCCAGGTCACCACCGCGGCCGGGTCGCCCCGGGCAAGGGCTGCACGGGCTTCGCGCAGGGCGCTCACGGCGGTGGTCCAGAGAGCCTGCCGCTGGCGCGCCTCCGCGACTGCAGCCTCGGCGGCTGCCAGCGCCGCCGCGGGCGACGTCGAGGCATCGGTCACCGTGTCGGTGGCACGGGCGCCGGCGCACAGGGCGAGAAGCAGGGGCAGGGCGGCGAGGCGGGGACGGAAGCGGGTCATGGCGAGGGACGGCGATTCGTCGGGAATCCCGTTGGCCTATAATCGCGCCTTTGCGCAAGGTCATTCAACATGCAAGTGATCCAGAAGGCCCTGACCTTCGACGATGTGCTGCTGGTGCCCGCTCATTCCAACGTGCTGCCCAGGGACGTGGCCCTCCGGACCCGCCTGACCCGCACCATCGAACTGAACATCCCCATCGTGTCCGCCGCCATGGACACGGTCACCGAGGCGCGGCTCGCCATCGCGCTCGCCCAGGAAGGCGGGATCGGCATCGTCCACAAGAACTTGACCCCGGCGGCGCAGGCGGCCGAGGTTGCGAAGGTCAAGCGCTTCGAGAGCGGCGTGGTCAAGGACCCTATCACCATCCCGCCCGAGATGACCGTGCGCCAGGTCGACGCCCTCACCCGGCAGCACCGCATCTCCGGTCTGCCGGTGGTGGAGCAGGGCAGGGTGGTGGGCATCGTGACCAACCGCGATCTGCGTTTCGAGACCAATCTCGACCAGCCGGTGCGCAACATCATGACCCCGAAGGACCGTCTGGTCACGGTGAAGGAGGGCGCCAGCCTCGAGGAGGCCATGGAGCTCCTGCACAGGTACCGGCTGGAGCGCGTGCTCGTGGTCAACGGCGACAACGAGCTGAAGGGCCTGATCACCGTCAAGGACATCCTGAAGTCGTCCGAGCATCCCAACGCCTGCAAGGACCAGTTCGGCCGCCTGCGCGTCGGCGCCGCCATCGGCGTCGGTGAGGGTACCGAGGAGCGGGCCGCCGCGCTGGTCGACGCCGGCGTGGATGTCATCGTGGTCGACACGGCGCACGGCCACTCGCAAGGCGTTCTGGACCGCGTGGCCTGGGTCAAGCGCAGCTTCCCGCAGGTGCAGGTGATCGGCGGCAACATTGCGACCGCCGATGCGGCCCGGGCCCTGCTGGATGCCGGCGCCGACGGCGTGAAGGTGGGCATCGGTCCCGGCTCCATCTGCACCACGCGCATTGTGGCGGGTGTGGGCGTGCCGCAGATCACGGCCATACAGCACGTCTCCGATGCGCTCGCTGGTACCGGCGTGCCGATGATCGCCGATGGCGGAATCCGCTACTCCGGCGACGTCGCCAAGGCTATCGCGGCCGGTGCCGATTCCGTGATGCTGGGCGGGCTTTTCGCCGGCACGGAGGAAGCGCCGGGCGAGATCGAGCTGTTTCAGGGGCGATCCTACAAGTCCTACCGCGGGATGGGGTCGATCGGCGCCATGCAGCAGGGGTCGAGCGACCGCTACTTCCAGGACTCGACCGCCAACACCAACAAGCTGGTGCCGGAAGGCGTCGAAGGGCGTGTGCCCTACAAGGGGTCGGTCACCAGCGTCATCGACCAGCTCGTGGGCGGGCTGCGTGCCGCCATGGGCTACATCGGCTGCCCGACCATCGACGAGGTGCGACGGCGAGCGCAGTTCGTCGAGATCACGGCCGCCGGGGTGAAGGAATCGCACGTCCACGACGTGCAGATCGTCAAGGAAGCCCCGAACTACCGGGTGGATTGAGCGAGACGCCCCGGGGGCCTCCGACGGGCTCCCGCGCCGATGCGCCTGGTCCTGCGAGTGCCGCCGTCCTCGCGGGGGCGTGCGGTTGGGCGGGCCGCTGTGCATTCAACCGTCCAGTCCGTCTCCCATTGCCTATCACCTGTCACCTATTCCCCATCCCCGATCCTCCTCGCCCCCCACAAATGATCCACGCCCGCATCCTCATCCTCGACTTCGGTTCCCAGTACACCCAGCTCATCGCGCGCCGTGTGCGCGAGACCAACGTCTACTGTGAGATTCACCCATGGGATGTCGCGGACGATTTTGTCCGCGGTTTCGGCGCCGCCGGCGTCATCCTCTCCGGCGGGCCGGCGTCGGTCACCGAGGGCGAGTCGCCGCGAGCACCCGACGCGGTGTTCGGTCTGGGCGTTCCGGTGCTGGGCATCTGCTACGGCATGCAGACCATGGCGGCCCAGTTGGGTGGTCAGGTCGAGAATGGGCTGGTGCGGGAATTCGGCTATGCCGAGATTCGCGCCCGCGGCCACTCCCGGTTGCTCAATGGCATCGACGATCGCGTCAATGCCGAGGGTCACGGCCTGCTGGACGTGTGGATGAGTCATGGCGACAAGGTCACGATGCTGCCGCCGGGTTTCAAGACCATCGCCTCGAACGCGGCGACGCCCCATGCCGGCATGGCCGACGAGACGCGGCGCTTCTATGCGCTGCAGTTCCACCCCGAGGTCACCCACACCCTGCAGGGCAAGGCCATCATCGAGCGCTTCGTGCACGAGATCTGCGGCATCGGCTACGACTGGACCATGCCCGGGTACGTGGAGGAAGCCGTCGGCCGGATCCGCTCCGAGGTGGGCGATGACCAGGTGCTGCTCGGTCTGTCAGGGGGAGTGGATTCATCGGTCGCAGCCGCGCTCATCCACCGCGCCATCGGCGACCGTCTCACCTGCGTGTTCGTCGACAACGGTCTGCTGCGACTGAACGAGGCGGAGCAGGTCATGG
>JBEICA010000074.1:0-14236 GCA_040373665.1 Burkholderiales bacterium | reverse complement strand
TGTCGCGGCCGCTGCCCTCGCCGCTGCGACGGCCGCCGAACACCATCGGCCCCACGGACCCGTCGAGTTCGGGAATGGCCACCATCATGGTGGCCTCGACCGGCAGCAGCCCCCGATCGGACCGGTCCCACTCGGCCAGCGTCTGGAACTCGACCGGGAACGCGCCCACGTACGGCACGTCCAGTTGCGCCAGGATTTCCTCCGCTGCCCGCGCATCGTTGTACGCCGGGCCGCCAACCAGGGAGAAACCGGTCAGCGACACGACCGCGTCGACCGTGGCCTTCCCGTCGCGCAGGAAGAACTTCTCGATGGCGGGCCGGGCATCCAGACCGGTGGCGAACGCCGGCACGACACGCATCCCGGCCGCCTCCAGGGCAGCGATGACGCCATCGTAGTGCCCGGCGTTGCCCGCCAGGACATAGGACCGCATCACCAGCAGACCCACCGTGCCGATCGCGCCGCGCGGGCCGGGAATGGCCTCGGGGCGCTCGGTGATCCGGCGCGCCACCGCGGGATGGTAGAGGCCGACGTCGGGATACTCGGCCGGCGCGGCAGCGCGCACCCGGCCGCGCAGCGTCCGACGCGGACCGTCGGCGTAGCGGTCGATCAGGAAGCGCACCATGCCGACGACGTTGTCCTCCGACCCGGCAAGCCAGTACTGCAGGGTGAGGAAGTAGGCGCGCAGGTCCTGGGCGGTGCCGGGAATGAATCGCAGGATCTGCGGCAGGCGCCGCAACATCCGCAACTGCCGCGCACCCGCCGTAGCACTGCGGTCCTTGCCGCCGCGCAGTTTCTTCAGGAAAGCGAGGGCCCCGGTCTCGGAGCCCTGCATGCTCAGACGCCCCATCCGGGTGAGCCGGACGACCTCGGGGGCGGACATGCAGGCGATCATGGCATCGCACTGCTCGCGCCTCGCCTGCAACCATGGCAGCACCTGCTGGATGTGGTCCTCGAGGAACAGCATGGTGACGATGATGATGTCGCCCGCCTCGATGTCGGCGCGGCAGCGCTCCCTCGCCGCCGCGTCGTCGGCCCACTCGGCTGCGACATGGATGGCGAGGCTCAGCCCGGGCAGGTCGCGCGACAGGGTGTGCCCGGCACGGTCGACCGCGCTCGCCAGGTGGCTGTCGAGGGTGAGGATGACGACGCGCACCGGGATGCGCTCAGCGGCCGAAGTGGGCTTTGGCATCGTAGAGGGTATCGATGGTGATGGTGGCGAGGCCACGTTCGGCGGCGAAGCGCTCGGTGTTGCGGCGCGCCTTGCCACGCACGAAGAACGGGATCTTTCCGAGTTCGCGTTCGGCCTCCGGCGCCCAGGCCAGGGACAGGGGCGCTGCCACGGCCGCGGTCTGCGGGGCCGCCTCCATGAGGACCGTGGACTCCGAGGCTGCCGCCCGCCCCACGCCCACCCCCAGATGCGAGGCCGGACGGTCGTCGCGGAACTCGAAATCGTCCCGGAACATCTGCAGCAGATGCTCCTCCAACCCCATCACCAGCGGATGGACCCAGGTGTCGAAAAGCACGTTGGCGCCCTCGAAACCCAGCACCGGGCTGTAGCGCGCGGGGACATCCTGCACATGAATCGGCGCCGAGATGACCGCGCATGCGATGCCCAGACGCTTCGCGATGTGCCGTTCCATCTGGCTGCCCAGGACCAGTTCGGGGGCGGCGGCGGCGATCGCCGCCTCCACCTCGAGGTAGTCGTCGGTGATCAGCGGCTCGACCCCGTAACGCGCGGCGGCCTCACGCACGTCGCGCGCGAACTCCCTGCCGTAGGTGCCGAGGCCGACCAGGGTGAAACCCATCTCCTCGGTCGCCACCCGGGCGGCAGCCACGGCGTGGGTGGCGTCGCCGAACACGAACACCCGCTTGCCGGTCAGGTACGTCGAGTCCACGGACCGTGCGTACCACTGCATGCGCGAGGCTGACGCATCCAGCCCGGCCACGCCGGGGCGCTCGCGCGACAGCACTGCAGCCGGGTCCACGCCGGCCAGTGCGGCCACCTCGCGGATGAAATCCCGCGTCGCGCCCACGCCCATCGGGAGGATCCGGGTCGATGGCATGCCGAACTGGCGCTGCAGCCACTGACAGGCGCTGCGCGAGACCTCCGGGTAGAGGTCGACATTGAAGTCGGCCTCCGGAAGGCGCCGGATGTCGTCCGGGCTCGCCCCCAGCGGAGCGACGACGTTGACCTCGATACCCAGCGACTGCAGCAGTCGCTGGACTTCGAGCGAATCATCCCGGCTCCGGAAGCCCAGCGCGGTGGGCCCGAGGATGTTGGCGCGTGGCCGGGCGCCGGCTGCCCGCGGCGGGCGCGGCGTTCCGGGTGCCGGCACGCGCTCGAGCAGCAGGGTGCGCACCAGCTGGTAGAAGGTCTCGGCAGCGCCCCAGTTTTCCTTCTTGGAATAGGCGGGCAACTCGAGCGGTACCACGGGCACCGGCAGGTGCATGCCGACCGCCAAGGTGCCGGCCTGATCCTGGATCAACTCCGCGGTGCAGGACTCGCATACCAGCAGTGTGTCGGGCTTGAAGCGTTCGTAGGCCTGGGCCACGGCGCGGGTCACCAGCCCGGCGGTGTCGCCGCCCAGATCGCGTGCCTGAAAGGTGGTGTAGCTCACCGGCGGGCGATGGTCCTGCCGCTCGATCATGGTGAAAAGCAGATCGGCGTACGTGTCACCCTGGGGCGCGTGGATCACGCAATGAACCCCGCGCATGGAGGCGGCGATGCGCATCGCGCCGACATGGGGAGGGCCTTCGTAGGTCCAGAGCGTCAGCTGCATCCTGCCCTCCTCACAGCGCCAACCGGGAACGGCGGTCGAACGGTCGGGCGAACACCTCCGCCAGATCGCCCGCCTGCTCGTAGCCCTGGATCGGCGTGAACACCAGTTCGATCGACCATTTGGTCGCCAAGCCCTCGGCCTCCAGCGGATTGGCGAGCCCCAGGCCGCAAACCGTCAGGTCAGGCCTGCACTCGCGAACCCTGTCGAGCTGCAGCTCCACGTCCTGCCCCTCCGAAAGCCGAACCTCGGCCGGGATCCAGGGCAACTCGGCCTGCAGCATCTGCCGGTCAAGGTAGGGCGTGCCGGCCTCGACCACCGCCGCGCCCAGCTCGCGATGGAGAAAGCGCGCCAGCGGGATCTCGAGCTGCGAGTCGGGCATGAGGAACACCCGTCGACCCGACAGCACCGGCCGGTGACGTTCCAGGGCGTGGCGGGCGCGGGCGATCGACGGCGCGGTGACGCGATCGAACAGGGACTGGTCCACCCCCCAGGCGTGCGCCGCAGCCTCGAGCCAGGCGGTCGTGCCTTCCACCCCGAGCGGATAGGCGGCCGGCAGCAGGCGAGCACCACGCTGCACCAGGGCCCTCACGGTCTCGCCCACGAAGGGCTGCGCAGCGAGGAGCAGCGTCCCGGGTCCGACCGCGGGCAGCGTGGCCGCGCGCCTCGCCGGGAGAAAGGCCACGGGCCCGATACCCAACGCCTCGAAGTGGCGCCGGAACTGGTCTTCGACCACGTCGGCCAGAGCCCCGACAACGAGCAGCTGACGCCCGTCGTGCGCCGGCAGCAGCGGCACCAGGCTGCGCAGCGCGTTGTCCTCCCCCTGGGTGAAGGTGGTCTCGATGCCGGAGCCGGAGAACGCGACCACGCGGACCCGGGGCAGCAGGCGCGCGTTCAACCGCTCTGCCGCTTTCGCAAGATCCAGCTTGATCACCTCGGAAGGGCAGGAGCCGACGAGGAACAGGGTGCTGAGGTCAGGACGCCGCTCGAGCAGCGACAGACACACGCGGTCCAGTTCCTCGTTGGCGTCCGCGAGACCGGCCAGATCGCGGTCTCCCAGGATCGCGGTACCGAAGCGCGGCTCGGAGAAGATCATCACGCCGGCTGCGGACTGCAGCAGGTGGGCGCAGGTACGGGACCCGACCACGAGGAAAAAGGCGTCCTGCATCTTGCGGTGGAGCCAGACGATGCTGGTCAGACCGCAGAACACCTCGCGCTGGCCACGCTCGCGCAGCACAGGGCGTGCGCCGCAACCGGCCTCACCTGCGACCCCGGGGGGAAGCGCGCTCAGGTTCGTCATCAGGCCACCCCCGCGAGCCGGGTCGACGGTCTGGCGTGAAGCCTCGCCGCGCGAAACTTGAGCAGGAACTGCACGGCATTCACCACGTAGCTCGCGTAGGCCGCCAGGGCGAGATGCATCTGTCCCTGGGGGGACAGGCCATCCGTGAGCAGCGCCACGAGGTAGGCCGTGTGGAGCGCGATCACCAGCATGCTGACCACGTCCTCCCAGAAGAAGGCCGCCGCGAACAGGTACCGGCCGAAGACGTCCTTCTCCCAAAGCGCACCCGTGACCATGATGGCGTAGAGAGTGGCTGTCTTCGCCACCACGGATGCGGAGGCAGCCCACCAGCCGTCTCCGGAAGCGAGGTAGCGGAGCACGAGGGCGAGGCTCACAAGGAAGACAAGGAACTGGAGAGGCGCGAGCACCGCCTGGACGAGGGTCCAGCGAGAGGAATCACGCCGCGCGCGCTGCGCTGCCGTGTATAGAGGTGTCGCCGTCCCGCCCCTGCCCGCCCTCTGGTCCACGATGACCGCCTCCTCCTCGCATTGATGGGCAATCTAGACCTGTTGCCGGAAAGTGTCAACTCAGCGTGACGTCATCTTCGATTGACATTTCGATAATTCCGTAAGACAGTCTCGCCACGCTGACGGCGCGGGTGTAGTCTTCGGCGGAACACCAGACAAAGATGGTCGGGAGCCGACAGGCCGGCCACATATCGGCTCTGTGCTTTCCTTCAGACGGATGCCACAGCGAGCAGACGGTCCATCACGGGAGGGGTGCCCATGGACGTGCAGCGACGCAAGGCACCGAGGCGGTCCGACAAGCAGGGCGCGCGCGTGCTGCGCGCCAGTCAGGCGGCTTTCGATGGCAGTACCGGTCATCAGGCAGGTGGTACCCGGTCCAATCTGGCAGGGGTCATCGAGGCACAGGTGGTGCCGCGGCTGGTGCTCGCGCACCGTGCTCCATGGCAACCGACCAAGCCCACCCGTCCGCAGGACGAGGACAGCGTCCACGCATTCACGGAAACGGTCCTGTCCGGGAACATGGAGGCGGCGGCGCGTCATGTCGCCGGGATGGGGACACGCGGGGTGCCTCTTGAGTCGGTCTACCTCGAGTTGCTCGCATCGTCCGCACGCCTGCTCGGCCAGATGTGGATCGAAGACCGTTGTGACTTCACCACCGTGACGCTTGCCACCTGGCGCCTGCACCAGCTGATGCGGGACATGAGCCCCGCCTTCATCGGCGGTGGCTTGCCCAGGACGCGCGAGCGCCGGATACTCCTTTGCCCTGCCCCGGGCGAGCAGCACAGTTTCGGCCTCGCGATGGTGGCGGACTTCTTTCGCCGTGGCGGGTGGGACGTGTGGTCGGCGCCCTCCGGCGGTGTTCGGGAACTCTGCGGAATAGTTAGCACCGACTGGTTTGCAGTGATAGGCTTTTCCGCTGGCTGCGAGACTTCGCTCGACAGCTTGGCATCCACGATACATTCCCTGCGAAGGACGTCGCGCAACCGGGCCGTCGGAATCATGGTCGGCGGCGCGGCCTTCGACCAGCGGCCGGAGCTCGTCGGGCTCCTCGGAGCCGACGCCAGCGCACGGGATGGACGGCATGCTGTGGCGCAGGCTGAAGCCCTCCTGCCGCTGGCGACACGCTGTCTGTAAGTTGGCCCCCGACGGGATACGTAAAGCCTGATGAGAGGCGCCGCGCGCGCCCGAAGGTGACAACAAGGTGAAGCGGTTCAAGTCCGCCAGGAAACTGTTTGGCGCTCTGGATGCCGAGCATGCCGGCACTGTGCTTTCGGCGGCCGCCGACGTGTCGGTCGTGATCGATGCCGCCGGGATTGTCAGGGACGTCGCCTTCGGCAACGACGATCTTGCGCGCGAGGTGTCTGCCGGCGAGGACTGGCTGGGAAGACCCTGGGCGCAGTGTGTCACAGCCGAATCGCGCCCCAAGATCGAAGGCCTGCTGGAAGACGCCAGGTCCGGCACAGAAAACCCGCGCTGGCGGCAGGTGAACCACCCGGCTCCAACCGGGCCGACCATACCCGTGCTCTACAGCGCCGCGCTCGCCGGTCCCCAGGGCCGGATCGTGGCCTTCGGCCGTGACCTGCGCGCCGTCTCCGCCCTGCAGCAGAAACTGGTCGATGCCCAGCAGACGCTGGAACGCGAATACACCCGGCTGCGGCACGCGGAGACGCGCTACCGCCTGCTGTTCCAGACAGCCAACGAAGCGGTGCTGATGGTCGATCTTGCGACCCTCAAGATCGTGGAAGCCAATCCGGCCTGCGACGGCCTGCTGGGCGGCGGTCGGGGCATCACGGGGCGCCCGTTCACCCAGGCGTTCCACGCCTCGTCTGGCGATGCTCTGCAGCTTCTGGCTGCGACTGCCCGCAGCACCGGCCGCCCCGAGGAGGTCGCCGCGCTCATGGAGGACGGCAGCACACCGCTCACCCTGTCCTGCCTGCCCTTCCGGCAGGACGGCGCCATGCTGCTGCTGGTGCGCATCGTCGGTGGCGCAGGCTCGGCACTGTCCCCCGCCGATCCCGGGCGTGCCCTGTTGTTGCGGCTGGTCGAGAATGCCCAGGATGCCATGGTCGTGACCGATGCTGCCGGCGCCATCCTCGTGGTCAATCGTGCCTTCGTGGAACTGGCGCAGGTACCGACTGCCGATCAGGCCATCGGACAGCCGCTCGACCGCTGGCTGGGCCGGCCCGGCGTCGACATGAACGTGCTGCTTGCCAACCTCCGCCAACACGGCTCGTTGCGGCAGTTCTCCACCACGGTGCGCGGCGACTACGGCGTCAGTGCCGACGTCGAGATCTCCGCCGTGTCCATGGAGGACCGGCAGGGTGTTGTTCACGGATTCACCATCCGCAACGTGCTGCAGCGCGTCGTCCCGGATCCCCGCGGCCTGCGAGAACTGCCGCGCTCGGTCTCCGAACTCACCGAGCTGGTCGGACGGGTGTCCCTCAAGGAACTGGTGCGCGAATCCACCGACGTGATCGAGCGCCTGTGCATCGAGGCTGCGCTGGAACTCACTTCCGACAACCGCGCCTCGGCGGCGGAAATGTTGGGTCTCAGCCGCCAGAGTCTGTACGTCAAGCTCCGACGCTATGGTCTTGGAGACCTGACCCAGGAAGAGCCCGCCTGACTTCCCGCAGGCTCTGCCACCGCTGCTGGACTGGCGCTGTGTAAGTTTTGTTTGACACTTTCTGGTGTCAGGCATAACTTAGGGACATGGAGCGCTCCCTGTCCCGCACCAGTACGCCGCTGCCTTCTCCGCGCGCCACGCTGGAACTGCTGAAGCCCATCACCTGGTTCCCGCCCATGTGGGCGTTCGGTTGCGGGGTGGTCTCCTCGGGCGCACCGGTTGCCGGTCGCGGAGCCACCATCATCGCCGGGATCCTGCTCGCCGGTCCGCTGGTGTGCGCCATGAGCCAGGCGGTCAACGACTGGTTCGACCGCCATGTCGATGCCATCAACCAGCCCGAGCGGCCCATCCCTTCAGGCCGGATTCCCGGTCAGTGGGGCCTGTACATCGCCCTGTTCTGGACCGCCCTGTCCCTGGCACTTGCCTGGCAGCTGGGTCCGGTCGTGACCTGGGCCGCCGTCGTCGGCATCGCTCTGGCGTGGGCCTACAGCGCGCCACCGTTCCGCCTCAAGCGCAACGGCTGGATCGGCAATGCGGCAGTGGGCCTGTGCTACGAAGGTCTCGCCTGGGTCACCGGTGCTGCGGTCATGTGCGCCCCGGGCTTGCCCGAGTCCCGTGTCTTCGTCCTCGCGGCGCTCTACAGCCTCGGCGCCCACGGCATCATGACCCTCAACGACTTCAAGTCCATCGAGGGCGACCGCCGCACGGGTATCGGATCTCTCCCTGCCCGCCTCGGCCCGCGGACCGCAGCCTGGGTCGCCTGCGGCTTCATGATCATCCCCCAGCTTGCGGTCATCGCTCTTCTGGCAGCCTGGGGACACCCCGCCGGCGCCTCCGTGGTCACGCTGCTGGTGCTGGTGCAGGTCGCCTGCATGCTGCGCCTGCTGGATGACCCGCGCGGCCGCGCCCCCTGGTACAACGCAACCGGGGTGTCGCTGTACGTGCTCGGCATGCTGGCGAGCGCCCATGCCCTGCGCACCCTGTCGGGGGCCGGCACGTGAAGCCCGCCCATCTCGACTGGATCGGCATCCTGCGCCTGGGGCTGGTGCAGACGGCGCTCGGTGCCATCGTGGTGCTCACCACCTCCACTCTGAATCGCGTCATGGTGGTCGAGTTGGCGCTTCCCGCCATGGTGCCAGGTGCACTGGTCGGCCTGCACTATGCGCTGCAGCTGCTGCGTCCCCGGATGGGGCATGGTTCCGACCTGGGTGGCCGCAGCACCCCGTGGATCGTCGGCGGCATGCTGGTGCTCGCAGCCGGCGGCACCGGTGCGGCGGCCGCCACCGCCTGGATGCACACCGCGCCGGTCGCGGGGCTGGTCGCCGCAGGGTTGGCGTTCATCCTGGTGGGCCTGGGAGTCGGCGCCGCAGGCACCTCGCTGCTGGTGCTGCTGGCCAAGCGGGTCGCCAGCGATCGTCGTGCGGCAGCCGCCACCGCTGTCTGGCTGATGATGATCGCCGGATTCGCGGTCACCGCCGGTGTTGCCGGCCATTTTCTGGACCCCTTCTCGCCCCTGAGGCTGGTTCAGGTCAGCGCG
Source organism: Burkholderiales bacterium (assembly GCA_040373665.1). Taxonomy (GTDB): domain Bacteria; phylum Pseudomonadota; class Gammaproteobacteria; order Burkholderiales. The sequence continues at coordinate 5,493 of JBEICA010000074.1, read as the reverse complement.
TCCGTGTCGGGCATCGCTCTGGTGGTCACGATGCTGGCGGTCCATGGCGTCGAGGGCCGCGCCGGCATGCCGGCGGCGGCTGCGGCAGCGCCTCCCGGACAGGCGGCCCCGCGCTTCCGGGCTGCCCTTGCCGAGGTCTGGGCCGACCCGCAGGCGCGACGCTTCACCATCTTCGTGTTCGTTTCCATGCTCGCCTACAGTCTGCAGGATCTCATCCTGGAGCCCTTTGCCGGCCTGGTATTCGGGCTCACCCCGGGCGAGTCCACCCGTCTGGCCGGGCTCCAGCACGGCGGTGTCCTCGCCGGGATGATCGCCGTCGCCATCGCCTGCAGCGGCCCGCGCGCCCTCAGGGTCGGTTCGCTGCAGGGCTGGATCGCGGCCGGTTGCCTCGCCTCGGCGCTCGCACTGGCAGGCCTTGTGACCGGGGGGTTGCTGGGGGGGTCGTGGCCTCTGCGGCTCAACGTCGCACTTCTCGGCGCAGCCAACGGCGCCTTCGCGGTGGCAGCGATCGGGCTGATGATGACCCTCGCAGGTGGAGAGGGGGACGACAACCGGCAGGCCAGAGCCGGCTTGCGCATGGGACTCTGGGGCGCGGCTCAGGCCATCGCCTTCGGCGTGGGCGGCTTTGCCGGCACGGTGGCGGCCGACATCGCGCGCCTGCTGTTCCAGAGCCCGTCCCATGCTTACGTGGCGGTGTTCGCGATCGAGAGCGCGCTGTTCCTGCTGTCGATCAGGCTGGCGGCTTCGGCCGTCCCGGGCCGCGGGCGTGGCCTTCGTCCCGATCGGGCGGCGGCAACGGGCTCGCTGGTATCACAGATGAACCGGGGGTGATGCGGCATGGATACAGGTGAGACCTACGATGTCGTGGTGGTGGGCGGAGGGCCCGCAGGCGCCACGGCGGCTGCCGATCTGGCCCGCGCGGGGCGCTCGGTCGTGCTTCTGGACCGCGAGGGGCGGATCAAGCCCTGCGGCGGTGCCATCCCGCCGCGCCTCATTTCCGAGTTCGAGATCCCCGATGCGCTGCTGGTCGCGCGCGTCACCTCCGCCCGCATGGTGGCGCCGTCCGGACGTGAGGTCGACATGCCGATTGATGGCGGCTTCGTCGGGATGGTCGACAGGGAGCACTTCGACTCCTGGCTGAGGCAGCGTGCGGCCGCCTGTGGCGCTCTGCGGCGCATCGGCCAGTTCGAGCGCATCACGCGGGACGACGACGGTGTGGCCGTGGTCCACTTCCGGGTCGCGGATGCGGATGCGGGCGGGGTCCGGGTGCGCGCCCGGGCCGTGATTGGAGCCGACGGCGCAGCCTCGGCGGTCGCCAGGCAATGTGTGCCAGGCGCCGAGCGCATCTCATACGTTTACGCCTACCACGAGATCGTGCGCTCGCCCGGAGGTGCCGAGGCGGCGGCGGCACGCTTCGATGCCCGGCGCTGCGATGTCTACTACCAGGGCCACCTGTCGCCCGACTTCTATGGCTGGGTATTCCCGCACGGTGACACCACCAGCGTCGGGGTCGGGACCGCCAGACGCGGCTTCTCGATCCGCGGTGCTGTCGGCGACCTGAGACAGGCTGCCGGTCTGTCCGGCAGCACCACCGTGCGCCGCGAAGGCGCGCCCATCCCCATGAAGCCGCTGCCGCGATGGGACAATGGTCGGGACGTGGTGCTCGCCGGCGACGCGGCGGGGGTGGTGGCCCCGGCCTCCGGCGAGGGCATCTACTATGCCATGACTGGCGGGCGCATCGCCGCCGAGGCGGTGCAGGCCTACCTTGCCACGGGAGACAGCCGCCAGCTGGCCCAGGCGCGGCGGCGTTTCATGCGCGCCCACGGAAAGGTGTTCTGGGTGCTGGGGATCATGCAGCGCTTCTGGTACTCCACCGACAAACGACGCGAGCGCTTCGTCAGCATCTGTCGCGATCCGGATGTGCAACGCCTCACCTGGGAGGCTTACATGCACAAGCGTCTGGTGCGCGCGCGGCCGATGGCGCACATGCGCATCTTCCTGAAGGACCTCGCCCACCTGATGGGACTCGTGCCGCCGTGAGGTCAACTCGGCACCGCGAACCGGAACGAGCCCGGAAATTTCACCAGGTCAGCCCAGTCGATGCCCTGCGCACCGACGTCCATTGGGTTTGCAGTGAAGCGGCTGTCGGCACGATTTGGTCTGCCGGCCTTCACGGGCGCTGGCGGATGCCTTGCGGACATCCCATGCCCCCGCTTCGCGCCCCCGCGCTCGGCTATTGGCTTGGCGCGGGATCCGCAGCCTGCCTCGCAACGCATCGCGCCATCATCCCGCGGCCTGATGAGATATCCGGGCTGGCCTGCATCAAGTCCGATGCGTCCCGAGGCGCCCGCGGTGACTCATGACGCCCCAGCCCTCGCTGACCTGGATTGCGGACGGCATCTTGCTGCTGTTGCTGCTGGAGGGTGGCGTTCTACTCCTGCTGCGCCACCGCCTCGCGCCCGCCGGCCCGTGGTGGCGGATGCTGCCCATGCTCGCTGCAGGCGCCTGCCTTCTGCTGGCGCTGCGGGTCGCGCTCGCCGGCGGATCGCCCACCTGGCTGTTGACGGCCCTTGGCGCCGCCCTGCTTGCCCACATCGCGGATCTCGCCAGCAGATGGGCACCGTGACGCCCGCCGGAATCGGCAGCCAGACCGCAATGTTGCCGGCGGTCGGCGTGGCCACGACGTCGGGTGCGCCACCTCCCGGGGACAGCGTGCGCGGACCGACCTCCCGGTCCCGTCCTCCGCCGGCCTGACCAGCGCGCACCCGCCCCTCGGACACCATGGAAATCGTCAGCATCGCCAGGCCGGACGTCATGCTCAGGCTTGACCCGCGGGGCAGGATCACTCACGTATCGCTGGCGAACAAACTTGCGCGACTGGACGCGGGCGCCCTGCTTGGCCGTCTCTGGGTCAGCACCGTCGACGCGCACTCGACGCGCAAGGCCGAGCGCATGCTCGAAGACACGGCGGAACGCGATGTCTCGGCGTTCCGGCAGGTGAATCAGTGCTTCCCGGGACAGACCTCTCATCTCGTCGAGTACACCCTGGTGCGCCTCGGGGAGGAGGCGGGCATCGTGGCGGTTGGCAGATGTCTCGACCAGGAGGCACAGCTACAGGCGCAGTTCCTGGACGCCCAAAGGGAGGTGGAGCGGGAGGCCTGGAAGATCCGCGAGATGGAGAGCCGGTACCGCCTGATCTTCGACCATTCCAGCGAAGCGCTGGTGCTGGTCCGTGCAGCCAATCTTCATGTGGTCGAGGCCAATGGCGCCGCGCTCCGGGCCCTGGAACTTCCGGCCGAGTGCGCTCGGGGCGATGGCGGCCACGACTTCCTCGATTGGGTTGATGGCCAGGACCAGGAACGCTTCCTGGCAGCGCTCGAACGCACCCGGCACGGCAGCAGGGCTCCCGCGCTGTTGCTGCACCTGGGTCCGCGCCGCCGCCCGTGGCTGGTGCGTGCCTCTCTGGCCACTGCGGACACGGGCAACCTCTACCTCCTGCAGTGCGACCCCGCTGACGGCGGACCGGCATCCGCGACCTCACCGGAACTGGCCTTCCTGGATGGACTGGTGCATGGCGAAGGCGACGCCTTCGTCGTGGTCGATGGCACGGGCATGGTGGTGTTCGCGAACGCGGCAGCCACCCGCCTGACCGGTGGGTCCGAGGGGAAGGACCTGGTGGGCAGGCTCGCGTCGCAATGGTTGCAGCCTGATGCACCATCCTCGGCAGATCGCCCGCTCATCGGCCCCGGGGACTGGCCGCGCGCCTTCCAGGCCTCGCTCGCACCGGGGTCGGGCCCGGTGCTGCGGGTGGACGTGGTCACCCTGGAAGCGGGCACAGGGCACCATCATCTGACAGGGTTGCTGCTGCTCCCCCACGGGGTGACCGACGCATCCGCATGAGCGCGATCCCCGGGAATGAAAAAAGCCGCCCGGGGGCGGCTTTTTTTTGACGAACCGGGGAGGAAGCCCTCGGCGCGACGCTGAAAGGCTCTACTGCTCGCCCATGACCGAGACGGTGATGTCCACCACAACATCCGTGTGCAGTACCACGCTCACCTGATGATCGCCCACGATCTTGAGCGGACCGTCGGGCAGGCGCACCGCCCCCTTCTGCACCTCGACCCCCTTGGCGGCGAGCGCGTCGGCGATGTCGTGGTTGGTGACCGAGCCGAACAGCCGACCGTCAACGCCGGCTTTCTGCGTGATCTGCACGGTCAGGCCCTCCAGCTTGCCGGCGCGCTCCTGGGCTTGGGCCAGCGCTTCGGCGTGTACCTTTTCCAACTCGGCGCGACGCTGGGCGAATTCCGCCAGGTTGGCCTCGGTGGCACGCTTCGCCTTGCCCTGGGGAATGAGGAAGTTGCGAGCGTAGCCGTCCTTGACCTTCACCACGTCGCCCAGTTGGCCGAGATTGACGACCTTCTCGAGAAGAATGATCTGCATGGCTTACCTCCCCGCGTGCAGGTCGGTGTAAGGAAGCAGGGCCAGGAAACGGGCGCGCTTCACGGCCACCGACAACTGACGCTGGTAGTGCCCCCGGGTACCAGTGATGCGCGCCGGGATGATCTTGCCGTTCTCGTTGATGAATTCCTTCAGGACTTCGACGTCCTTGTAGTCGACCTCTTTCACCTTCTCCGCCGTGAAGCGGCAGAACTTGCGACGCTTGAACAGGGGCCGTGAGGCCTTATCGTCCTTCTTGCGATCCTTGCGGTCCTTACCGCCTTTTCTTCCGAATGCCATGATCGGGATTCCTTGATCAGATCACTTTCACCTGAGTGGCGTGCAACACCGGCCACTCGCTTCGATAACTCGCCCGGGACAGGAAACCGGCCACCGCCACGCTCTCTCCCGCCACGCATCTCCCGAGTTGCTCGGCTGCCGGGCCCAGGGCAACCACCCTGAGACGGCACTCCGCACGGCGCGGTCGTCCGGCTTCGGTCTGCTCGGACTCGTGCGCCAGGGTGAAGCGGCGGGATGGCACACCGGCGGGCGTCATCCGCATCGGATCGATGGTTTCGATACGACCCGAGATGTCGACCCGGTTGCTCTCCAAGACCGGAATCAGCCTGCCGGGGCCTGCGAGGGACGGGTCTCGGCGGCCTCACCCTCCGTCGCGGGGGTCAGGGACCGGGACTTCTCCTCCTTCATCATCGGCGACGGAGCGGTCTCGGCCTCGTCCTTCTTGATGGTGAGGTGGCGCAGCACGGCGTCGTTGAAGCGGAAGGCATGTTCGAGCTCATCCAGGGCGCTCTGGTCGCACTCGATGTTCATCAGAACATAGTGGGCCTTGTGGACCTTCTGGATCGGGTAGGCGAGTGCACGCCGCCCCCAGTCCTCCAAACGATGGATCGTGCCGCCCTTGGCCGTCACCATGCTGCGGTAACGCTCGACCATGGCGGGCACCTGCTCGCTCTGGTCAGGGTGGACGATGAAAACGACTTCGTAATGCCTCATGAAAGCTCCTCGTGGGTTGAGCCCCCCGGCATGGGCGTACCG
>JBEICA010000279.1:0-4808 GCA_040373665.1 Burkholderiales bacterium | reverse complement strand
CGGCCCGCTGCGCTTGACCTGCGCTGCGCGCAGATCAGCCTGCGCCGCAAGTTTTTTCGGTCCTGCGTCCCGAAAAAGGGATCTTGTGGCTGCGGCCGCTGCGCTTGATCTGCGCTGCGCGCAGATCAGCCTGCGCCGCAACTTTTTTCGGTCCTGCGTCCCGAAACAGGGATCTTGTGGCTCCGGCCGCTGCGCTTGACCTGCGCTGTGCGCAGATCAGCCTGCGCCGCAAGGTCAATGCCTTTCCCGGGATCAGGTCCCGAAAAACTCCTTGACCTTGTCCATCCACGACTTGGCGCGGGGGTTGTGGGCGGAGGCGTCTCGGCGGTTGATGGTTTCGAGCTCCTCGAGCAGTTCGCGCTGACGCGGGGTCAGGTTGATGGGCGTCTCCACCACCACGTGGCACATCAGGTCGCCGTGAGTGCCGGAGCGTACGCCCTTGATGCCCTTGCCGCGCAGACGGAACACCTTGCCTGACTGGGTCTCGGCCGGGATGCGGATCTTGGCGGCGCCATCCAGGGTCGGGATCTCGATCTCGCCGCCGAGAGCGGCGGTGGTGAAGCTGATCGGCATCTCGCAATGCAGGTCGTTGTGGTCGCGCGTGAACACCGGGTGTTCGCGGATCTGGATGACCACGTACAGGTCGCCGCTGGGGCCGCCGTTCATGCCGGCCTCGCCCTCGCCGCTGAGGCGGATGCGGTCGCCCTCGTCCACGCCGGCCGGAATCTTCACCGACAGGGTCTTCTGGCGCTTGATGCGACCGGCGCCGCCACAACTGCCGCAGGGATCGGCGATGATCTTGCCGTTGCCATGGCATTTGGGGCAGGTCTGCTGGATGGAGAAGAAGCCCTGCTGCATGCGCACCTGGCCGTGGCCACCGCAGGTGGGGCAGGGCTTGGGCTGGGTGCCGGGCTTGGCGCCGCTGCCGTTGCAGGTCTCGCACTCGTCAAGCGCGGGGATGCGGATGCGGGTCTCCGAGCCCCGCGCCGCCTCCTCGAGCGATATCTCGAGGTTGTAGCGCAGGTCCGCGCCACGGTAGACGTTGCTGCGCTGGCGTCCCCCGCCACCGCCGGCGCCGAAGATCTCTCCGAAGATGTCTCCGAACACGCCCTCGAAGCCGCTGAAGCCACCCGCGCCGGCGCCCGCCGCCGCCGAGGCGTCCACCCCGGCGGGGCCGTATGAGTCGGAGGCCGCCCCCGTCTGGGCGTCGGAGAGGATCTCGTAGGCCTCCTTGGCTTCCTTGAACTTATCCTCGGCGTCCTTGTTGTCCGGATTGCGGTCCGGGTGGAATTTCATGGCGAGTTTCCGGTACGACTTCTTGATCTCGTCGTCCGATGCATCCCGGTTCACACCGAGCACTTCGTAAAAGTCGCGCTTCGCCATAGTCCGCAGTCTCGACGGTCGCCGCGCCCTCGTGGGCTGCGTGCTGACCGGGGGTCAGAATTCAAAAGGCGGGACCACCTGCCGGCGGCCCCGCCACGTACCGGGTGTGGGGTGGATTGCGCCACCCTGCCCGTGAGAGCCGGGCCGACGCAGCGTCATCGGTCCGGCCCCACGCCGGGGCGGGTGTTACTTGCGGTCCTTCACTTCCTCGAACTCGGCATCCACCACGTCGCCATCGTCCTTCGAGGCTCCGCCCGAGGCCTGGGCACCGGCATCGCCGCCTGGCGCCTGCTGGGCACCGGCGTACATCTTCTCGGCCAGCTTGTGGGCGGCCTGCATCAGTGCCTCGCCCTTGGCGTTCATGTCGTCCTTGTCCGAGCCCTTGAGCGCCTCCTCGGCAGCCTTCAGGGCGTCCTCGATGCGCGACTTCTCGTCGGCCTCGATCTTGTCGCCGTGCTCGGCCAGGGACTTGCGGACCTGGTGCACCATGCCGTCGAGCTGGTTGCGCGCCTCGACCACTTCGCGCAGCTTGCGGTCCTCCTCGGCGTTCATTTCGGCGTCCTTGACCATGCGTTCGATCTCGGACTCCGACAGCCCGGAACTGGCCTTGATGGTGATCTTGTTCTCCTTGCCCGTGGCCTTGTCGCGGGCCGACACATGCAGGATGCCGTTGGCGTCGATGTCGAAGGTCACCTCGATCTGCGGCATGCCGCGCGGCGCCGCCGGGATGCCCTCAAGGTTGAACTCGCCGAGCATCTTGTTGGCGTTCGCCATTTCCCGCTCGCCTTGCAGCACCTTGATGGTCACGGCCGCCTGGTTGTCGTCCGCCGTCGAGAACACCTGGTTCGCCTTGGTCGGGATGGTGGTGTTCTTCTGGATCAGCTTGGTCATGACACCGCCGAGCGTCTCGATGCCCAGCGACAGCGGCGTCACGTCGAGCAGCAGCACGTCCTTGACATCGCCCTTGAGCACGCCGCCCTGCACCGCCGCGCCGATGGCCACGGCCTCGTCCGGGTTGACGTCCTTGCGCGGCTCCTTGCCGAAGAACTCCTTCACCTTCTCCTGCACCTTCGGCATGCGCGTCATGCCGCCGACCAGGATGACGTCGTCGATCTCCGACACCTTCACGCCAGCGTCCTTGATGGCGGTGCGGCAGGGATCGATGGACTTCTCGACCAGATCCTCCACCAGGCTCTCGAGCTTGGCGCGGGTGATCTTCATCGCGAGGTGCTTCGGCCCGCTGGCATCGGCAGTGACGTAGGGCAGATTGACCTCGGTCTGCTGCGACGAGGAAAGCTCGATCTTCGCCTTCTCGGCGGCCTCCTTGAGGCGCTGTAGGGCGAGCACGTCCTTGGAGAGGTCGACGCCCTGCTCTTTCTTGAACTCGCCGATGATGTACTCGATGATGCGGTGGTCGAAGTCCTCGCCGCCGAGGAAGGTGTCACCGTTGGTGGCCAGCACCTCGAACTGCTTCTCGCCGTCGACGTCCGCGATCTCGATGATCGAGATGTCGAAGGTGCCGCCGCCCAGGTCGTAGACGGCGATCTTGCGATCCTTCCCGCCGGCCTTGTCCATGCCGAAGGCGAGCGCCGCCGCCGTCGGTTCGTTGATGATCCGCTTCACCTCGAGGCCGGCGATGCGGCCGGCGTCCTTGGTCGCCTGGCGCTGCGAGTCGTTGAAGTAGGCCGGCACCGTGATGACCGCCTCGGTCACCGGCTCGCCGAGATAGTCCTCGGCGGTCTTCTTCATCTTCATCAGGACCTGGGCCGACACCTCGGGCGGGGCGATCGGCTTGTCGCGCACGCTCACCCAGGCGTCACCGTTCTTGTTCTCGACGATGGCGTAGGGCATGAGCTTGAGCGCCTTCTGCACCTCGCCTTCCTTGAAGCGGCGGCCGATCAGGCGCTTGACCGCGTACAGCGTGTTGCGCGGGTTGGTGACGGCCTGCCGCTTGGCCGGGGCGCCGGTGAGGATCTCTCCATCCTCGGCGTAGGCGACGATGGACGGGGTGGTGCGTGCTCCTTCCGAGTTCTCGATCACCTTGGCCTGGCCGTTTTCCATGATGGCCACGCAGGAGTTGGTGGTGCCGAGGTCGATGCCGATGATCTTTGCCATGATGTGTTTCCGCTGGAATGGGTGGTGTTCGGATGTTGGCTAGATGAGGATGCGCGGCGGCGATTCAAGCCTCTCGGGCCCTGGCCACGGCAACCATCGCCGGGCGCAGCACGCGGTCGTGCAGCAGATAGCCTTTCTGGAAGACCTGGGCGACGGTGTTGGGCGGCAGCTCGGACTCGACCAGGCTCATGGCCTGGTGGCGATGGGGGTCGAACTTCTCCTGCACCGGGTTGACCTCCCTGACGCCGTATTTCTCGAACACCGAGGTGAGCTGGCGCAGGGTGATCTCGATGCCCTCGCGCATGTTCTCCAGCGTGGCATTGCCGGCGCCGAGTGCGGCCTCGAGGCTGTCGCGCACGGCCAGCAGCTCGGTGGAGAAGCCCTCGACAGCGAACTTGTGGGCCTTGGCGACGTCTTCCTGGGCCCGACGGCGGATGTTTTCCGTCTCGGCCTTGGCGCGCAGCCACGCGTCGTGGTGCTCGGCGGCCTGGAGCTCGGCCTGGCGCAGCAACACCTCCAGGCTGGGCATGATCTCGGGTTGCGGGTCTGGGGCGGTGGCCGGGCTGCCGGCTGCTGCGCCGGCGGGATCGTGTTGTTCCGACATCGGATTTCCTGGCGTTGAATGGGCAAACCTCGGGCATATGGGGCCCGGCGGGGGGATTTCAAGGGGGTATCGTGAAAGGTCACATGATTGCGGCGGCGGTCTGGCTCGGTCTGGTGGGCGTCGGTTATGTCGCCTTCGAGCGGCTGTCCGCGCCGCAGGCGGAGCTGATCGACTGCCGGCAGGGCCGCGACGGCGCGGAACTCGTGGTCGCGGCCTCGCGCGACGGGCACTTCTACATCGAAGGCGAGCTCAACGGCACGCCGCTGCGCTTCATGGTCGATACCGGCGCGAGCTATGTCGCCGTCGATCGCGACATCGCTGCGCAGGCCGGTGTGCGTGGCGGCCAGCCCGCGGTGTTCAACACCGCCGCCGGCCAGGTCCAGGGTCTGGTGGCGCGCGGCCAGCGCCTGCGCCTGGGTTGCCTGCAGTTGCCGGATGTGGTGGTGGCGGTCAATCCCGGGCTCGGCCCGGTCGGCCTGCTGGGGCAGAACGTGCTGCGCCGCTTCGAGGTGGTGCAGACACGCGAGCGGCTGCTGCTGCGCGCCCAACCGGCGGGCGGCTGATCCGGAGCGGGCTCATGCGTTTCGCGGTGCCGTGACGGGCCGCACTCTCCGGTCCGGCCGGGCCCGTTCAGGTCCGCTCGAACACCACCGCGTCCAGGGCGACGCAGCCCGCCCCCAGGCTGCCCACCAGCACCGGATTCAGG
>JBEICA010000026.1:0-20681 GCA_040373665.1 Burkholderiales bacterium | reverse complement strand
CGCCAGCTCGACGCGCTCGAGGGCCAGTCGCGCACGCATTCGGCCTGGCTGCATCGCCTCGAACAATGGCGCTCGCGCCTGATCTCAGACGACCACGCGCTCGATGAGTTCGTCAGGCTCCACCCGGGCATCGACGTGCAGCAGTTGCGCACGCTGATCCGCAACGCCCGCCACGAGGCCGCGCAGTCGCGCCCGCCGCGCGCCTTTCGCGAGATCTTCCGTCTGCTCAAGGGCGTCGAGCCCGAGCCTGGGCAGACGCACGACGAACCCCTTCCCGAGCAGCCCACAGAAGAAGATGAGTGAAGAAAGCGTGAAGATCGGCCTTGTGTCGATCAGCGACCGCGCCTCCCGCGGCGTCTACCAGGACGAGGGCCTGCCGGCACTGCGCGACTGGCTTGGCCGCGCGGTGGAGAACCCCATCGAGTACGTGGAAAGGCTGATTCCCGACGAGCAGGCGCTGATCGAGTCGACGCTGCGCGAACTCGTGGATGCCGATGGCTGCCACCTGGTGCTCACCACCGGAGGCACCGGGCCTGCGCTGCGCGACGTGACGCCCGAGGCCACCGTGGCCGTGGCGCACAAGGTGATGCCGGGTTTCGGGGAACAGATGCGCCAGATCAGCCTGCGCTTCGTGCCCACGGCGATCCTGTCGAGGCAGGTGGCGGTCATCCGTGGCGGCGCCCTCATCATCAATCTGCCCGGGCAGCCCAAGTCCATCCGCGAGACTCTGGAAGGGTTGCGCAATGACGACGGCAGCCAGGCGGTGCCGGGCATCTTCGCCGCGGTGCCCTACTGCATCGACCTGATCGGTGGGCCCTACCTGCGCACCCGCGACGACGTCTGCAAGTCCTTCCGCCCGAAGTCTGCCATCCGGCCGCGCACCTGACCGGTGTCGTGGCCGACCTGCCCGCCTCCCGGGCGCGGCCCCGCCGCGCCCCTCACTCCCCGGCGCGCAACAGCAGGCGGTATTCCGCGATCACGTAGTCGTCGGTCTGCTCGAGAATTGCCTTGGGGAGCAGCAGGTACTCCATCCCGAACAGCTTGAGCGCGTAGCTCACCCGCGGGTCGAACGCGTCCGGCCGGAAAGCCACGTGTGTCGTGAGGCGGCCGGCGCTGCGATCCGAGGCCGATGGCAGCAGCAAGGCATCGACGGCGCTCTCGCCGTCCTCGTCCAGCGTTCCGTCGGACAGGACCACGCCGAGAGCGACGCGGATCACGCCGCGGGACAACAGCTCGATGCCGAGGTGGTGATGACCGTTCCCGGCGCCGTTGATGCGTCGCACGATGCCGACGCTCCAGGACACACCCCCGTCCAGATAGCGCAGCCCAACCAGCCCCCCCAGTCCGGGCTCATCGCCACGGCCCCGCGGAACGATGGCACCGAAACCCGTGTTGCTCTGGTCGCGCAGTTCCCAGCGCTGGTAGCGATCGGGGTCGAAGTTCCAGCCGAACTCGGCGGCATCGACTGCGGCGATGATGTCCCGCAGCCCCCGCACCGCCTCGACGCCGTCGTCGGCGGCACGGCGCGACTCCCGGCGCGAAGGCGGCATGGGCGCCCAGTAGTGGGCCAGATGCTCCAGGACCATCACCACGTCGTGCACGGGGTAGACGGCACCGAGCCGGACCGTGGAAGGTATGGCACCGTTGGTGCGGATATCCTCCGCCAGACGCTTCAGATGCGGGGCCGCTGCACCGGGACCGAAAAAGCGTCGTGCGCCACCGGCGACACCCGGGTCTACCGCCCGTGCGGGCGGCTCGTCGGAGGCCAGATCGAAGTTGAAGTAGGCGCCGGGCTCGAGGGCCGGGCGCAGGGTGAAGAACTCGGAATACTGGGCACAGAGACGCTCGACGATCTCCACCTGCGGCGGTGGCAGGGCGTCGGTGGAGGACACGGCCAGCATCATCGCCTTGAGCATTTCGCGTCGCACCGAGGACCGGTCCTTGGCGCCGGGGTACACCTCGACCGGGGTGTCCGCGAGCCCGCGCTTCTCGGCCACGGCATAGATGCGCGCCAGAGCCCCCCACTGGACCGGATCCACGACCACGTAGCGCAGGAGACACCACTTGAGGTGGACGTTGAAGGCACGCAGGGCCCGCGCCCCGAGCCGCGCCACCTCGGACTCGAGCCGCTGCGCCGCCGGATCGCCAGCCTCGATGGCCTCGAGCAGCATCCGATAAGCCTTCGCCAGCGCGTGCCAGTAGCCGCTCTGGACATGCGCGATCCGCAGGCTCGCGGCCTGCTGCATGCCGACGGTCTCGAGGTACTCACCGGTGAGCGGCCGATGGAACGGTTTCGCAGTCCGGTCGATCAGGTCGACGATCTCGAATGCCTGCACCGGGGTAAGGCCCACGCCTTCGCGCGCGCCATCCAGATACTCGGTGAGGGTTTCGAGCACCCCCGTGGGAGAGCGCAGCACCAGATCGGCGAGCAGGTCCCGGGCGGTCTTCGGGTCGGCGAGGGGATGGTCGGTTTCGGGGTCGGACTTGAGCCAGGTGAGCATGGAGAAGGCGTTGGATGCAGTGGTCGGGGTGCTTCGCGAGCGTTCCGATGCACCAGCAAGGACCACGCCGACCCGCCAAAACCGGCAGATCAGTCGCCCAGGGCGGCCCGCCTCCCCCGCTGCACATCCACACCGGCCAGCACGCCCAGGCCGACGAGGAAAAACGCCCCCGTAAACAGCATGGCCAGGCGGTGATCGCCACGGGAGACCCAGCTGATGGCGCCGTAGGTCACAGGCCCCAGAATGGCGGACAGCTTCACCGCCAGCCCCCAGAGGCCGAAGAACTCGGCGCGGCGCGCATCGGGGCTGAAGTAGCCCACCAGCGCCCGGCCGGCGGACTGGCTCGCCCCCATGCACAGGCCGGCGAGATTGGCCGCCACCCAGAACCCGGCCACCGAGGTCGTGTGCCAGGCGACGAGCGTGGTCAGGCACCAACCCAGAAGCGTCACCGCGACACTGCGCACATGGCCGATGCGGTCCTGGAAATGCCCGAAGGCCAGAGCACCGACGCTCGCCGTCACGTTCACCACAAGAACCATCAGCAGCGTCTGCCCGGTGTCGAAACCCATCGCCTCCTGGGCATAGATGGCGGCTATGGCGATCACGGTGGAAACACCCGCCTGATAGAACAGGATGCACACGAGAAAACGCACCAGATCGCGGTGCTGGCGGGCATGGCGCCAGCTGTGCAGGACGCGGCGCCACGCCCCGCCCATGTCGGGGCCCGTCCCGGCCTGCGGGCTGGCGCGTTCGCGCATGACCAGGAAGGTGGGCAGGCTGGCGAGGGCGAAGAACACCGCCGTGATGAGCATGCATGCAGGCACGAAATCGGCCGCGCCCTGGCCGAGGCCCTGAGCCCAGGTGACGTAGGCGAGGCACAGACCGAGGCTGACCAGACCGCCGATGTAGCCGAAGGCCCAGGCCTGGCCCGACACCTTGCCGAGGGCTTCGCCCCGGGCCAGCTCGGGGAGGAAGGCCGCCACCAGGTTCTCCCCGGTACCGAAGAAGAAATTCGACAGCACCAGGGCAAAGATGGCCACCCACAGATCCCCTGGCCCGGCCAGGGCCAGGGCCGCCGTGCCGGCGACACAACCGACAGTGCAGGCCAGCAGCAGCCGTTTCTTGGCCGCCCGCGCATCGGCCCACGCGCCGAGGAAGGGCGCGGTGACGACGATCAGCGCGTAGGACGCCGACAGCGCCAGCGTCCAGGCGAACGTGGCCCAGGTCGCCCGGGCGGCCACGACCCCCACGAAGTAGGCGTTGAAGATGGCCGTGATGACCACCGTGGTGTAGCCGGAGTTGGCGAAGTCGTAGCAGGCCCAGGCCCAGACCTCGCGCCGCCGGACACCGTCGTTCAGCAGGGGCGCCGGCTTCACGGGATCTTCACGATGCCGCGGTCGGCAAGCTGGTCGATCCGTCCATCCTCCAGACCGGCCGAACGCAGGACCTCGCGGGTGTGCTCGCAGAGCGCCGGACCGACCCAGTCCATGCCGCCCGGCGTACCCTCGAGCCGGGGCACGATCCCGGGGAGTTTCAGGGTGGAACCGTCCGGCAGCGTGACCGACTGGATCATGCCGCGCGCCAGGTACTGCGGATCCCGGACGATGTCGGCGATGTCGTAGATCCTGCCCGCCGGCACCTCGGCCGCATTCAGCACCGCAAGGGCCTCGTCGAGGTCCAGGGATCCGGTCCAGGCGGCAATCACACCGTCGATCTCCCCGGTGCGCGTGGTTCGCCCGGCGTTGTCGGCGAGACCGGGGTCGTCGGCCAGATCGGGCCGGCCGACGGCGCGCATCAGCCGCTTGAAGATGCTGTCGTTGTTGGCGCCGATGACCAGATATCTGCCGTCCCGGGTCGGATAGGTGTTCGAGGGGACGATGCCCGGCAGCGATGCCCCGGTGCGACCGCGCACGAACCCGAAGCGGTCGTATTCCGGCAGCAGGCTCTCCATGAGGGCGAACACAGCCTCGTACAAGGCCACGTCGACCACCTGGCCCTGTCCGCCGTTGACCTCGCGATGTCGCAGCGCCATCAGGGCGCCGATGGCACCGTAGAGCGCGGCGATGGAATCGCCGATCGACACCCCGACGCGCACCGGCGCACGGTCGGGATGGCCGGTGAGATGCCGCAATCCGCCCATGGCCTCGCCGATGGCGCCGAAGCCGGGGCGCTCGCTGTAGGGCCCGCTCTGGCCGTAGCCCGACAGGCGCACCATCACCAGCCCCGGATTGATCGCCGACAGCTGCGGCCAGCCGATGCCCCACGTCTCGAGCGTACCCGGGCGGAAGTTTTCCACCACGATGTCGGCGTTGCGCGCCAGCCGCCGCACGATGTCCTGACCCTCCGGGGCCTTGAGGTTCACCGCGACCGACTTCTTGTTGCGCGCCTGGGCCAGCCACCACAGGGACGTGCCCTGATGCAGCTTGCGCCAGGTGCGCAGCGGATCACCACCATCCGGCGACTCGATCTTGATGACCTCGGCGCCGAACTCGGCCAGCACCCTGGCGCAGAACGGGCCGGCGATGAGCGTGCCCATTTCGAGCACGCGCACGCCCTCCAGGGGACGGGCCGCTCCGGTGGCTGCGCTCATCGAAGCCCTCTCGCCGACGGATCGACGCCGTGCCGGCGCGGGGGCGCGTGACGGCGCTCAGGCATAGTGGCGCATCACCTGGCCGGCCAGCGGCGCGCCGGGTCGAGGGCCCTGCTCGTCAACGATCCGGACGCCGTTGACCCAGACGCCGTGCACGCCGAAACCGGGCGTGACCAGCCGCGAGGCACCGGCCGGCAGGTCGTTCACCCGCCGCGCCGCGCCACGCCCCACCGTGGCGGCATCGAACAGGAAAAGATCGGCGTGCGCGCCCGCCGCGATCCGGCCACGCCCCGTCAGGCCGAACAGATCGGCCGGCTCTCCCGTCATGCGATGGATGGCCTGCTCCAGCGAGAGCACGCCGCGCTCGCGCACCCAGTGCCCGAGCACGTGCAGTGCGAAGCCGGCGTCGCAGAAGAACTCGAGGTGCGCGCCCGCGTCGGACAACGAGATGAGCGCGTTCGGGTCGCGCAGCATGCGCCCCACCGCTTCCTCGTCGGAATTGAGCAGGGTCGCGATGAAGTAGGTCTCGAGACCCTCCGAGAGGCCGAGGTCGAGCAGCCAGTCGAAAGGCCGCTTCCCGGCCTCGGCAGCACAGTCGGCCACCGTGCGTCCTTCGAGGGCGGCATTGCGCGGGTCGGCGACGCGCAGCACCGTCATGCGGTGCCACTCACCGTTGAACAGCCGCCGACCGGGTTCGGCCAGTTCGGCATCGAGGCTGTCCCGGAACGCTGCAGAGCCCAGCAGGGCAAGGTAGGCGGCATCGTCAGCCGCCTGCATGGCCGGCTTCCAGGCCTTCAGCCCCTCGAAGACATAGGGCGACTTGAGGGTGAATTCCATGGTCAGCGGACAGGGCGAGATCGCGCCGCGCAGCACGTTGCCGCGCGCACGCGCCTGACCCATGGCATCCAGATCGTCGAACACGGCGTTGGGGGTCATGTTGCTGTGGAGCAGCGCCGCGACGATGAACGGGCGGCCGGCGCCGGCCGCCCAGTGCTCGAACTGGGCCGCCCGCTGTCCGGGATCGCGCGTCATCATCAGCACACCGCGCCCACTGTCGCGCAGGGCACCGGTGAGAGCCACCATCTCGGCGTCATCGGCAAGCCGCGACGGCATGGGAATGCCGTTCTCGCCGTTGTGCTGCCCCGAGGTCGTGGTGGAAAAACCGATCGCGCCGGCCGCCATGGCCTCGGCGACCATGCCACGCATCTGCGCGATCTCCTCCGGGGTCGCGGCCCGCTTCGCGGCGTCGCCGCGCAGGGCCCAGGTGCGCACCGACGAGTGACCGACGAACACACCGACGTTGACGCCGACACCGCGGCGCTCGAGGTAGGCAAGGTACTCCGGGAAGGTCTGGAATTCCCACTGTATGCCAGCCTGCAGCGCAGCCAGCGACATGCCCTCGACGTGGGTGAGGTTGCGCATGGTCAGGTCGCGGTCCTCGGGCCGGCAGGGTGCGAGGGTGAAGCCGCAGTTGCCGAGGATGGCCGTGGTCACCCCCAGGGCCGGTGACGGTGTCACCAGCGGATCCCAGGTGACCTGGGCATCGTAGTGCGTGTGCGTGTCGATGATTCCAGGGGCCAGCACCAGGCCCGCGGCGTCCACCACGTCCCGGGCCGGCCCGAGATCGTGGCCCACCGCCGCAATCCTGCCCCCGGAGACCGCCACATCGGCCTGGAACGCGGGGGCGCCGCTGCCATCCACCACGCGGGCGTTCGCAATCACCATGTCGTGCATTGTCCTTCTCCCCTTCGTCGAGGTCCGATCGATCGGTCGCCCTCAGTGTGCTCCGTCCGGGCGCATCCGCGCCCATCCAACGCGCCGCGACCCTCATCGCGCTTGCGCTTACAATCGGCCCATGCGAGCCATTCCCTTCGTCTTGATGCTAATCCCGGCCCTGGCGCCCTGGGCGACGGCTCTCGCCGGAGACTCGCCCGCCGCCAGACGCGGCTCCACCGATGCTGCCGAACGTGTGCAGGAGGGCAACGTGCAGCAATGGATCGAGTACTACGAGCGCGAGCGCCTGAAGTCCTCCGGCGGCGAGCCGAGGCGGTCCCCAGGCCAGGCGCCGGCGGCGAGTCCGGCCGACAAGCCTCCCGCGAAGCCCTGAGCCTCAGTGCCCCCCGCCCCCCGGGCCGTCGGTGGAACCATGCCGCGGCTCGGCGTGACCCTCCGACACGTGGGTGAGGTACAGGGCCAGCCCCACCAGCGCGATGCTGCCACCGAGGTAGAGCAACTCGACCACCGTGCCCAGCTTCATCTTGACCGCGTGCTCGAACAGCTTGACCACCAGGATCATCAGAATGACCTTCGCCAGCCGGTTCTTCAGGTCGTCGAGATTCTCGATCACCAGAATCTTGCTGGAGGCACGGGAACCGTGGGCCTCGTCGATGTCGCTCACGAACAGTTCGTACAGGCCGAGCGCGAATATCAGCATGACGGTACCCAGGAGGTAGCCGTCCACCACCTCGACGATGTGGGTCACGGTGTCGTCGTGCAGCGCCTTGCGCGCCTCGGCGCTCAGCGAGGGATCGGCGTAACCCAGAACATGGATGACCGCGTACCAGACGTCGACAGTGGTGATGTAGAAGACGGCGATGGCGGCCGCCATGCTGGCCACGACCGCGATCACCACCACGAAGCGGCTGTTCCAGAGGATGCTCTCGAAGATCTTCTCGATCATGTCGACGCCGTGTCTGCCCTGTAGGAGGCCGGATTATAGGCACCCAGGGCGCCGCGTCGTGGCGGTGGACACGCCACGGCGTGGGAAAAAAAAAGCCTGCCCCGGGGGAGGAGCAGGCCACAAGTCACGGAGGATCTCGGTAGGCACCCGGTGCGACGATCCGGCATCGGATGCAACCACGCGACGTAATGCAACCGCCATGCCAGCATAACTTTCATTTAAAAACATGGTGTTGCATTTCAATCACGCGACGAGCATGCTCCTAGGATGTGCATGGCACGGGTCGACCGCACCGCAATGGAGCTCTCAGGCGATCCGGTAGCGCTCCAGGACCTCCCGATCCACCTCCACGCCCAGCCCGGGGCGCTGCGGGATGTCGATCCACCCGTCCACCTGCTGAAGCGGCTCGCGGACCAGGTACTGCCGGAAGGGATGCGCCGAGCGGTCGTACTCGAAGATGGGTTCCTGGGCGAATACGCTGTGGTGCGCGACAGGCACCGCGGCGATCAGCTGCAGCGACGCCGCCTGGGCGATGGCCGAGCCCCAGACGTGGGGATTGATCTGGACGCCGTGCGCCTGCGCGAGCGCGATCACATGCCGGCACGCGGTGAAACCGCCCACGGAGCCCAGATCCGGCTGGGCGATGTCCACCGCCCCGGCCGCGAGAAAATCGCGGAAACCATAGAGCGTGTGCTCATTCTCGCCGCCGGCGACGGGCATCGAGACCTTGTCGCGCACCTCGCGGTAGCCCGTGATGTGTTCCGGCGCGACCGGCTCCTCGTACCAGCGCAGGTCATACTCGGCCATGCCACGGCCGAGCCGGACGGCATCGCCCACCCCGTAGGCGTGGTTCGTGTCGACCATCAGGGTGACACCCCGCCCCGCGACGCGGCCCGCGATCTCGCGCATCACCGCCAGATCGTCCTGCAGGCCGTAGCCCAGCTTGACCTTCATGGCGCGGAAGCCGGCCTCGTGGTGAGCCACGGCCTCGTCGCCGAGACGGGCCGCCTCGCCCTGGCCGGAGATGCGGTAGAAGCCGGTGGCGTAGGCCTGCACTCGCTGGCGGAAGGCCCCGCCGAGCAACCGGTGCACCGGCACCCCGTAGGCCTTGCCCGCGATGTCCCACAGGGCGATGTCGATGGCGCTGATGGCGGCGGTCACCGAGCCCTTGCGGCCATAGTCGCGGGTGGCGTGGTACAGGCGGTGCCACAGGACCTCGGTGGCCAGCGGATCGGCGCCGAGCACCAGGGGCTTCAGCGCCGTGTCGATCACCGCCGCCGCGATCTGCGGCGGCTCCAGCCCCTGCGCGAAGGCCTCACCCCAGCCGGTGATGCCCTCGTCCGTGATCACCTCGACGATGGTGGCGGAGCGCTGCCGGACCCAGCCCTGGGAAAACGCGAACGGCACCTCCAGCGGCGTGCGCAGGGGGTGGACCCGAACCTCGACGATCTTCATGGGGACGACTCGCTCAGGAGTTGGGACAGGGAAAGGCGCTGCGCAGTCCCTGGATGATCAGGTAGCGTTGCGGCCGCCACAACTCCTGGGGATGGGACTCGAGATAGGTGCGCACGGCATTGAAGCGTGCATTGGCACGATCGTCCTCGGGGGTGCAGAAAACGCTGCCGTCCCATTTGTCGGCCGCGTTGTCGATGTAGCGCTGGGCCAGTTCGCGCGCCTTGGGCTTGCGCATGAGGCTGAGGAACTCCTCGCCGTCGTCCTCGGCCATGACCGGGAGGCTGAGGAAGGCCACCGAGGCGGCGGCAGCGAGACAGAGGGCTTTCATCGGAGGGAACTCCTCGGTGAGACCGGCGCAGGCGCCGGAATGGTGGTGAGCAAGCTCAAGGATGGTTGGGTCAATGATCGCGGATCACGCCGCGCCCGGAAACGGCCGGTGACGCACAGGGAGTCGAAGACGGGTTCGGGCGTACCGTCACGCCGGCCCGGGCCACCGACCGCCGCTTCCGCAACAACCCGGAGGGCCGGCACCTCACGCCGCCCTCAGGGCGTCGACGATCTCCAGACGCGAGGCCCGGGCCGCGGGCAGCAGACCGCCCGCGAGCCCCAGGCCCGTGCCGAAGCCGAGGGCGGCGAGGGCGATGCCGGGCGTGAGGCGAAAGCTGAACGCCAGCTCCGCGAACGACTGCCAGTTGACCGTCGATACCGTCACGAGTTGCATGAGCGAGGCCGCCCCCAGGCCGAGCACGCCCCCCAGCGCACCGAGCACCAGCGACTCGACCACGAAGGCCGCCAGAATCCCCGAGCGCTGGAATCCCAGGGCACGCAGGGTGCCGATCTCCGCCGTCCGGCTGGCCACCGACGCGTACATGGTGATCATCGCCCCGATGACTGCGCCGATGGAGAAGATCACCGACAGCGTCAGGCCGAGGATGCGGATGAAGCGCGCCAGGGTCTCGGACTGCTCGGCATAGAACACCGTCTCGCGGCGCGCCTCCAGCGTCAGGCGCGGATCGCCCTCCAGCTCGGCCTTCACGGCCTCGAAGGCCATGGTGTCGTTCAGGCGCATGAGCAGCGACGAGTAGGCGTTGCGCCGGAAGGCCTGCATCATCTGGTCCGCGTCACCCCAGATCTCGGAGTCGAAGCCGCTGCGCCCGCCGTCGAACACGCCGACGATGCGCCAGTCGCGGGTGCCGAATCGCAGGCTGTCGCCCGGTGCGGCGCCGGCGAAGCGATCCCGCACGCTGCTGCCGACCACGATCTCGGAGCTGCCGGGGCGGAACAGCCGGCCCTCGACGAGGTGCACCTGCGGGCGCAGCACCACGCCGGCCTCGCCGACGCCGCGGATCACGACGTTGGAGGCGAGCTCGGTGCCGCGCTTGGGCAGAGAGATCAGCACCACCACCTCCCGGGACGCGAGCGGCCGCCCGTCCACGCCATGCGCGATGGCCGGATGGCTTTCCACCACGGCGGCCTGGGCCCGGTCCACCGCGCTCTGCACCTCCGCGCCGGCGGCGCGACGGATCACCAGCACGTTGTCGGGCGAGCCGGTCGACACGAGGGTGCTGCGCAGGCCCTGCTCGAGCATGAGCACGGTGGCGAACACGAACACCACCAGCGCCATGCCGCCGGCAGTGAGCGCCGTCGTGAGGCGGCGCGCGAACAGGTTCCTGATCACGTAGGAGAAGGGCAGCCCGCCCTGCCGCCTGGCCGGCATCGCACTCACGCCCTCAGCCCCTCGGCGATGCCGACCCGCGCCGCGCGCCAGGCCGGAGCGAATGCCGCCACCAGCCCGATCACCAGGGCACAGGCCAGCTGCAGCAGCACGGTGTCGAGGCTCACCCGGAACACCGGGAACAGCGAGCCCATGGCGCGACCGAAACGCTCCGCGACCGGGAAGGTGGCGGCAATGCCCAGCAGGGTGCCGGCAAGGGCGATGGCGACGGACTCCCCCGTCACCAGGGCTGCCACGCGCGCCGGACGGAAGCCGATGGCCTTGAGCGTGGCGTACTCGGGCATGCGCTCGCGCGCGCTCATCGACATGGTGTTGGCCATGACCGCCATGATGATGAAGATGACCAGATAGGACACCAGACGGATGGCCACCACGATGGCCTCGGTCATGGCGACGAAGCCCAGCTGGAACGCCTTCTCGGTCTCGGTCAGGGTCTCGGCGAGGGAGTTGCGGAACTGGGCGTCGATGGCACGCGCGATGTCCGCCGCCCGGCCAGGCTCGTCGATGCCGACGATGAACACCCCCACCGTGTCGGCGCGACGCGGCAGCAGCCGCCGCACGCTCTCGTTCAGGTAGGCCCAGTGCAGGAAGAACTGCGCGGTGTCGGTGCCCGCGTCCCGGCCGTCGTAGATGCCGCGCACCACGAACTCCCAGTTGCCGGCGTAGATCGTGCCCTTCAGCGGCACGACGTCGCCCACCTTCCAGCCATAGGTGTCTGCCAGCTTGCGGCCGACGATCGCCCCCTTGCGGTCGCGCAGGAACTCGCGCATCTCGGCCTCCGGCACCCGGTATTCCGGGTAGAGATCGAAGTAGGTCTGAGCATCCACCGCGAACTGCGGGAAGAAGTTGCGCGGCGAGACGTAGATGCCGCCGAACCAGTTCGCGGTCGACACCCGGGACACGCCCTCGATCTGCCTGAGCTTCTCCCGATGGGTGAGCGGCAGCGGAAACACCAGCGACACCACGTTGCGCGTCACCAGGCGCGCGGCCGAGGCGCCCTCGGCGCCGGCATACCAGGCGTCCACCACCGTGGCCAGCAGGCCGAAGGCGAGGATGGCGACGAAGATGCCCAGCACCGTCAGCGCCGTGCGCAACCGGTGTCGCAGCGCGTTGCGCAGGATCAGGCGCGCGAACACGGGCAGCCGCCGCCAGGGTCTGGTGCCGAGGGCATCACCGCCTCAGGCACCGCCATCGGCGGCGCCTGCGACCAGCGCCCCCTTCTCGAGCTGCACCACCGAATGGGCGCGCGCCGCAGCCCGCTGGTCATGGGTGACCATGACGATGGTCTTGCCCAGGTCGGCGTTGAGGCGCTCCATCAGGTCCAGGATCTCCCCCGCCGACACGCGGTCCAGGTCACCGGTGGGCTCGTCGGCCACAAGCAGGGTGGGGTCGGTGATGATCGCCCGGGCGATCGCGACCCGCTGCTGCTGCCCGCCCGACAGCTCCGAGGGCCGGTGGTCCATGCGGTCGGCCAGCCCCACGAGGGACAGGGCGAGCTCCGCGCGCTCGCGCCGCTCGCGCCTCGGGAGCGCGGTGAGCAACAACGGCAGCTCGACGTTCTCGCGCGCCGTCAGCACCGGCATCAGGTTGTAGAACTGGAAGATGAAGCCGACGTGGCGCGCCCGCCATCGCGCCAGATCGGCCTCGCCGAGACGCGCCAGTTCCACGCCCGCCACCTCGAGGCTGCCGGCATCGGGCTTGTCGATGCCGGCGATCAGGTTGAGCAGCGTGCTCTTGCCCGATCCCGAGGGACCCATGAGCGCGAGGAAGTCGCCTTCGGCGATGTCCAGATCCAGGTCGTGCAGCACCGGCACCGGCTGACCGCCCCGCCGGTAGGCCTTGGACAGTCCCCGGATGCGCACCAGCACGGCGTGCGCCGGACTGGGGGTGGGGTCGCTCACCGCTGGGCCGGCCTGACGGCGGCGCCATCGACCAGACGCGGGCCGGGTCTGAGCACGACCTTGTCTCCGGGGGACAGCCCCGCCACCACCTCGACGAGATCGGCCATGACCACGCCGGTGCGCACCGGCCGGACCCGCACCCGTCCGTCCAGCACCACGAAGGCGACGTCGGCGCCGGCGCGTTTGGTCAGCGCGGCCGCCTGCACGGCGGTGCGCGGCGAGCGCTCGGCCTCGGACACGTCGCGCTCCAGGAAGATGGCCTTGGCGCTCATCTCCGGCAGGATGCGGGCATCGGTGTCGACGAAGCGGATCTTGGTCATCACGGTGGCCTTGGACCGATCGACGGTGGGCACGGTGCGCGCCACCACGCCACGGAAACGCCGGTCCGGCAGGGCGTCGAGCTGGATCTCGACCGGCTGCCCCGGACGCACCCGGGCGAGGTTGGACTCCGATACGTCTGCCTCGACCTCGAGGGTGGTCATGTCGGCCATGGTCACCACGGCACCCTTGGCATCGATGGCCGAGGAAAAAGGCGTCACCACGTCCCCGACGTCGGCGCTCTTGGTGAGCACGACGCCATCGAACGGGGCCCGGATGAGGGTCTGCTCCACGCTCACTTCCGCCGCGCGCAGGTTTGCCCGCGCCATGGCCACCGAGGCCTCCAGCGAACGTACCCCGGCGGCCGCCTTGTCGACCCGCGCCTGCGCCTGGTCGTGGACCGACTCGGACACGAACCTGCGCTCCAGGAGCTCGCTGGCCCGGGCCAGCGCGCGCCGGGCGTCGAGGGCCTCCACCCTGCCCTGCTCGACATTGGCCTGGGCCACCTTCAGCGCGGCCGCCGCCTGGTCGCGGGCGGCCGACACGTCGGAGCTCTCCAGCCGGGCGATGACCTCGCCGCGACGCACGCGGCTGCCCTCGGCCACCCCCAGCCACTCCAGACGGCCGGTCGCCTTGGAGGCCACCGCCGCCTTGCGCTGCGCCACGACGTAGCCCGTCGAGGTGAGCACCGCGAGGCTCTGGTAGGGATAGGCGGTGGTCACGGTCGCCTCGTCCACCTCTGCGGGTGCGTTCGCCAGCCAGCGCCATCCCCAGGCACCGGCTGCCGCCAGCAGCAGCAACACCAGCGCGGGCCGCAACAGCCGGCGAAGACGCGACCGGCCGCCGGCGGGCGACAACGGTTCGCCGCGCGGCAGTGTCAATCTCGACAGATCGGACTGGGTCAACATGCTCTCCGTTCGGGAGGGGCGCCTCGCGGACCTGCCGACGCCGCCTCGTGAAGGCCGAATGATGCCTCAAGGGTGCCGGTGGACCACGGCGGACTGGCACGCCGCTCAAGCGGCACCGGTGACCGGCCGCAATTAGAGTGGGATAATCCAATCAGGTACACATCTCATGCCCGAGCCATACCATATGCCAGCGGCGCCCCGCCCCCGGATCCGGGGAGCGCTGGCGACATGCGCCGCGCGCCTGGAGCAACCTGCCATCCACCGCAGGAGCCGCCCATGGAAGCGCTGATCGCACCTGCCCAGGTGGGCGGCGGACGCAAGCTCGAACTCGGCGCCCTGATCCAGGATCTCGTCTCGGACGGCCTGGTGACCCCCGAGGCGGCGGCGGAGTTCCTGGCGCGCCCGGCGCACCGACGCTCCACCGCCCATCCGCTGGTCGTGATCGCCGACCAGAAGTGGCCAGACCCGCGCCGCCCCAAGAAGCTGCTGCACCTCGACACGTTGACCGAATGGCTGGCAGGGCGCGTCGGACTGCCCTACATGCACATCGATCCGTTCAAGATCGATTTCGCCGCCGTCACCAAGGTCATGTCCAACGCCTACGCCACGCGCTTCCGCATCCTCCCGGTGCAGGTCGGCGCCAAGGAGTGCGTGGTCGCGGTCACCGAGCCGTTCGTGCGCGACTGGGAGCAGGAGCTGGCCCGTGTGCTGAGGCTCGAAATCCGCCGCGTGCTCGCCAGCCCGGCGGACATCGACACCTACCTGGTCGAGTTCTACAACCTGGCCCGCTCGGTCCAGGGCGCGCAGCAGCAGAAGAAGAGCGACCTCAACGACATCACCAACTTCGAGCAGTTGGTGCAGCTGGGCAACCGCGGCCAGGTGGACGCCAACGACCGGCACGTGGTGCACATCGTCGACTGGATCTTCCAGTACGCCTTCGAGCAGCGTGCCAGCGACATCCACCTGGAACCCCGCCGCGACGCCGGCAACGTGCGCTTCCGCATCGACGGCGTGCTGCATCAGGTCTACCAGATTCCCACCGCGGTGATGGCGGCCATGACCAGCCGCATCAAGATCCTCGGCCGCATGGACGTCGTCGAGAAGCGCCGGCCCCAGGATGGTCGCATCAAGACCGTCTCCCCCGACGGCGGTGAGGTGGAGCTGCGCCTGTCGACCATGCCCACCGCCTTCGGCGAGAAGCTCGTCATGCGGATCTTCAACCCCGAGGTCATCGTCAAGGACTACCGCGACCTCGGGTTCTCGGATGAGGATCAGGGGCGCTGGACCCAGATGACCACCCAGCCGCATGGCATCGTGCTGGTGACAGGCCCCACCGGCTCGGGCAAGACCACCACCCTGTATTCGACGCTGAAGCAGCTGGCCACGGCCGACGTCAACGTCTGCACGGTCGAGGACCCGATCGAGATGGTCGAGCCGACCTTCAACCAGATGCAGGTGCAGCACTCAATCGGCCTGGACTTCGCCTCGGGCGTGCGCACGCTGCTGCGCCAGGATCCGGACATCATCATGGTGGGGGAGATCCGCGACCTGGAAACCGCCGAGATGGCGATCCAGGCCTCGCTCACCGGACACCTCGTGCTGTCGACCCTGCACACCAACGACGCGCCGGCCGCCATCACGCGCCTGCTCGACATCGGCGTGCCCCCGTATCTGCTGCATTCCACCATCCTCGGCGTGATGGCCCAGCGGCTCGTGCGCACCCTGTGCCCCCACTGCCGCGAAGCCGGACCGCTCGACGACGAAACCTGGGCCATGCTGATTTCGCCCTGGAAGGCCGAGAAGCCCCGCCAGGCCTATTACGCCCGCGGCTGCCTCGAATGCCGGATGACCGGCTACATGGGGCGGGTCGGCATCTACGAGATCATGCTGCTCACGCCGGCCCTGCGGAAGCTGGTCGGCGAGAGCGCCGATCTCGCGGAAATCCGGGAGCAGAGCTACAAGGACGGGATGAAGCCGCTGCGCATCAGCGGCGCGCTCAAGGTGGCGCAGGGCGTGACCACCGTCGAGGAGGTCCTCAAGTCAGCCCCGCCCACGGGGCTCGACCGCCGGCGGGCGGCCCCGCCCGCCGCTGCTCCATGAACCTGGGCCGACCCTCGCGTCACGCCCTGGACCCCCGGGCCATTGCCGAGGGAGTCCTCTGGACGGTGGCCTACGTGGTCTTCGCCCTGCCCTTTCTGGCCCTCACGCCGGCGGCGGACGGCGAATCGGCCCTGATCTGGCCCTCGGCCGCCATTGCCATCTTCGCGGTGCTCCGCCTCGGACCACCGATGTTCCCCGCGATCCTCGTTGCAGCGTGTGCCGTCGGCTGGATCGCCGGGGAAGGCTGGTCCGAAGCCGCGGGCCGGGCACTGGGCGCAGTACTCGAGGCCGCCGTCGCCTGGACGATGCTCAGGCACCAGCGCGTGACCCGCGGCAGCCTGTCGGTCAGCGCTCTGGCCGCGCGCATGCCGGCCGTCTCCATCGTGGTCCCGGCAGCCGGTGCACTCGTCACCTGGTCGGCCCTGGCAGCCGTCGCCGGCGCCGACCTGCTGGAGGCCGCACGTACCGCCGCCCGTGGCTGGATCGCCGATGCGGTGGCCATCGCATCCTTCCTGCCGCTGCTGGTGGTCTGGCGGGTCCCACCGCGCCTGCTTCCCGACATCCGTGCCATGGCGCTCGCCGGCGTCCATCTGGCTGTCGTCGCCGCGGTATTCACCGCCATGCCTGGCGATCTCCGCGGCATGGTGCCGACAGCCTATCTGGTCTTCCCGGGGGCGCTGCTGATCGCGGTGAACGCGGGCGCCCACCTCACCACCTTCGGCAATGCCGTGGTGGCGATCGGCGGCACCTGGGCGCTCGCACGCGGATCCGGGCCGTTCGCCGGCATGGATCCGGCCGCCGGCCATCTGGCTTTCGACGTTTTCCTGGCCACCATCACTGGCACCGCGTTCTACGTTCACGGGCTGGCCAGCGCCCAGCGGCAGGCGACGGCACAGCTCAAGGCGGGCTTCGACCGCTTCCGCTCCCTGGCGGGTCTGTCGGCCGACTGGCAATGGGAGACGGACACCCAGATGCGTTTCACGCGCGTGTCCGGACGGGCCTTCGAGGCAGGCGAGCTGAACGCCAGCCAGTTCATCGGCAAGCGCCGCGCCGATCTGGAAGGGGAAGTCAGCGCCGAGGACGGGCGCCGGCACGACGCGGCCGTCGCGCGGCGTGAGGCATTCCGCGACGTCGCCATCGCCTGGCACGGCACGGAGGGCACCACCCTCCATCACGCGCTGAGCGGCGAGCCAGTCACGGATGCCTCGGGCGCCTTCACGGGCTACCGCGGCGTGGGACGGGACGTCTCCCTGCTCAAGCAGGCCGAGGAGGAGATCGCCCACTCGCGGCAGTTCCTCAACGCGCTGATCGACGCCATTCCCAGCCCGGTGCTGGTCAAGGACGCCCAGCACCGCTACGTGGGCGCCAACCCCTCGTTCATCGAATTCTTCGGCCGTCCGCGCGAGAACATCATCGGCCGCACCGACCACGATTTCTTCGACGTCGAGGACGCGGACTACTTCGTCGCCACCGACAACGAGGCACTTCAGAGCGACACCCCGGTGGATTACGAGCGTTCCTACCGCGTCAACGACGCGGTACGCTGGATGCTGGTGCGCAAGACCGCCCTCACCGCCCCCGACGGCAACCGCTTCGTGCTGCTGGTGTTGTTCGACCTCACCGACCGGCGCGCCGCCGAGGAGCGGCTGCGCGACAGCGAGCAGCGCTTCCGCAGCCTGACCGAGCTGTCCGCCGACTGGTATTGGGAACAGGACGAGCAGTACCGATTCACCTACCTGTCGCCCACGGCGCTGGCGCATGTTGCCAGCAGCATGTCCGAACTCCTCGGCAAGACACGCTTCGACGCCGGCTACGAATGGCCCTCGGAACGCGCCCGCGAGGAGCACCGTGCCCTGCTCGAGGCGCGCAAGCCCTTCCGGGATCTGGTCCTGCGCATCCCCCGCCTTGGCCGCTGGGCCATGTCCAGCGGGGAGCCGGTGTTCGACGCCGCGGGCAACTTCCGCGGCTACCGTGGCGTGGGCCGGGACATCACCGAACTGAAGACTGTCGAGCTGCAGCTGCGCGAGAGCGAGCGCCGGTTCCGCGATTTCGCCGAGGCCGCCAGCGAATTCGTCTGGGAACAGGACGCCACCGGGGCCTACGTCTACGTGTCGCCAAAGGTCCGCAGCCTGCTGGGCTACAGCGACACAGAGCTCATCGGGCGCCGGCCAGAGGAACTCATGCCGGCCGGCGAGCAGCAGCGGGTCGAGGACTGGCTCAGGGAACATGCCCGCGAGGACGGCTCCTACCGCGATCTGGAGCACATGCTCACCACCCGCACAGGCGCGATGGTGTGGGTGGGTGTCAACGCCGTGACCATCCGTGACGCCGAGGGTGGGGTGATGGGCTATCGCGGCACCGCCCGCGACATCACCGACCGCAAGGCAGCGGAGGAGCGCATCAGCCAGCTGGCCACGCGCGACGCGCTCACCGGTCTGCCCAACCGCGTGCTGCTGCAGGATCGGCTCGAGCAGGGTCTGGTGAACGCCCGCCGCAACCGCGAAGCGCTGGCCCTCATGTTCATCGACCTCGACCGCTTCAAGACCATCAACGACTCCCTGGGCCACGACGTCGGCGATCTGCTGCTCAAGGAGGTGGCGGCACGCATGCAGGGCTGCATCCGCAAGGGCGACACCGTCGCCCGCCTCGGAGGCGACGAGTTCGTCATCACCCTGGAGGGCCTGCAGCAGGCCGAGGACGCGGCCCAGGTGGCGGACAAGATCACCGCGGCGCTGGCACGGCCGGTGCAGGTGCTCAACCACACTCTCAACACCTCCTGCTCCATCGGCATCAGCATCTTCCCGGACGACGCCGACGATTCCGCAAGCCTGATGAAGAACGCGGACACGGCGATGTACCACGCCAAGGAGAAGGGGCGACGCAACTATCAGTTCTTCTCGCGCGAGATGAACATCCGCGCGGTCGAGCGACACGACCTGGAGACGGCACTGCGCCGTGCGCTGGACCGCAACGAGTTCGTGCTGCACTACCAGCCGCAGGTCGACATCGCCAGCGGCCACGTTGCCGGGGTGGAGGTGCTGCTGCGCTGGCGGCATCCGACGAAAGGGCTGGTGCAGCCCTCCACATTCATGGAGGTGGCAGAGGAGACGGGGCTCATCGACCCCATAGGCGCGTGGGTGCTGCGTTCGGCCTGCGAGCAGGCCAAGGCCTGGCAGGACGCCGGCTACCCGCCGCTGCGGGTCGCGGTGAACGTGTCGGCCCGGCAGTTCACGAACCCGAACGAATTCGCGCGCAACGTCCAGCGCATCCTGGGCCACTCCGGTCTGGACCCGACCCATCTCGAACTCGAGATGACAGAGTCGGTGCTGTGGCAGACCGCAGAGGACAGTCTCCAGGCCTTCCGCCGCCTGGGCAAGCTCGGCACCCGGCTTGCCGTGGACGACTTCGGCACCGGCTACTCGTCGCTCATCAACCTGAAGCAGCTGCCCATCGATACGCTCAAGATCGACCGCTCCTTCGTGCGCGATGTCGAGTCCGACAAGGGCAGCAACGTGCTCGTCGCCACCATCGTCGGCATGGCACACAGCCTGGACCTGCGGGTCACGGCAGAGGGTGTGGAGAACCTCGCCCAGCTGTCGGTGCTCAAGCGCCTGGGCTGCGACGAGTACCAGGGATTCCTGTTCAACAAGCCCCTGCCGGCCGACGAGATTGCCCGGCGCTACCTGGCACCACGACAGCTCAACTTCAGCGCCTGAGACCGGCTCAGCGGGTCAGTTCCCGCATCGCCCGATCCAGTCCGTCCAGCGTCAGCGGGTACATGCGCTCGCCCATCAGCTGGCGCGTCATGCGCAGCGACTCGTAGTAGTCCCAGCGATCCTCGGGCTGCGGGTTGATCCAGACGGCCTTCGGATAGACGTCCAGCACGCGCTGCAGCCACACCGCACCGGCCTCCTCGTTGTGGTGCTCCACCGAACCGCCCGGGTAGGCGATCTCGTAGGGACTCATCGTGGCGTCGCCGACGAAGATCACCTTGTAGTCGGCGGCGAAGGTGTGCAGCAGCCGCGTCGTCGGGAAACGCTCGCTGCTGCGGCGGCGGTTGTCCTTCCACACGCTCTCGTACAGGAAGTTGTGGAAGTAGAAGTATTCGAGGTGCTTGAACTCCGTGCGGGCGGCGGAAAACAGTTCCTCGCACACCTTGACGTGATCGTCCATCGACCCGCCGACGTCCAGGAAAAGCAGCACCTTCACCGCGTTGTGGCGCTCCGGCACCATGCGGATGTCCAGCCAGCCCGCGTTGCGCGCCGTGGAACGCACGGTGTCCTCGAGATCGAGTTCCTCCGCCGCGCCCTCGCGGGCAAAACGCCGCAACCGCTTCAGCGCCACCTTGATGTTGCGTGTGCCCAGCTCGACGCTGTCGTCCAGGTTGCGGTACTGGCGTTCGTCCCACACCTTCACCGCGCGACGGTTGCGCGAGCCCTCCTGCCCGATGCGCACGCCCTCGGGGTTGTAGCCGTAGGCACCAAAGGGGGAGG
>JBEICA010000222.1:0-6081 GCA_040373665.1 Burkholderiales bacterium | reverse complement strand
GGTGGCGGGGCCTAGGGGCCTTATGGGCTTTGTGCGTCCCTGTTTAATCTTCCTGTCCCCGCCCGCCTGCCCCCGGGGTGTCGGGCGCCGCCCCGCGGGGCAACCCCCGGGGGGCCCGGCGCCGTGTGCTGCTGGGGATGTCGCGGGCCATCTTGACGAAGGGAACGGTTCAACCACTGGGCGGTTTTGGATACTCTCGACGTTTTGAGCCGAGTCGGAGACTCCGAGCCATGCCCCTGGTCCACATCCATCTGCTGGAAGGTCGCACCGAAGACCAGAAACGTGCCGCCATCGCGAAGGTCACTCAAGCCCTGAACGAGACTCTCGGCGCACCGCCCGAGAGCATCCGCATCTGGTTCACCGACATCCCCGGCACCGATCTTGGGATCGGAGGCAAGACTGCCAAGGATCTCGGCAGGGTCTGACGAATGCGCTCCGGCCCGGTCCTGGCGGTCGCTGTGCATGTGACATCGTGGCGCAGGGCGCCCGGCGTGGCGGGATGCGCGCGGGGCCGGGCGCCTTTTCCCAACAGTGGCGATCGCTTCCCGCACGTGATCGCCGCGATGGGATCCTCCCCGTGACGTCGCCTGGCGACGCCCGACCGGGATCCTGGAGCCTGAAATGACAGCCACCACCCTCCAGTGGATCGGCGCCGCCCTGTTCGCGGTGGCCATCCTGCATACCTTCGCCACCAAGATCTTCGAGCGTCTGGCGCACACGCAGCCCGCCCATGCCGGACTCTGGCATCTGCTCGGCGAGGTCGAGGTCGTGTTCGGGTTCTGGGCCCTGGTCCTCATGGTGACGATGGTTGTCGTCGAGGGCAGCGCCCCCGCCACGGAATACATCGATTCGCGCAATTTCACCGAGCCCCTGTTCGTGTTCGCCATCATGGTGGTGGCGGCGACGCGGCCCATCCTGCGTGCGGCCCTGGGTGCCCTGACCCTGGCCTCGCGGGCGATCCCGCTGCCGGGCAGTATCGGCTTCTACATCACGGTGCTCATCCTCGGACCGCTGCTCGGATCCTTCATCACCGAGCCGGCCGCCATGACCCTGGTCGCACTCATCCTGGGGGAGCGGGTGTTTGCCAGGAATGTCTCCACCAGCCTGAAGTACGGCACGCTTGCGGTGTTGTTCGTCAATGTGTCCATCGGTGGAACCCTCACGCCTTTCGCGGCCCCGCCGGTGCTCATGGTGGCCGCGAAATGGGGTTGGGACACGCCATTCATGCTGCAGGCCTTCGGCTGGAAGGCCGTCCTCGCGGTGACGGCCAATGCCGTCGCAGCCGCAATCCTGTTCCGGCGCGAACTGGCCGCCCTGCCGAATCTGCGCCCGGCCACTGGCGATCCGGCGGTCCCGGCCCTGCTCACTCTGGTACACCTCGGCTTCCTGGTCGGCATCGTCGTGGCCGCCCACCATCCCGCCGTGTTCATGGGCCTGTTCCTGTTTTTCCTCGGTATCGCGAACGCCTACCAGCAGCATCAGGATCGGCTGATCCTGCGCGAGGGACTGCTGGTGGCGTTCTTCCTGGCGGGGCTGGTGGTTCTGGGCGGGCAGCAGCAATGGTGGCTTCAGCCTGTGCTGATGAGCATGAGCGCCGACAGTGTGTTCGTCGGCGCAGCCGTCCTGACGGCCTTCACCGACAATGCCGCCCTGACCTATCTGGGTTCGCTGGTCGAAGGCCTTTCCGACGCATTCAAATACGCACTGGTGGCGGGTGCGGTGACCGGTGGTGGCCTGACGGTGATCGCCAACGCCCCAAATCCTGCGGGGATGACCATCCTGCGCAAACACTTTGCCGATCAGGCCGTGAACCCGCTGGGCCTGGCGGGCGCGGCGCTGGTGCCGACGTTGATTGCCGCCGCGGCGTTCCGCTTCCTGTGATTTCGGCCCGCAGGCATCACCGGGGCGCCCGATGATGGCGCGGCGCCCCGCGTTGCAGGCCGCGGCAGGCCCTCAGTAGACGCCGGAGCGGGTGCCTGCCGGAGAGGCCGCGCGCATTTCAGTCACAGCCGCCGCCGCGCCGGCGGCGAGGAAGGCGTTGTCGTGCATCAGGGTGACGAACTGGAAGCCCTGTTGCACCATCTCCCGCGCCATTGCGGTGGAGCCGCAGTGGATGCCCGCCCGGATGCCATGTCGTCGGGCCGCGTCCCGGATGCGACCGATCGTGTCGACCACGAGAGCATCCGTGGGCACGCCGGCAGGGGTGCGGCCGAGGCTGATGGCAAGATCGTTCGGGCCAACGTAGATCCCGTCCAGTCCTGGCACGTCGAGGATGGCATCCAGATTGTCGACCGCCTGACGGGTCTCGATCATGGCGAGGGTCACGATGGTCCGATCCGCGTTGGCGAAGTAGTCCGCACCGCCATACCAGGAGGCGCGTACGGGCCCGAAACTGCGATAGCCCGCGGGCGCGTAGCGGCAGGCACCGACGAAGGCCTCACAGTCGGCGCGTGTGTTGATCATCGGACAGATCACGCCGTAGGCACCCGCGTCCAGGAGTTTCATGATGATGCCGGGCTCCATCCACGGCACCCGCACCAGTGGTGTTGTGGCCGTGGTGCTGATGGCCTGGAGCATCCCCAGGGCCACCTGGTAGTCGATGTGGCCATGCTGCAGGTCGACGGTGAGGGAGTCCCATCCCGCCTGAGCCATGTTCTCTGCCGAGATGATGCTCGGGATGCCCAGCCATCCGTTGATCACCGCACCCTCCTGCGCCCAGACCGAGCGCACCTTGCTGTCCCGCATCGTCCGTCCTCCCCTTCGTTGGTTTTTCGCGCGGCGATGCGCCGCGGGTTCCGGCATTCGTCTTGGTTTCAGTGCCCGCCCTGGGGGCGTCTGGCGACGCGATGCCGCAGTCGCCTGATGCCGAACCAGGTCAGCCCGAAGATGGCAGGCACCAGCAGGCCGAGCAGCAGGTCCACCGGTATCGGCAGACCGGCGGTCTTGCCGGCCTTGAGCAGGTAGCCCGTCAGTCCGAGGACGTAATAGCTCACCGCCACCACCGAAAGGCCTTCCACCGCGTGCTGCAGCTGCAGCTGGGATTCGGCATTGCGGTTGAGCTGCTCCAGGATCTGCAGGTTGTTCCGCTCCTGAGCCAGCGAGACGCTGGTGCGCAACAGGTCGTTGGCGCGGCCCACGCGCTCCGCCAGGGCGGCCTGTCGACCGGCGACCGACAGGCAGGTCTCCATCGCCGGTGCCAGGCGCCGCGCCATGAACTCGCCGATGGTGGGTACGCCCTCGACCCGGGTCTCGCGCAAATCGCCGATGCGTGCGCGCACGATGCGGTAGTAGGCCTGCGCTGCACCGAAGCGGTAGCTGGTGCGCAGCGACAGTGCTT
Organism: Burkholderiales bacterium; assembly: GCA_040373665.1. Lineage (GTDB taxonomy): Bacteria > Pseudomonadota > Gammaproteobacteria > Burkholderiales. Next base: position 2,744 of record JBEICA010000222.1, on the reverse strand, counting down.
CCGCACGCGAGGCCAGCGATGACAGGCGGGTCAGCAGCACGGCCTCGTCCACAGGCTGGTCGGTGTGGACCATGGCGGCGGATATCTCGCCCAGTTCGGCCTCCATCGCCGCGAGCGCCGCGGCGCTGTCCCGGGCTGTGGGCAGGGCAAGCAGCGCCATCATGCGATAGGTTTCGAGTTCGCACAGACGTTGCACCAGACGGCCCGCCTGGGTTTCGCGGAGCCCGGTGTCCCGGACCAGGATACGCGTGAAGCCGCCGGGACCGACCTGGAAGTCGGTCCACACCTCACCGGCGCTCAGCACCTGCCCCCCCACGAGGGGCGGGGCCGGGAACACCCGCTTGAGACGGTGGTCCCGGAAGTCGAGCGGATCGCCGCGCTCGACCGCCAGATGACACGCGGCCAGCACCGAGGCGCCGAGCACTTCCAGCCAGTCGGCCGGGGCGTGCCGGATCGCCGGCTCGGAGAAAGGGTCGCCCTGCGGCAGTCCGGCCTCCACGAAGGTGCAAGTGCAGAACTCGGTATGCCGCTCCCAGCGGAATCGGACATGGCCGAGGTCGTGCACGAAATGCTGGGCGCCGAGCGCCGGGGGGGCGATGCCGAAGCGCTGGCAGAAGACTTCGACGAGTCGGTGCGCGCGATGCAGGTCCGTGCCGGTGTATACCGCCAGATGAGAGGCGCGGGCAGGTGCCTCAAGATCGAGGAAGGGACGGGCGTGCACCTCGGCCGACAGGACCAGGCGCTGCGGGTGGTTGAGGGCGGGCGAGAGGGTCACGGCGCGGGCTTCGGGGAGGTCAGGCGCGATGGTAGCGCGGCAGGGCATCGGCCCGGGCGGTCACTGCATGGCACCGGACTGCGGCGCGGCGTCGGACATGGCATCCAATTTCTGTCGCACGAAGGCGATGTGCTGGCGCAGCAGGTACAACTGGTCGGCGTAGGCCAGCGGCGCGGTAAGGCTGTCAACCGTGGCCGCCATGTTCTCGAGGCGCTGGCGGTGATCCTGCAGCATGTCGTCGCTGAGTCTTGCGCGGGTCTCGTTTTCGATGAACATCAACTCGCCGTACCAGCGGTAGATGCGCGAGCGGACCCGCCAGCGGTAGAGCGGCGGTAACAGGCGGAACATGGGGATCAGCACCGCTGCGAGCGGGATGAGGCCGATGAGGAAGCGGTCGACCAGGCTTGCGAGCCAGAACGGCAGGTAGCGTTGCAGGAAGGACTGGCCGGAGCGGAAGAAGCGTTCCGCCTCATCGGAAACCGGAAAGTCCACGTGCTCCGGTCTGGGGAACTCGCCGTTGCGCTGGATGAGGTTGCCACGACCGTGCACCCTGGTGGCCGCCATCAGCAGCAGGTCCTGGATGGCGGGGTGCAGGGTGTCACGGGCCACCAGCTGGGCGGGCGCCGCCAGAAGCGTCACGTCCCGCGGCGGGAGGTTGTTTTCGAGGTCGATGACACCTTCGGGGAGTTGCACCTGGGTGAGGAAGTGCATGCGTCGGGTGTAGGCGCCTGCGCGCTCGAAATTCATGAGGGTGAGGCTGGGTGCGTGGGTCAGGGCCCGTACGATCCCCGCTTCCGGCGCACCGATCAGGAACTGGCAGTCCACCAGTCCGCGCAACAGCGCCTCCGCGCCCTCGAGGCCGGGCACTTCGATCCGCTCCGCGAGTTCCCGGTCCAAGCCGTTGGCGCGCAGCAGCGCCTCCGCCAGAACGCGCGTTGCACTGCCGGTGACGCCCACCGCCAGCCGCTTGCCGCGCAGGTCGGGGATGCGGTTTAACTGCTCGCCACCCCGGCAGAAGACCCACAGCGGCTCCATGGACACGCTCGCCAGCGCGACCAGTCCGGGCGCTTCCTCCGCGTTGCCGATGCCACCCTGCATCAGGGCGACGTCCACCCCGGAGTCGGGGGCCTTCAGAAGTGCGTAGTTCTCGACCGAGCCGCGCGTGGCCCGAACCTCCAGATCCACCTGGTGGGCAGCGAGGAATCGACGGTAGCCCTCGCCGTAGTGGAGGTAGGCCCCGCCATTGGGTCCTGCGCCCATCGTGACCCGGCTCGGCGGTGCCGGCTTGATCAGCGCGGCAGCCAGCCAGATACCGGCGCCTGCGAGAAGCAGCACCGGAACGGCGATGAGCAGCACGTCCCGGAAAGACAACTCGTTGAGGCTGCGCGGCCCGTTCATGCCGAGCCCGTCACGGCATCTTCACGCGCCCGCATGGTTGTGCGAAGGCGGACAGTTGCTGCCGGGGCAGAGCCGGATGGTGTGGCGACAACGCCTGTGGGATGTCCAGACACTCGTTACAGGCCCTTCAGCCCCGGGGCTCCCGGTCCGCCAGCACCTCCTCGAGCTTGACCAGCGCGTCCCACATGGCGGGGAATCCGGCGTAGGCCGCCACCATGAACAAGGCCTCGAAAATCTCCTCCAGAGACGCGCCGTTGACGATCGCCATTTCGAAATTGAGCTTCAGCGCGTTGGTCCGGCCCTGTGCGGCGAGCACGCAGATCGCGCACAGCGACCGCGTCTTGAGGTCGATGCCGCCTCGTGTCCAGATGCGTCCACCCACCACGGACACGACCTCCCGCTCGAAGTCGGGGCACACCGCCGCGAAGCGCCTCACCAGGGCGTCGATGCGGTCCTCACCCACCATCTGCCGGAACTGCTCGCGCCCGCGGGCGTAGTCGTCCATGTTCTGCTCCCTGATCCGATCACATTAGGGCCTGTTCACACGACGGCCGCACTGGCGTCCGTCGTG
>JBEICA010000303.1:0-4351 GCA_040373665.1 Burkholderiales bacterium | reverse complement strand
GCCGCATTCGCCCCTTCGCCGCTGGCGAAGTTCATCTTGCTCGGATCGCTCTCGGGCAGGTTGTCTGGGTCCATGCCGGCGTTCTTGATGCTGCCCTTGAGGTAGTTGCCGTGCACGCCGGTGTAGAAGTTGCTGTAGACAATGTCGTCCGAGTTGCTCTCGGTGATCATCTGTTTGTAACCGTCCACCGCACGCGCCTCGTCGGTGGCGATGAAGGCCGAGCCGATGTAGGCGAAGTCCGCGCCCATGGCCTGGGCCGCCAGAATGGCGCCGCCCGAGGAGATGGCGCCCGACAGCGCGACGGGGCCGCCGAACCATTCGCGGATCTCCGCGACCATGGCGAACGGACTCTTCACGCTGGCGTGGCCACCGGCGCCAGCCGCCACCGGGATCAGGCCATCGGCACCCTTGTCGATGGCCTTGTGCGCAAAGACGTTGTTGATCACATCGTGAAGGACCACGCCGCCCCAGGCCTGCACGCCCCGGAACACGTCTTCGCGCGCGCCCAGGCTGGTGATGACGATCGGCACCTTGTACCTCTCGCAGACCGCCATGTCGTGCTCGAGCCGGTCGTTGCTCTTGTGCACGATCTGGTTGATCGCAAAGGGCGCGGCGGGCGACTCGGGATGCGCCTTGTCGTGTGCGGCCAGCGCCTCGGTGATCTCGGCCAGCCACTCGTCCAGTTGTGAAGCGGGGCGGGCGTTGAGCGCCGGCATCGAACCGACCACACCGGCCTTGCACTGGGCGATGACCAGCTTGGGGTTGCTGATGATGAAAAGCGGCGAGCCGATGACGGGAAACCGCAGGTTCTTCAGGACGGGTGGCAGGTAGCGGGCGGGTGGGTTCATTGGGCGAGGGGATCCTGGTGGGGTTCGATGTGTGCGGGTGGGTCCGGTAGACACATCTCAGCTGCGGGGAGGCTCGTTGGCGTGTGTCGGCAAATCCGGCTGGCTGCTCTGGCCTGTTGAGTCAAAAAGGCGCAGGCGCGGCCCTCGGCATGGAACGCGCCCGGTTTTCGCGTGTTCGCTGAGGCAGCGCGCGTGCCCGCCGAAGGCCCGTGGGCGACACGGACCGTCGCCTCGCGGGCGGCCGCAGCCACCGCCGCCGGCGTGGCCGAACCTGCTCAGGGGAGACAGCGGTCTGGAATGGGTTTCAGGTGATGGTCGAGACACCGTGGCCTGTAGACGAGTTGCCGCAGGAGTGGTTGCGCTGTTCGGGCCCGGGGGCCCACCGGAGGCTCCGCACCGAGGCGAGGGCCACGCCGACCGCCAGCCGTCCTGTGGTTTTCCGCGTGATGTTTCCAATGTTACCCGAGAGATCGGTCACAGGCCCGGCACCGCAGGGGTTTGCAGGCGAAGGACCGGCGCGAACGTGCTCCCGGCGTGTCACCTGGGGGCGGAGGACGGATTGTTCCGAACCACGCTTTTGGTCGCGCCGGCGGCCGTCAAGACCGAAGTCCCGGGGACACCGGTCGATGAGAGCGAAACTCGCGTTTTTCGCTACGCCCCGCGAGCGCGCAGACGGTATCCGGGCCCGGGTGTTCGACCGGACCGGGCCCGATCGCCGAAGCAGGGCCACGATCGGCACACCATCCGCTGGCGGCTTGCCGATCGTCCTGTGGCCGGAAAATGCCGCTCAGGGCTTCAACCACTCGCGGAACCAGTCGACCGCCGGCCCGACGAACTGCGCGTGTTTCGGACCGTTGTAGGCGTCGAAGTGCCGTCCCGGCACGACGACCAGTTTCTTGGGTTGACCCGCCTGGTCGAATGCCGCCCTGGCGTCGGCCGTTGGCGTGATGACGTCGTCGCTCGCCAGGATCATCAGCACCGGTGTCGGCGAGATGCGCCCGATGTTCGTGACCGGCTCGTAGAGAATGTGTGTGTCGAGTGACTCCACCACGAGGCTGTTGCGCCAGGCGGGCGCCGGCTTCGAGAGCTCCATGAACGCGTCGTACCACTCCTTCGACGGCCAGAACGAGGGCTGGTCGGGCGGAGCCGCGACCGGGATTTCCTCTCTGGGGATGGCGCCGTGCAGGTGCGGACGGCTGCGCTTGGCCAGGGACGACGGGGCGCGGGGCATGGGAGGCTCTTGTGGTTGCCGACGTAAAGGTGCGGATCCCCCGTCGGTGCAGGCATTCTGTCACCGGCTGGGGCAGGGCGCGAGGGTCGCGCGGGCGGCGTTACGGGTCTGTTACGGAAGATCGGGCGGGGGTAATCGCGGCTGCGCGACCGCGTCGTGGCGTAACATCCGCCCCCGTGACGACTCTCCATCAAGTGCGCACCCTGCTGCGCTCCCACGGCGCCGGACCGGCACACGAACAGGCCGCCTTGCGCGCCTGGCTGCAGGGCCTCCCGTTCGAGGCTGGCCATGCCCACCCCGGCGACTTCTTTCCGGCGCGTTTCCGCGCGGCGCTCCCGGAGCTGCAGGCTTTTCGCGACGGCCTCGGCCGTGTGCACTCGGCGCATCCTGCCGGTGACGGCTCGACGCGGCTTCTGGTCCGGTTCGCCGACGGCCAGACCGTCGAGAGCGTGCTGCTGCCCCGCAACGGCGTGTGCGTGTCCACCCAGGTCGGCTGCGCGGTGGGGTGCACTTTCTGCATGACGGGTCGCGAGGGGGTGAAGCGCCAGCTGGGCAGCGCCGAGATCGCGGCTCAGGTCGCGTTGGCGCGTACCCGCGGCCACGTGGTGCGCAAGGTGGTGTTCATGGGCATGGGGGAGCCTTCCCACAACCTGGACAACGTGCTCGAGGCCATCGAGGCGCTGGGTACCGTCGGCGGCATTGCCCACAAGAACCTGGTGTTCTCCACCGTGGGGGACCGGCGCGCATTCGAACGCCTGCCGCGTGGCGTCGTCAGGCCGGCGCTGGCACTGTCGCTGCACACGACCAAGCCGGCCCTGCGTACCGAGCTGCTGCCGCGGGCACCACGCATCGAACCCGCCGAACTGGTGTCGCTCGCGGGCGACTATGCCGAGGCGACCGGATACCCGGTGCAGTACCAGTGGACCCTGCTCGAAGGCGTCAACGATGGTGACGACGAGGTGGAGGCGATCGCGGACCTGCTGGCCGGGCAGTACGCGGTGATGAACTTCATTCCCTTCAACCCGATTCCAGGCAGCGCCCATCGTCGTCCGGACATGGCGCGGGCGGCCCGCATGGTGCGCGAGCTGCATCGGCGCGGGGTGCTCGCCAAGCTGCGTTACTCGGCTGGCCAGGATGTGGAGGGGGGCTGTGGCCAGCTGCGTGCGCGCAGCGAGCGCGGCAGTTGAAGCGCGGTCGGCCCGCCGGTCGGGTAGTGGCCCGGCTCTTGGCTGCGGTGAGCTCTGGGCCCGCCCGATGCTGCAGCAATGACCGGAACCGCCCGTGAACTGCGCGGCTGGACTCTTTGGCGTTGCGCAACCCGGTGAACGAATGCCCGCGGTGGAGCCCGGCGAGCAGTGCCCCGGCAGCCTCATCACCCGTGACCTCTTCACTCGTCAGACGCACGTCCTCCCATCCAGTCATTCCCCGTGCCCGGGTGCGCCCCGGACGGGGTCAGGGGCGCGCCGGGTTGGTGAAGGGGGTCGGGCCGAGGCTGTCGGCGGCGGCGACCCGGAGCGCCGCCGGGGAGGTTTCGTGCGCGGCGAGGACCGCCCGGAGCGTCGGGAAGGGTCTCAGGTCGAAGCGCATGGCCCGATCTTCGGGCAGATACATGGCCCAGCGGAGCAGGATGCCGAGGTAGTGGCCCAGCGCGCCCGGGGTCTTGGTCGATAGCCACGGCGGCGCCTGGGCGAGGAGAAAGGTCTCGATCACGCCAGCCTGTGCCTGGAGTTTTTCCAGGGCCACTCGCTGGACGGCCCCGGCAGCAGCGTCGCCCGCAGCCCGTTCGGGGTGGATGAGCGCCAGCACCGTCGGGTGGAGCGTGTTCGAGACGAACAGCAGCCAGGACAGGAAAGCGGCCCTTCCCGGTTCATCCATCCTGGGGCCGAGGCGCCCGTGCCGATCCACCAGCCAGATCAGAATCGCAGCAGTCTCGAAGATCGGACCCTCGTGCGTTTCGAGCGTTGGGATGAGTCCGAACGGGTTGAGCGTGCGAAACGCCGGCGCGTCGAAGTCGCCCGCCTCGAAATCCATGGGTGTCACGCCATAGGGGAGCCCGAGTTCCTCGAGCGCGAGCCGGATCACCGAGGAGCACCAGTCCGGGCAGTGGTAGAGGGTGAGGGCCATGATGCAGAGCCTTGCCGGAAATGGAGACCCTACGATGGTAAGGCATCAGGTGCCGTCCCCCTGGGCGATCCTGCAGGGCGGTGGAGTCAGGCGGCAGCCGGGAGCGATTCCCTAGCCCGGAAATTTCACCAGATCGGCCCCGAAAATG
>JBEICA010000014.1:0-27689 GCA_040373665.1 Burkholderiales bacterium | reverse complement strand
GTGGGGCGTGCGCGCCACGGGGCTGCCGGAAAAGCCGGCGTGGCGTGGGTCGTGCTCGTCGGAGCACAGGATCAGCACGGTGCGGTGGCGGCGGGTCATGGCAGGAGGCGGCTCTTCATCGGAATTCGGTTCATGGTAGCGGCCGCTCGGGACGCACGGTCGAAGCCCCAGGCGTGGGGAGCACCCGGCAGCGTGGACCGGCGCACGGACGGGCCGTACGGCCCGGACTCTGCCGCTAACATGGATTCGGCGGCCCGGTGCCCGCAGGAGTGGCTCGCTCGTGAATCTTCGGTCCTTCGATCTCAACCTGCTGCTGATCTTCGATGCGATCTACAGCGAGCGCAGCATTTCGAAGGCGGCCCACAAGCTCAGCTTGTCGCAGCCCACGGTCAGCAATGCACTTGCCCGCCTGCGGGTGGCCTTGGGCGACCCCCTGTTCGAGCGGAGTGCCCAGGGCATGGTCCCCAATGCCAAGGCCAAGACCCTGGCCGAGCCGGTACGGCAGGCTCTGCTCGTCATCGACCGGGGCTTGCGCGGCGAGGAGGGCTTCAACTTCGCCCATTCGGCGCGGGAGTTCGCGGTCGCCGCCGCGGACTACGGCGAGGCCGTGGTCATGCCGCGCTTCATCGATTGGGTGTCGCAAGCCGCCCCTCAGGTCAAGATCCGCATCAGGGCACAACCCAGCGCGACGCTGAAGGCGGCTCTCGGGGATGGAACGGTCGACCTCGGGCTGGACTATTTCCCGATCCGGGATCCGGAGTACGTCAACAAGTGCGTCCTGACCGAGGACCTGCTGACGCTGTCCAGGCGCGACCATCCCCGGATCGGAGAAAAGCTCAGCCTCGAGTCCTTTCTTGCACTGGGTCATGTGATCCTGGAGCCGCGGCCCGACGCCATGCCCCTCATCGACACCGCCCTGGCCAAGCGGGGCCTCACGCGCCACATCGCGGCCACGGTGCCGCATTTCCTTTCGATGCCGCTGATCGTGCAGTCGTCGGACACGATCGCCACCTTGCCCCGCCGCATGGCGCTGCGCTACGCAGATCACTTTCGGCTGCGAGCACATGCGGTGCCGCTGCGAACACCGCACATCCCGGTCTACCTGATCTGGCACCGGTCTTTCGAGCATGACAGCGGCCACCAGTGGTTGCGCATTCGATTGATCGATCTCTGCGCAGGCCTCTGACCGCGCCAGCACCGGACGACCGTTCGACCCCGGGTCGTGGCGGAGATTCGAATCGGCCGCAACGATATTTCGATTCCGAATTTTGGTCATTCAGGAAATAAAGTTGCCGAGTTTTGCGGCGTTCCTAGAATCGATCGCAAGAGTCATCACTACAGCGATCCAGGGGTCATGCGCGCAGAGGTTGCCATCGTCGGATACGGCAGAACCCCCTTCAGCAGGGTCAAGCCGGGGGAGCCGCGACTCACGGTCGACGAGTACATCGCCTGGGCTGCCGATCTGGCCTTGCAGTCCGCCGGCATGTCGATGCGGGATTTCGACGACCAAGGCCTGGGCGTTGCCCATGCGGAGGCTGCGCACACGGTGAACTGGTCAGCCGCGACCGCAGAAAACCTCGGAATCAGCCCGCAGGTCGTGTTGCGCGCCGATCAGGGCGGCGCGTCGGCTGCGGCCCTGTTGATCCGGGCTGCGGCGATGATCAAGGCCGGCATCGTCGATCGCGTACTGGTCGTCGGCGCCGACACGCCGCTGAGCATCCCCTCCGTGGCGCCAGGGTTGCCGCTGTCGCCCGAGCGCACGCGCGGTGTGTACTGGGATTTCCAGGGACCCTTCGGTGTCATGGGGGCCAGTGCGCAGTTCGCACTGGTGCTGACCCGCTACATGCATCAGTACCGGGTGAGCCCGGAACAGCTTGGCAAGATCGCCGTCACCACGCGCTTCCATGCCAGCCTCAACCCCCAGGCCATCTTCCGGACGCCCATCACCCTGAACGACTACCTGGGGTCGCGGATGCTCTCGGACCCGATCCGCCTGCTCGACTGTGTGCCGATCGTCAACGGCGGGCTGGCCTATGTCGTGACATCCGCGCAGACGGCGCGCGCGCTGACCGATCGCCCGGTCTACCTGCTGGGCTGTGGTGAGGCGAACAACTACTACCAGGGCTCGCGCACCTTGCCGGACATCACGGCCACCGGGTTCACCGTGGCCGCGCCCAAGGCCCTGCGGATGGCGGGGGTCGACCACAAGGACATCGATCTCTTCCTGCCCTACGACGACTATCCCTTCATCGCGATGATGACGCTGGAGGACTGGGGGTTCTGCGGGAAGGGCGACGGAGGGCGCTTCGTCGATGAGCACGACCTGCGCTTCGACGGGGACTTCCCGCTTTCCACGGACGGCGGGCAGCTGTCCGGAGGCCAGCCTGGGGGCGCCATCGGCGGCTTCATGCCGCTGGTCGAGGCGGTGACCCAGTTGCGGGGCGAAGCGGGCGCGCGGCAGGTGCCCGGCGCGTCCATCGGTGCGGCATGCGGTTTCGGTGGCATTCCGTACGGCCGCCCCGGTCGCAGCTGCGTGTCTCTCGTCTTCGCCAGGGAGCACTGATTCATGGGTGATCTCTCCAGCGGTAAGCCGCAGCCCGACATCACCGACCAGACGCGGCCGTTCTGGACGGCAGCTCGCGAAGGTCGCCTCGTGATGCAGAAGTGCTCGCGGTGCGGTACCTCCACCTTCCACCCCAAGCCTTGGTGCATCGAATGCGGGTGTCGTGAACTGGAATGGATCGACACCGCGGCGGTGGGGACCGTCTATTCGCACACGGTGTCCCATTCCGTGGCGATGAACTCCCCGGCATGGCAGCACGAGCTGCCGGTGATCCTCTGCCTGGTCGACGTCGACGAGGGTGCCCGCATGTACGCGCAGGTGACGCATTGCACGCCCCAGCAGATTCATGTGGGCATGCGCGTCAGGGCTTGCTTCGAGGCCGACGGCGACGGGGTCGTCGTCCCGCGATTCCGGCCGGTCGAGGCTTGACCGCAGGGGCCTCTTGATCAGCACGACAGACACCATGGCCCCAGTTGATCCGCAAGTAGCCCAGATCGCAGGCATGCAGGGCATCCCCTTCGACTGGAAGGACGCGCTGCGCCTCGAAGATCTGCTGACCCCGGAAGAAGTGATGATCCGGGACAGTGCCCGCGCCTACGCGCAGGAGCGCTTGATGCCGCGCATCCTGGAAGCGAACCGCCACGAGACCTTCGACGTGGAGGTGATGCGCGAGATGGGTGCGCTCGGCTTCCTCGGGGCCACGATCGAGGGCTACGGGTGTGCGGGCGTGAACTTCGTGTCCTACGGCCTCGTGGCGCGGGAGTTCGAACGAGTCGATACGAGCTTTCGCTCGGCGATGGGGGTCCAGTCGACCCTGAGCATGTTGCCGATCTATCTGTTCGGCTCCGAAGAGCAGCGCCAGCGCTACCTGCCGATGATGGCCCGCGGGGAAAAGCTCGGTTGTTTCGGACTTACCGAGCCCGACCACGGCTCCGACCCATCCCGGATGACGAGCCGTGCCCGCAGCGCCGATGGCGGCTGGCGCTTGACGGGTACGAAGACCTGGATCACCCATGCCCCGATCGCCGACCTGATGGTGGTGTGGGCCAAGGACGACGAAGGCAAGGTCCGCGGTTTCATCCTGGAGCGCGGCATGCCCGGTCTGGCCACGAGCAAGATCGAGGGCAAGTTCTCGGTGCGGGCGTCGCCGACAGGGCAGATCCACATGGACGATGTCTTCGTCCCCGAGGCGCAGGCGTTGCCCCAGGCGCGGGGCATCAGCGCCCCCTTCGCGTGCCTCAACAACGCCCGGTTCGGCATCTGTTGGGGCGCGATGGGCGCGGCGGAGTTCTGCTGGCACAGCGCACGGCAGTACGCGCTCGATCGTCGGCAGTTCGGCCGGCCGCTGGCCGCGAACCAGTTGGTGCAGAAGAAGCTGGCCGACATGCAGACCGAGATCACGCTGGGCCTGCATGCCTGCCTCCACCTCAGCCGCTTGCGCGACAGCGGGCGAGCCAGTCCGGAGATGGTGTCCCTGCTCAAGCGCAACTGCGCGGGCAAGGCCCTCGAAGTCGCCCGCGCCGCCCGCGACATCCATGGCGGGAACGGCATCTCCGACGAGTACCACGTGATCCGCCACATGCTGAACATGGAAACGGTGAACACGCTCGAGGGGACCCACGACATCCACGCGCTCGTCCTGGGCCGGGCCCAGACCGGCATCGCGGCGTTCTCGAACTGAGCAGGACAGCGGAGCTTGCGCGTGTCTGCGGTGCACTCCCTCCCCCTGATGCCGGACTCGAGGGCCGCGCCATGACGATCCGCCTTGACGATCCCCTGGTGCGTCCCTGGCGTTCCCAGTCCATACGGCAGTTGATCGGGCCGCGCTCGATTGCCATCGTCGGTGCCTCCGCTGATCTGAACAAGGTCAACGGCCGCCCGCTCAAGCACCTCCTGGGCAAGGGTTACGCCGGGCGGATCTTCCCGGTCAATCCGAAGTACCGTGAAATCGCGGGCCTGCCTTGCTACCCCACTGTCGAGAGCCTGCCGGAGGTGCCCGATCTGGCAGTGATCGTCGTGCCGGCCGGAAGCGTCGTCGAGAGTGTCGAGGCCCTGGGGCAGTTCGGTGTTCGGGCGGCGGTGATCTTCAGCTCCGGCTTCGGTGAGATGGGGGCCGAAGGCGAGGCCCTGGAGCGCAGCTTGATGGCGCGTGCCCGGCACCACGGCATCTCGATCTGTGGGCCGAACTGCCTTGGCTTCATCAATGCCTTCGACAAGGTCTACGCCACGTTCAGCCAGTACGCGGATGGCGACACGGGAGCCGGGCCGATCGCCTTTGTTTCCCAGTCCGGGGCCTTCGGCACGGCGATCGCTGCGCTGGCGCGCAAGCGTGGTCTGGGGCTTGGGTATTTCATCAACACGGGCAACGAGGCTGACCTCGGCTTCAGCGAGCTGATGTCCGCGGTGATCGAGGACCCCAGGATCCGTGTGGCCGCGGGCTACCTGGAGGGGCTCGAGGATGGCGCGGCCCTGGTGGGGTTGGCGCGTCGCTGCCAGGAGCTGGGCAAACCCCTGGTGCTGATCAAGGTCGGCCGCATGGCGTCGGGCGCGCGGGCTGCGGCCTCTCACACCGGGGCGCTGGCTGTCGAGGATGCGGTTCTCGATTCGGTCCTGCGCCAGTACGGTGTCTTGCGCGCCCGCAACGAAGAGCAGATGCTGGACATGCTCGAGGCCCTGAACCAGCCCCGCGCGGCGCTGGGCAAGGGCCTGGGCATCGTCACCCAGTCCGGTGGTGCGGGCGTGATGATGGCGGACCGGGCCGAGGAAATGGGCCTCGTGGTCTCGGAGCCGAGCGAGGCCACACGCAAGCGCCTCCTCGAGGTGATGCCGGCCTTCGGCGCGGTGGGCAACCCGGTCGATGTGACGGGGCAGTTCGTCGCGTCCCCTGAACTGTTCCGCGAGTCGGTGGTCAGGCTCATGGACGACGACGGGGTCCATGTGTGCGTGGTGTGGCTGCAGTTGATGACGGCGCATGTCGAGCGTCTCGTCAACATCTTTCGCGAGATCCACGCAGCGACGTCGAAGCCGTTCCTGGTCTGCTGGGTGGCCGCACCCGAGGAGGCCCTGGAGCGCCTGCGCGCGCTGGGCATCGTGGTGTACGGCGCGGGTGAACGCGCGGTGGACGCCGCGAGTGCGCTCGTGAAGTTCCACGCCCACCGCGAACGCCTGGAAACCCAGGGCGCAGCGCCTGTCGTCCCAGCCTCGGACCGGCTGTGCGAATTCGCTGACGGGCTCCAGGACTCCGTGCGCGCCGTGGCCCTGCTGCGCGAGGCGGGCATCCCCATGGTTCGGGTCGACCCGGCGCGCGACCCGGACCAGGCCGTTGCGCTCTGGCGGGCTGCTGGGGCTCCCGTCGCCTTGAAGATCGAGTCGCCGGACATAGCGCACAAGACCGACGTCGGCGGCGTCCGCCTTGCCCTGGGCGACGAAGCCGCCGTGCGGCAGGCCTTCGCGGACATCACGCGTGCCGCCGTCGCTGCACGGCCGCAGGCCCGGCTCGAGGGGGTGCTGGTGCAGAAGATGGTCCAGGGTCACCTCGAGTTGGTCGTCGGCGTCCAGCGCGATCCGGTCTTCGGCATGGTGATCATGGTCGGGATCGGCGGCGTCCTGGTGGAGGTGTTCAAGGACGTCGTCTTCAGGCGAGCGCCCTTCGGCGTTGACGAAGCGGAACGGATGCTGGATGAACTGCGACTGGCACGGCTGCTCGACGGCGTTCGCGGCCGCCCAGCCGTGGACCGTGGACGCATCGCGACCCTGCTGTCCAAGTTGTCCGTCTGGGCGGACTCGGTGCGTGACGTCCTGAGCGAGCTCGATCTGAACCCGGTCATCGTCGGCGAGGACGGGCCGTGGGCGGTCGATTGCGTGATGGTCTTCGATCGCCGTCCCGGGGCCGAGCACGGCCTGTTCAACGCCTCCACGAGCACAGGTCCGAAGTGATGACCAGGCTCGTGCTTCCCGCAGCCTTGCTGGTGATCTGGTGGATTGCCGCGGGCAGTTCGGCCGAGATCGCTGCGGTGCTGCCTCCGCCGGATCGGGTCCTGAACGCGTTGGTGGAGGAGTCCTCCAGCGGCGCGCTGGGAAGGAACATCCTGGCCAGCCTGGAGCGCGCCTTTGCCGGCATGGCGATTGCCAGCCTTCTGGGCATCGCCCTGGGCCTGGCGATGTCGCAGTCGCGGGTCTTGCGCGGCCTGCTGGCCGGGCCGATCGAATTGCTGCGCCCGATCTCGTCGATTGCCTGGATCCCTCTGGCGATCTTGTGGTTCGGGCTGGGTTTCAAGAGCGTGATCTTCGTGATCGCGATCTCATGCATCTTCATCATCCTGCTCAACACCCTGGCCGCCGCGCTGCGTGTCGACCAGGATCTCGTGAAGGCTGCGCTGACCCTCGGGGCTGGCCGCTGGGTCGTCTTCAGCCGAGTGGTGGTCCCCAGTGCGCGTCCCGGGATCTTGCTCGGCCTGCGCATCGCGCTGCAGGGCGCCTGGGGCGGCGTGCTGGTCGCCGAGATGATCGCCACCGACCGGGGAATCGGCTACATGATGTTCCGAGCCCAGGTCGCCTTCAAGTCGGAGCTGGTGATCGGCTGCATGGTGGTGGTGGGAGCGGTGGGCTACCTGCTCAACGCAATGTTCCTGTGGGCACAGAGCAGGGTGAGCCATGCCTGAAGTCCTGAACGGTGCGAAACCGCTGTCCGGCAGGAGCGCGTTCGCCCTGGGGCTGGCGGGCGTCCTGCTGCTCATCGTGCTTCCCTGGCTGGTGGCCGAGAGCACGGGCGTGCGTGAGGTCATCCTGCCCAAGCTGCGCTCTGTGTTCAAGACCGGCCACGAACTGCTGGCCAGCAACGAGCTGGTGAAGGCGACGCTTGTGAGCCTCGTTCGGGTCAATCTCGGCTTCGCTCTGGCGGTGGTGTCGGCGGTTCCGCTGGGGATCGTGCTGGCACGCTACCGACGGTTGTTCACCGCGGCTGAACCCGTCATCGAGTCCTTCCGTTTCGTCGTCGCCTTTGCCTGGATTCCCCTGGCCATCCTGTGGTTCGGCACGCATGAGGCCGGCAAGATCTTCATCATCTGGTACGCCGGCTTCTTCGTCATGCTGCTGCCCACCATCGCCGCGGTCCGGGGTGTCAACCCTGATCTGGTGAAGGCTGCGCGCACGCTGGGGGCCGATGAATTGCTGGTCTTCAGAAAGGTGGTCCTGCCAGCGATCACGCCGGAACTCATCGTGGCCATGCGCATTGCCTTCGGCATCTGCTGGGTGTCCATCCTCGCGGCCGAACTGGTTGCCTCACGGGCGGGGCTTGGCTACATGCTGGCGGACGCGCGCGAGATGCTGCGAACCGACGTGGTGGTGGTGGCCATGGTCATGATCGGCGTGATCGGGGCCGCCTACAACGGCCTGTTCGGGCTGCTGGCTCGCCGCACTGCCCATTGGTAGCAACCCGGGAGACGGATCGACCATGACCGTGAAGATCCAGGCTCGCAAGCTGACGAAGAGCTATCGCGTCGAGCGCACCGGCTCCCAGGTGCTGGCGCTCGACGGTGTGGACCTCGATATTCGCGAGGGGGAATTCCTGTGCCTCGTCGGCCCGAGCGGCTGCGGAAAGAGCACCTTCCTGCAGATGGTCGCCGGGCTGGAGTCCAAGGGCGACGGGGAGTTGAACATCGATGGGAGGCCCGTCCAGGGGCCGGGCGCCGATCGCGGTGTGGTGTTCCAGAGCTACGCCTTGTTTCCATGGCGCACCGTCCTTGGCAACATCGAGTTCGGGTTGGAGGTCAAGGGACTGCCCGCCTCTGAAAGACGCGCGGTAGCGACGCGATGCGCCCATCTGGTGGGGCTGAAAGGCTTCGAGCACTCCTATCCGAGCGAACTGTCCGGCGGCATGAAGCAACGGGTCGGCATCGCCAGGGCACTGGCCAACGACCCCCCCATCCTGCTCATGGACGAACCCTTCGGCGCCTTGGACGCCCAGACCCGGGAGATGTTGCAGGAAGAGCTTCTGACGGTCTGGCGCAAATCCAGGCGGACGGTGGTGTTCATCACCCATTCCGTCCAGGAGGCGGTCTACCTGGGCGGACGCATTGCCGTGATGACTGCGCGGCCCGGCAGGATCAAGACGATCATCGATGTCGACCTGCCCTATCCACGTGATGTCACTTCAGCAGCGTTCGGAAACCTGATGAAGCCCGTCTATGCCGCGCTGCGGGACGAGGTTCTCAAGGCCGCCCAGGAGGCGGCAATGCGGCCTGCCGACTGAAGGTCATGGGACTGCGTCGGTGGCCAGTGAGTGTGTCTGCGTGAACAGCGGAAGTGCTTGAACCAACCAAGGAGATCGAGATGTTCAATCTGATTCGTAGAGGCTTGTTGCTCGCCGGCTTGTCGATGACCCTGGCCACAGGGGCCCTGGGTCTGCACGGCGAGGCGCATGCCCAGGCCACAGGGAAGACGATCCGGATTGCCCTGCAGCCGGCGCCGCTCCTGGGCTATTACGTCCGGGACATGAAGCTGCTGGAGAAGCGCGGCTTCAAGCCTGAATGGATCGTCATGCCGTTCAGCCCGCCCATCCTCGAAGGGATGGCGGCAGGCTCCATCGATGTCGCGCTGCTGGGCGTCGCCCCGATGATCAGTGCTGCGCTTCGCAATCCCGATCTCTGGTATTTCTACGACGAGTTGGCCAACGCGGCCGGCCTGGTGGTGCGTGCGGACAGCAATATCCGTGGCCCCGCGGACCTGAAGGGCAAGAAGATTGCGTTCCCGGGCAAGGCCTCGCAGCTGTACGCCATGCTGGCGATGTACCTCAGCGGTTCGGGCGTCAAGGAGTCGGACATCGATCTGGTCCGCGCCAATGCCACCGACATGAACACCCTCTTCCAGCGCAAGGAGGTCGACGGGATGTTGGTATGGCCGCCCTTCACTTCGGAAGTGGTGCGCACCGGCGCAGCCCGCAGCCTCTTCACTGCGAACGATCTCTTGAAGGTCAAGGGCGGGCAGTGGCTCAACTCGGGCTGGGGGGTCCGTGCCCAGTATGCACGGCAGAACGAGGATGCCGTGCTGGCCGTGGTCGAATCTCTGCACGAGGCCACGCAAGCGCTGCGGACCAAGCCAGAGGAGGTCTACGCGGTGTTTGCCAAGGCGACCGGCTACACCCCAGAGGCCGTGAGGTTCCTCGTCGGCCAGGGGTTCAACGGCTATTACGACCCGAAAGACACCGCCCCCAGCGCCGCGGCCCTGACCACGCTGTTCCAGACACTCGAGAAGTACGAGATCCTGAAGTCCGACCGCCCGATCGGCCCGGTCCTGCAATCGGTGGCTCACCCGGAATTCGTGGAAAAGGTCCTTCGCAAGGGGAAGTGACCGTCCAGCCGCCCCGCGCGGCGTGGCGAGTTGTGGCCATCGGTCACCGTCTGGATGCGATGGTCGAGAGTTGACGTCTCCTTCTTTCGGGAGGTTCCGTGATCATCGACTATCGCGCCTACACCTTGGCCTCGGGCACCGTGGCCCAGTTCATGGAGCTGTTCGAGACCGAGGGCCTGGAGCCGCTGGTGCGCATCTGCGGCAACTTCCTCGGGCTCTACCGCACCGAGATCGGCAACATCAACCAGATCATCATGATGTTCGCCTACAAGGATGCGGTGGAGCGCCAGCAGCGCCGCGACCTGCTGTTCAAGGACCCGGCGTTCCTGAGCTACCTGCATAAGGTCCGCCCGCTCCTGCGGGAGCAGGAAGTGCGCATGCTGATCCCGTCCCGGTGCAATCCGCCGGTGGGGACGCCGACCTGGGTGACTTGATCGTCGAAAGCTGACTGGAGCAGAACATGGCAGTCCTGCCAAGTGAACAAGCAGAGTTCGAGTACAGCGTCAACGTGCTCGTGATCGGCGCTGGCGCGTGCGGTCTCACCGCGGCATTGGCGGCCAAGGAGGGTGGGGCGGAGGTGCTCGTGCTCGAGCGGGACGCCCGTCCCACCGGGAGCACCGCTCTCTCGACCGGGCTCATCCCGGCCGCCGGCAGCCGGCTGCAGAAGGCGCTGAACATCGAGGACAGCCCCGAGCTGCTGGCCCGTGACATCCTGGCCAAGGCTCATGGGGAGACCGACGCCGCCGTCGTCAGGGCGGTGGCTGATGCGTCGGCGCCCACCGTGGAGTGGCTCATGGACCGGCACGGCGTAAAGTTTGTGCTGGTCGAAGGCTATCTCTACCCAGGGCATTCCGTCTGGCGCATGCACGGCACACCGAACCGGACCGGCTCCGAACTGCAGGACGCCTTGCTTGCCGCAGCCGGTAACGAGCAGATCGACATTGTCACCAGCGCGCTGGCGACCGATCTCTATGCAACCCCGGAGGGCCGGGTCACCGCCGTGCGCTTCATCCGTCCGGATGGCTCGGCGGAGACGGTGGGGTGCGACTCGTTGGTGCTGGCTTGCTGCGGTTTCGGCGGCAACAAGGAAATGCTGCGGGAACACATCCCCGAGATCGCGGATGCCGAGTTCTGGGGCCACGTCGGCAACCAGGGTGACGCGATCCGCTGGGGGCGAGAGCTGGGGGCCGCGTTGGCGGACCTGGGCAGCTACCAGGGCCACGGGGCCGTGGCGACGCCTTACGGCAACCCGCTCAACTGGGCTGTGTTGGTCGAAGGCGGGTTTCTGGTCAACGCACTCGGGCGACGGTTTTCCGATGAGGTACGCGGATATTCCGAGCAGGCCGTCGACACCCTGGCGCAGCCAGGGCGCTTTGCCTGGGACATCTTTGACGAGTTGCGCGAAAAGCCCATCCTCGGCTTCACCGACTACAAGGAGATCGATGCGCTCGGCGGCGTGAAGCGGGCGCAGACGGTGGCTGAACTTGCCACGCTCCTGCAGGTGCCGGTCGACGCGCTGGCGCAGACCTTCGCAGAAGTGGGCCAGATGTGCGCGGGCGCCCGCGAAGACGAGTTCGGTCGCAGCTTCACGGGCAAGCGGCCCTTGCAGCCGCCCTACTGTGCGGTCAAGGTCACCGGGGCCTTGTTCCACACCCAGGGTGGTGTCGTGATCGACACGCAGGCCCACGCGCTGCGTCCGGACGGCACCAGGATGCCGAATCTGTTCGCTGGCGGCGGCGCTGCGCGCGGGATGTCCGGCCCCTCTCGCTGGGGTTACTTTTCCGGGGGAGGCTTGCTGACCGCCGTCACGCTCGGGCGCCTGGCGGGCACGAACGCGGCCCGCTCGAGCTTGCGGCGAAACTGAGCCTGGCCCGATCGCCCCACCCGGCCGGCGAGCTGGCGTCGACGCCCGCCCGCAGCGCCGATGACGGCCAAGGTGTCCAAGCGCCCGGTCAGGCCACCCGGGCGGCGGCCTCGAGCATCGCGCGCACCATCGGAAGTTTCGGCACGAGAGGTTTCGGGTAGCACGCGCGGCTGTGGGTGAGACGCAGCGCCAGCATGGTCTCGGCCAGCTTGTAGGTCAAGGGGCCGGGATTCACCAAGGGCACCGGCAGACGGCTTTGCAGCCACTGCGCGGCCTGGTGCATCGTGGTCGAGCCCAGGATCACGACGTCCGCGCCGTCTTCCTCGACGCAACGCATGCAGGTCTGGAGCATCAGGGGGAACACCTCCTCTTCCTTGCCGTCCATGAGGGTGTCGAAGCTGGGTTCGATGTCGAAGGAGCGGACCGACGCGCAGTGCGGCGTCAGGCCCCACTCGGGGATGGCCTTGCGGTAACGCACGATGGAGGGCTTCCACTGGGCGAGCACCGAGAACCTAGAGCCCAGCGTCAATGCGAAGAGCATCGAGGCGCGTCCCGGCGAGACGACCGGTATGTCGAGCACCGAACGCAGCGCCGCCATGCCGGAATCGCTCATGGTGTCGATGCAGACCGCGTCGTAGCCTTCCTCCTGCGCGCTGCAGCCCGCCTCGAAGATGGCCAGATCCATCAGGGCCCAGTCGTGCGGGCTCATGAAGGACGTGGGCCCGGCCTTGACGGCGCGGTAATGGAACTCGCTTTCCGGATCGAGCTTGACCGCCGCGAGTTGCTGGCGCCGCCGCTGCAGGCCTTCGGCATCCAGGGCGAAAGGGACGATGACGAGGATCTTTGCCATGGCGGTCAGTCCTTTGTTGCTGTGACCTGGGCGGCCTGCCCAATGGCGTCGATCATGCCGAGCCTGGGCGCGAGTGGCGCGGGAAACGCCTTGCGGCTGTGGCTCACACGCAGGCCCAGCGCGGCCTCGGCGAGCTTGTAGGTGAGCGGTCCCGGGTTGATGACGGGCACCGGCAGGCGTTGCGCGAGGTAGGCGTGGGCCTGGTGCATGGTGGTGGAGCCCAGCAGGATCACCTCCGCCCCATCCTCCTCGACACAGCGCATCGCGCTGGCGTGGAGACGGGGCAGCACCTCGTCCTCCTTGCCGCTGAGAAGGGACTGGTTGTCGGGCTGCACGCCGATCGACCGCATCGACACACAGTTCGATTTCAGGCCCAGCTCGGCGATCGGCTTGCGATACAGGTGCCGCCAACGATCCCACATCATCAGGATGGAGAAGCGCTCACCCAACATCATCGCGATGAGCATCGACGCGCGCCCCGGCCCGATGACCGGGATCGAAAGCACCGAGCGCAAGGCGGCCACGCCGGAATCGCTCATGGTGTCGATGCACACCGCTGCGTAGCCTTCCGACTCTGCGTTCTTGGCGGCGTCCAGGATCGAGATGTCCGCCAGAGCGGCGTCGTGTTCGCTGGTGTAGCTGGCCGGCGCGAAGCGTACCGGCCGGAAGTCGAAATACAGGTCCGCGCTCAGCTCGACAGCCTTCAACTGCGCCATCCGCTGGAGCCGGTTCTCCTCGCTCATCGGGAAGGGCACGATGACCAGGACTTTGTTCATTCCAGCCTCAACCCAGCTTCATCCCCAGAGCCTGTGCCTGTCGCGCCTCGTAGGACAGGAATTCGGGAGTGATGTGACTGCCACGATTGCCCCCGCGTACCGAGCCTGGGCGTGTGTCCCCATAGAACTCCAGGGAACTCCGGGGCAAGGTCTGTGAGTTCGGCAGCGACAGCCACAGCCTCAGGAGGTGTCGCTTGCGAGCCGGGTCGGCGTGGTCTTGGAACGACGTGCGCGAGTGCACGGTCACATAGTTGTTGAGGATCTGCAGATCGCCCTGGGACAGCTTCATCGAGTAGCTGAACCGTCCATCGGCCATCAGTTCGTCGAGCAGATCAAGAGCCTCGAGCTGCCGGGACGATATCGGCGGTACCCGGTCCGGGAAATCCCGATGCGCAGCGATGACGTTCTTGCGGTTCATGCGGCAAGCGAAGGGCTCGCCGCGGCGACTGAATATCGGGCACTGGTAGAACGGGGGCTTGGCAGGATCTCCGGCGTCCTGATGGCTGAAATGGAAGGGCTCTTCGAGCACCTGCAGCAGGTCGGGGCGCCGCCGTTCGACCTCGTCGCGCAAGGCTAACGAGCTGGCCACGAGGCTGTCTCCGCCGACGGGCGCCTGGTGCAGGCACAGGAGGGCGACGACGTCACCGGAGTCCACGTGGAAATCCAGTCCGGCGTTCGTGTTGTAGCCGCGGCCGCCCTTCACCTTGTAGCTGGCGCCGACGTCGCGGACGTCGTTCATCACCTCGCTCATCTTGTTCTGCGGCCGCGCGACGCCGACGTGCAGGCCAAGGCCCCACTGCGCAAGCCTGCAATCGTCCGCCGACCAGCGCTCGACAGGGAAACCCTGCAACAGGCACGCGCCGTAGCCGCGCTGTGTCGATGCGAAGGCTCCTCCGATCTCCGCGCGCGCTGCCTGGCCCATGGGAAAGTCGTCCGCTGTCATCTCGAACCAGCGCTTGTTCCCGGCTCTGGCGTGGGCCAGGGCGGTCTCCAGCCCGGCGATCGCCGAGGTGGACAGCCGGTGCTTCCACGAGCTGTCGTTCCTCAGGTCTTCCGCCAGCCAGGCATGAGGGACGGCGTCGTCCGGCGGGGACACAGCCGGGGTCATCATCTGAGTCGCGCTCTTCATGGGTTTGTCGAACTCAGGCCGTTCGGAAGTTTGTGGCGCATGCTGCGAAAGCTCCCGCAGGCGAGTCCCGTCGGGCGCATCGCCGGCGCGGATGTCAAGGCGCCGGAAGTGCCCATGGATGCCGAGCGAAATAGGTCTGTTCGAAGGCGACCACCCGGTCGAGCAGGCTTCGAGTCAGTTCGACCTCGTCCATCCCCAGCAGCAGCATCTGGCGGAAGAAATCGTCGATCTCGAAGGCATGGACGCGGCCGTCCGGCCCCGTGACCTGGAGTTCGTCCAGGTCCACGGTCACCTCGGCGCCCGGCTCGTCCTGCAGCATGGCGCGAAGCGCGGCGCACTCCAGCGCGGGCAGCCGCACGGGCACGATGCCGTTGCGCATGCAGTTGTTGAAGAAGATGTCCGAGAAACTGGGCGCGATCACACATCGAAATCCGGCATCGCAGAACGCATAGGCGGCGCCCTCGCGCGACGAACCGCAGGCAAAGTTCGAATTGCCCACGAAGATGCGCGCGGATCGCCAGGCGGGCTGGTTCAGGACGAACGTGGGATCGAGGCTTCCGTCGGCCAGACGCCGGACGTCATGGAACAGGTACTGCCCATAGCCTTCCGCGCGAGACATCTTCAGGAAACGTCCGGGAAAGATCTGGTCAGTGTCCACGTTCACCGGGTCGTAGGGCGCGGCGACTGCGGTCAGTCGGGTGAACGGGTCAGCCAAGGTCGACTCCCATGCGGCGCACATCCGTCAGCCGCCCCTGCAATGCAGCGGCGGCCGCCATCACCGGGCTGACCAGATGCGTACGGACCCCCTGGCCCTGGCGCCCCTCGAAATTGCGATTCGACGTCGAGACGATGCGCTGCCCCGCCTGCCCGACGTCTCCGTTGGTGCCCACGCACATCGAACATCCGGCGTGTCGCCACTCCATGCCTGCCTCGAGGAAGACCCGATCCAGGCCCTCGGCGGCTGCCTGCGCGCGGATCTGCTCGGAGCCAGGAACCACCAGGGTCGGCACACCCACCCGTGCGCCGCGAACCACTGATGCCACGGCACGCAGGTCTTCGATGCGGCTGTTCGTGCAAGAACCGATGAAGACCCTGTCCACAGGCAATCCCTGCATCGGGGTGCCGGGGGACAGACCCATGTACCGCAGCGCACGCTCCAGAGACGCCCGGCGGGCCGGGTCGCTCTCGCTGCTCGGGTCGGGAACCGTGGCGCCGATGGGAACCCCGTGCTCAGGGCTCGTGCCCCATGTCACCATCGGCTCCACCTCGTCGGCGTGCAGGGTGACCTCCCGGTCGAACACCGCACCCTCGTCCGTGGGCAGGCTCCGCCAGTCGGCCAGGGCTGCGTCCCAGAGAGCGCCATGCGGTGCGTAGGGCCGGCCCGCCAGGTACTCGAAGGTGGTGTCGTCCGGCGCCACCAGGCCGGCGCGGGCACCGGCCTCGATGGACATGTTGCACACGGTCAGGCGCTCTTCCATGGACATGGCCCGGATGGCAGAGCCCGAGTACTCGATCACGTGTCCGGCCGCTGCGCCGGTGCCGATGCGCGCGATGACCGCCAGGATCACATCCTTGGCCGTGACACCCCTCTGGCGCGTGCCGTCGATCCTGATGCGCATCGTCAGCGGTGGGGTTTGCCAGATGCACTGGGTCGCCAGCACGTGCTCGTTCTCTGACTGACCGATACCGAATGCGTAGGCGCCAAGTGCGCCATGCGTGCTGGTGTGGCTGTCGCCGCAGACCAGCAGCAGGCCAGGCAGGGTGATCCCCTGCTCGGGCCCGATCACGTGCACGATGCCCTGCCGCATGTCGCCCAGCCCGAAGGTCGTCACGCCATGTCGTGAGGTGTTGCGGTCGAAGATTTCCAGCATGCGCCGGATCTCCGGCGTGGGTGCGTCCGAGACGCTGCGCCCATGCGTCGGTGCGTAGTGATCTGGTGTCCCGAAGGTCAGCTCAGGCGCGCGAACCGTCGATCCGCGCGCTTCAAGGTTGCGGAAGGCATGGAAGGAACCGTCATGCACGATGTGCCGGTCCACGTGCAGCAGCGCCATCGTCCCTCGCTGCAGGATCACGTGACGGTCCCAGATCTTGCGCAGCAGCGTGACCGGCGCCTTCGCGCGGTCTTCAGGGGCGGTGGCGCCCGGGGGCAGGGTGAGAGGCATGCTGGTTCGTCGAGCCATCAGTACCGCACGCGAGCCTTCTCGTCGACGCTGTAGCGCGCCTCCAGTTCCTGGACCTCGGGCATGCCCATCAGGTCGAAGAACTCGCGAAAGCTCGCGACCTCCGGGGCGACGCTGGCGATGGAGCCCGTCTCCCGCAGCGTGGTGAGCACCTGGCTGGCGGCACGAATGGCCGCGAGCACCATCCAGTTCGGGTAGATGATGATCTTGAAGCCCAGGTTCTCGATCTCCGACCTGCCCAGAAACGGTGTCTTGCCACTGGCGGCCATGTTGTAGACCAGCGGGAAATCCAGTCGGGGCGCCAGGGCCGGCAGTTGCTCTGCGCTGGGGGCTTCGACGAACAGGGCGTCTGCCCCGGCTTCGCGGTAACGCTGAGCCCGCTCGATCGCGGCGTCGAAGCCCTCGACCGCGATCGCGTCCGTTCTCGCGATGATCACGAAGTCCGGATCGGTGCGGGCATCCACCGCGGCGCGGATCTTGGACACCATCTCGTCGGCAGGCACCAGTTGCTTTCCCGCAAGATGACCGCAGCGCTTGGGGAACTCCTGATCCTCCAGATGGACCCCGGCCACGCCGGCGCGCTCGAACCCCTGGATGGTGCGCCTGACGTTCAGAACACCGCCATAGCCGTTGTCCGCGTCGGCGATCAAGGGCAGGCCGCTCGAATCGGCGATGCGCTGCGCGTTGTCGATCATCTCCGTCATCGTGAGCAGCCCGACGTCGGGCATGCCCAGGCGGGTGGCGGCTGTCCCGGCCCCCGTCATGTAGATCGCGTCGAACCCGTGCTTGCGCACGAGGCGGGCGTTCAGGGCGTCTGCGACGCCGGGGGCCATCAAGGCCCCAGGTCGGGCCATGAGTTCGCGCAGGCGAGTGGTCGGGCGCAAGGCATCAACTCCAGAGAATCAGGGGGATACAGGCCCCGCAAGGCTCCGCAGGGGCACCAGGGGTCACGGGATCGAAGACGGTCAAGCGCGCTGCCCCGGCTTGGCCAAGCCCTCGGCGATGCCGGGCAAGGCGCCTAGGCGCGGCCAAATCGCGACTCCAACTCGGCAGTGACGTAGGCCAGTGACTCCACGTCGCCGAACTTCATGTCGATGTCGAACAGGTTGGCCCGGTGGGCACTGTGGCTGCGGTCACCACAGGCCTCCTCGACTACGGTGACGCGGAAGTTGTGCGAGAAAGCGTCCACCGCAGCCGCCCGCACGCAACCGCTGGTGGACAGACCGATCATGATCACGGTGTCCACCTGGTCATACCGCAACCATGACTCGAGCATGGTGCCGAAGAAGGCCGAAGGCTTGTTCTTGTAGACGATCACGTCCTCCTTTCGAGGCGCATAGGTGTCGGGCCATTCGTCCCCTCGTGGATCCTCGTTGTAGATGTAGGTGTCGGCGTTGCCGAGCTTGAGGTTCCACATGCCGCGCCGCGTCGGATGACGACGGTCGTCGCGGCGGCTGTAGTAGATGGGCAGCTGAAGTCGGCGAAACGTGTTCGTGATGTCTGTGATGGCTTGCAGCATGGCCGGCAGAGCCTGGCCGCATTGCGGGAACTCCGGGTCCACGAACATGCGGGTGCTGTCGATGTTGAGGAGCGCCGGCCGCTGGCCGATGCCCAGCCGGTTGGCGAAGGCCCCCTTCGCATAGGTGGCCAACTCGTCATCGGGGACGAAGCCCCGCCATTTGTCCAGCTTGTTCAATTCATGCTCCTGCGCAGGCACGCAGCCCGCATTCGGTGGGACCCCAGGGTCACTTGGCCTCGATACCCGCGGCCTTCAGGACCCGGGCGTACTTGTCGATGTCCGCCTTGATCTCGGCAGCCATTTCCTCGGGCGTCGAAGGCGCGGCATCCAGCCCCTGCTTGAGCAGGAGGTCCTTGACGTCTGCCATGTTGAGGATCTTGACGATCTCGGTGTTCAGGCGCCTGACGATCTCTGGAGGTGTCCCGGCCGGGGCCACGATGCCGTACCACGCGCTGAGGTCGAAGCCGGGATATCCCTCCTCGATCATCGTGGGCAGGTCCGGCAGCCCGGAGAACCGATTCCTACCCGTGGTGGCATAGCCGCGGATCCTGCCCGTGGCGATGTGTGGCATGACGCTTGTCGGATTGGAGAACGAGATGTCGACATGGCCACCCAGCAGGTCGTTCATCGCCGGGGCACCGCCCTGGTAGGGCACGTGAACCATCTTGACGTTGGCGAGCATGGACATCAGCTCCGCCGCGAGATGCGGGCTCCCGCCAGCACCCGTTGTCGCATAGGTGATCTTGCCCGGCCTCGCCCTGATGTGCTCGACGAGCTCCTTCACGTTCTTCGCAGGAATGGACGGGTGCGACACGAGGACGTTGGTGGCATAGATCCCACGCGCGATCGGTGCAAAGCTGTTGAGCGGGTGATAGTTCAGGTTCTTCACCAAGCTCAGGCTCACGGCCGTGATCGATGTCGACATGAACAGCGTGTACCCATCGGGCGCCGCGCGTGCTGCCGCGACGGCCGCGATGTTGCCGGTGGCACCCGCGCGGTTCTCGACGATGACTGTTGTCCCCAGGGCAGGCCCCAGTCTCTCGGCGATTGCACGCGCCGTGGCGTCGACCGAGCCGCCGGCCGTGTAGCCGACGAGCATGCGTATCGGCCGGTTCGGGTAGTCCGATTGGGCCTGTCCAGGCAGCGGAAGCGCACAGGCCAGGGCGAACAACGACGTGACTAGGATCCGCATCTACATCTCCTGTGAAGGGCTGTTGCCCGCGTGAAAAATCCGGCGCAGCCGCTTCCGGCGTGAGATCGGTGCACGAGAGCCGTCCCTGCGGCGGCGGACCCCTATTCCCACAGCCTTTCCGGCAAGGGCAGTCCCCTTAGGTCGTCGGCCGTCAGCGGAGCCTCCGGCTCGATGCCGTAGCGCTGCAGGACAGCGATGAGCTGCCGGGCATGCTGGGCGGAATGCCAGGTCGATCGCTCCAGGAGCAGGTGAACCGGCTGCGGGCCGAAGAAGGTGGAAACCTTGTTCGCGCAACGGGGGTCGGGTACGGTGTCCCACCAGGCGCTCAGTCGCTGGGTGACCTGAGCACCGTAGTCGGCGATCGCCCGCCCGCTGTTGAACTCGCCATCGGGCGGAGGCTTGTTCGCGAACAGGGGCGCGTAATCGGCTCCGTCGACAACGGTTTCGAGAAAGGCTTCGCCGATGCGAAAGATGTGATGGCCCATGAAGCGGATCGAGCGGTCCCTGTTGGGGATCACGCGCTCGGGCAGGTGCTCGTCGGGCAACTGCTGGATGTAGCGCTGGGTGGCGCGGTACACATGGAGCCACTTGGCGATCAGGACATCCGGTGCCAGGGGCACGTGGTCGGCACCTTGGAGCCCGACGAACTCGGCGATGTCCTCGAAGTTCTGCGCAAAGATGAACTGCTCACCCTTGGCGAGGACCGGAACATTGCGGACGCCCAGGGCAAGAAGCTTCTCCAGGGCCCGGGCGTCGTTGGCGACGTCCAGGGCCTCGAAGTTCACCCCCTTCTTCGAAAGAAACTCTTTCGTGCGAAGGCAGCTGCTTCAGCCCGGCTGGGTGAACAGGATGAAAGGTTCGGTGTGGCGCATGGTTTGGATTGGCGGATTGCCCGAAGGAAATTCAGCCTACGGCTACAGCTCGGCCTTGTCAAGGGCAAGGGCCGGGTCGAGGGTGCTGCGCGGCGGCACGGCCGCTCGGCGCTGCAAGCGACGGGCCGAACCTGTCCCGATATCGGAGAGGTCGCGCGTTTCCGGATGCGGCAGGTTGAAGTCCTTGCCCGGGTAGTGCCGGCGCAGTACGTCGCAGGCCAGCTGGACGAAGGCGCTGACCGGCTCACGCGGTGGCGTGTGCTTGTTCCAGACAATCGCCATCCAGGTACCCAGCGGCTGGTGCCCGTCGTAGATCGGTGCGATGTGAAGGCCTCGGCCTTGTGGGTCGGCAGTGGAGGGGACGACGGCCACGCCTTGTTCGGCTTGCGCCAGCGCCAGCAGGGCGTTGACCTCGTGGCTCTCCACCGCGATGCGTGGCCGCATGCCTCTCGTCAGGAACGCCAGCTCGAGCAGGCGACGGCTCGTGACGCTGGGCGGTGCCGTCAGGAGCGGTTCGCGGAACAGGTCGTCGATGGCCACCGAGCGCCTGCGTGAGAGGCGGTGACCCGCGGGTATGGCGGCCATCGCGTAGATCGGGAATGCCGCCTCCGAGCGCAGGTAGGCACCGTGCGTCTGGCGCGTGATCGCCACGTCGATCTCCCCTTTCTCGAGCGCGAACAGCAGTTGCGTCCCCCCTTCCAGCTTCAGGCGGACCTCGACCTGGGGGTGGCGTTGTCGGTACAGGCGAAGGACGTCGGGCAGGACGCGCTCGATGATGTTCGATGCTCCTCCCAACCTGAGCACCGTGGCCTTGCCCGAGGCCAGCATGCGGGCGTGCTCCCGCAACTGTTCGACTTCGGCCAGCAGAGGACGCACACGCTCCAGCAAGGAGACGCCGCCGGGCGTGAGCACCATGCGCCGGCCCGCGCGCTCGAACAGGCTCAGCTCTAACTCGGCTTCCAGGTCGTGGATCGACTTCGTCAGTGCAGGCTGGCTGCGGCCCAAGGTCGCGGCCGCCTGCGACTCGCTGCCGCGAAGCGCCACCTCGGCGAAGTAGCGAAGATTTCTCAGGTCCATGGTGCCTTTTGTGGATTCCGATCCATCAGCGTAGGGAATCGATTTGCGGAATTTTTTCTATTGGACACGGATGGATCCCATCCGGCAACATGGCTTCATGCCATCGCCTCCTGTTGACAGCGGCGCCCGCGCCCCCGCGGCATGATCGTTGCCACCGCAGGGCACGTCGATCACGGCAAGACTGCGCTGGTGCGCGCCGTGACCGGCGTCGAGACCGACCGGCTGCCGCAGGAGAAGGAGCGCGGCATGAGCATCGAACTGGGCTACGCCTTTCGTCAGGCGGCGGGCTCGGTCATCGGCTTCATCGATGTGCCCGGGCACGAGCGCTTCGTGCACACGATGGTCAGCGGGGTCAGCGGCATCTCCCACGCCCTGCTCGTCGTCGCCGTCGATGACGGCCCGATGCCCCAGACCCTGGAGCACCTGGCCATCCTCGATCTGCTCGGGGTGCCCGCGCTGACGCTCGTCTTGAACAAGTGCGACCGGGTGGATGACGAGCGGGTGCAGCAGGTGCGCGCCGAGGCGGTGGAAATCATCGAGCGCGGCCGCGTGCGCCTGGCGGCGACGTTCGCCGTCAGTGCCTTGACCGGGGCTGGCGTCGATGGCCTCTGGGCACACCTTGTCGCTCTCGAATCGGCGCGCCCCACCGACATGCCGCGCACGGCAGGCGGTTTCCGCATGGCCATCGACCGAAGCTTCACGGCGCACGGCGCAGGGTGCGTGGTGACGGGCACGGTGTTCGCCGGACAGGTGGGGGTTGGCGACCACATCGTCATCGCCCCGCGGGGTACCCCCGCGCGGGTGCGCAGCCTGCGTGTCCAGGGTGGCGCGGCAGACCGTGCCGAGCCCGGTGTGCGGTGTGCGCTGAACCTGGTCGGCCCCGACGTGTCCGCCGCGTCCATAGAGCGTGGCCAGTGGGCGGTGGATCCCAAGCTGACCCGCAGCACCGACCGTCTGGACGTCTGCCTGCGCCTGGCGGCTGGTCTTGGGGTATTGCGTCAAGGGATGCGTGTGCACGTTCTCCTTGCGGCCAAGGCCTGCACCGGACGGCTGGTCCCGCTTCGAGCCGACGACGAAGACCCGCCGGCAAGCCTGGATCCAGCCCATGGTGCGGATGCGGGCTTCATGGCCCACCTGGTGCTGGACGAACCCATCAGTGCGGTGTGGGGCGATCGCCTCATTCTTCGAGACTGGTCCGCGCGGCACACCATCGGAGGCGGTTTCGTCGTGGATCCGTTCGCGCCGAGCCGCGCCCGTGATCGCGTATCGCGGCGGGCTGTGTTGCGCGCCTGGCGCCTCATGGATCCGGTGGATGCGTTTCGCATGGGCTTGCAAGCCCAGCCCTGCGGCGTGGACGTCGACGCCTTCTGCCAGGCCCGCAATCTCCTGGAGAGCCAGCGGGATGTGTTGCTGAGGGCGTCGAACCCGGTGATGGTCAGGCGGGGTGGCGCCGTCATCGCCCATGACCCGACCCGGTGGAACGAAGTCTGCGAGGCCGTGCTGGCCGCCGTGGCCCGCTGGCATGTCCGGATTCCGACGGCGTGGGGGCCCACGGAAGCCGAAATCTCGGCCGCGTTGGCGCCAACCTGGGACGGGCGCACAGTGCGCGACTGCGTGTCGGTGTTGCTGGAGCAGTCGAAACTTTCTCGAACCCGAGCCTGGCTGAGCCTGCCTGCGCACACTGTTCGCCTGGACGCCAAGGATGAGCGGCTGTGGCAACGTCTTCGGGAGCGGCTGTGCGCACACGCGCCTTGCCCGGTTTCGGCCCCTCGTCTTGCGCTGGAGACGGGCGCCGTGCTGGCCCAGGCCGAGAGCCTGCTGCAGCATGTGGCTGATCTCGGCAGGGTGATTTCCCTTGCCGACCGGCGTTATGCGCTGGCCGAGTCCATCGACTGGTTTGCGCAGGTGGCGCAGAAGCTCAGTGAACCTCACCTGAACGAGGGGTTTTCGGTGTCGCTCTTCCGGGACGCTTCGGGCGTGGGGCGCAAGTTCTGCATCAACGTGCTCGAATACTTCGACCGCAACGGCCTGACCCGGCGGCAGGAGGAGCGTCGGTGGTGGGTCGGACAACCCTCGTCCGGCGGGCCGACCGGTCAGCCGTCGCCCCCTGCGCAGTTGCGTGACGGCAGTTTTTCACAGGAAGAGTCACGTCCCCGGCGGGGCGCACGGACTTCAAATCCGTCGGGGGGCGCGCCACGCGTGTCCCAGGGTTCGACTCCCAACTCTTCCGCCACTTTCGCCGGCAGGCCGTGAGCTATCGCGCTCCCATCCCGGGTGAACGCACCGCGCATCAGATGACCCATTCGCCCGTCGACCTTTCGGCTTCCAGGAACTCCGGCCGCGCGCGTCTCGACGCACAGAGCGTGGCCATCGTCGGGGCATCGCCTGACGACGGCAAGATCGGTGGCAAGCCCGTGCGCTTCCTGCGCGACTTCGGCTTCGAGGGGCGCGTCTATCCCGTCAACCCCAGGTACCAGGAGATTCGAGGCTGGCGTTGCTACCCGGACATCGCCTCCATCGACGCGCCGATCGACATCGCCGTCGTCACGGTTCCCCACCAGGCTGCCTTGCCCGTGGTGCGGCAGTGTGTGAGCAAAGGTGTGCGCCAGATCGTGATGTTCAGCTCCGGCTACGCCGAAACCGGGCCGGACGGTCGGGCGCGCCAGGAGGAATTGCTCCAGGTCTTGCGCGGCAGCGTGACCCGGCTGATCGGCCCGAACACGCTCGGTATCGCCAACCTGGCCACGGGCATGATCGCCAACTTCGGGCAGGCCTTCGAGTTGCCCGCGGGTGCGCTGAAGTCTGGGCGCGCCGGCTTCGTCTCGCAGAGCGGGGCCTTCGGCACCTTCATCTTCACGCTCGCGGCCGAGAAGGGCGTCGGTTTCAAGTACTTCGTCATCACCGGCAACGAGTCTGACGTCTCGATGTCGGAGATCATCGACACGATGCTGGACGACGCGCAGATCGATCTGGTCGCGTGCTATGTCGAGGGCTTGCGCGATGGTCGCGCGCTGCTGTCCGTATGCGAACGGGCCCGCTCACTGGGCAAGCTGATCGTCCTGATCAAGACCGGCCGGACCCCTGGTGGCAGCGCTGCGGCGCAGTCCCACACGGCGGCGATCGCGGGATCCGACGAGGTCTACGAGGCGGTGTTCCGTCAGACGGGCACCGTGCGTGTGGTGGACGAGGAGGAGATGCTGGACATCCTCACCTTGTGCCGCGGCCCCCACCCCTTGCACGGGCCGCGCATCGGGGTGTTGACGATGTCCGGGGGCGCAGGCGTCATGCTCGCCGACGCGATCGACACTCTGGGCCTCGAACTGGCAAGTCTCCGGCCCGACACGACGCAGGCCCTGTCGGCCATCGTTCCTGCGTTCGGCTCCACTCGCAATCCGGTGGACCTGACGGGTCAGTTCCTCGCGGAGCCGCAAATGCTCGAGGGAGCGCTGCGCAGCCTGCTGGCGGATCCTGGCGTGGATGCGGTGGTCTTCTTTCTCGGCCTGGGGCGACGTCATGGCGAGCGCATCGCGCAGACCCTTCGTGCGGTGGCCAAGGACGTCTCCAAACCCCTGGTCGTCGCATGGACCGCGGGTCCGCCGGGCATCATCGCCCAGCTTCTGGAGGACGGTATCCCGGTGCTTCCCAGCCCGACGCGTGCCATCCGCGCCATGGCCGCCTTGTGCCGCCATCAACGAACCCGGTCGAAGCCGACGCGCAGCTTTTCCCTGCCGCCCTGGGTGGGAGCGCCGCTGGTGCCTGACGGCGACGCCGGCCGCTGCTCCGAGACCAAGACCAAGTTGCTCCTGGCCGGGTTCGGCGTCGCCTTGCCCGGCGAGCGGCTGGTGCACACCGCGGACGAAGCCGTGACGCACGCGATGTCCATCGAGGGTCCCGTGGCCCTCAAGGTCTGTGCGGCCGATCTGCCCCACAAGACGGAGGCCGGGGCCGTTGCCCTGGACCTTCGCGGCGAGCGTGAGGTGCGTGCCGCCCATGCCCGCATCCTGGCTGCCGCGCGTCAGCACTCTCCCGGGCTTCGGGTCCAGGGTGTCATCGTCGCGCCGATGGTGCGTGACGGCGTGGAACTGATCGTGGGTGCTCGGCGAGACCCCGTCTTCGGGCCCGTGATCGCCGTGGGTGCCGGCGGCATCCATGCCGAGGTGCTTCGTGACATGGTCGTCGCCGCATTGCCACTCGTACCCGGTGAGGCATCGGCGCTCGTCCGCACGCTTCGCGTCTGGCCCTTGCTGGAGGGCGCCCGCGGCCGACCGCACGCTGACGTGGACGCCCTGATCGGTGTCGTCGAGGCCGTCTCGGCCGTCATGCTGGGCCATCCCGACATCCAGGAGATCGAGATCAACCCGGTGCGTGTCCTGCCGCGGGGGATGGGGGCATGGCCCCTGGATGCGATGATGGTTCTGGGTTCATCGACGTGAGCCCGATGCCGCCGCAGGGTGCCGCGGAGCGCAGGCCTGCCTTTTCTGAGCCCATGTCGGAAGACAAAGCCAGCCCCTGGGACTTGCCTGCGGTCGATCGCCTGCTGCGCAGCGCGGGTGGACGCACACTGGTCGCCGAGCATGGTCATGCCTTGGTCAGCAGCGAGGCCCGCACCTTGCTGGAGGTCTTGCGCGGCCAGGTTCTCGCGGGTGAGCTCGTGAGCGCCCAACTGCAGCCCGAGTGCCTCGAGACGATGCTTCGGCAGCGGATCAGCCAGCGCCTCACGCCTCGGATGCGGCGCGTCTTCAATCTCACGGGCACGGTGCTCCACACCAACCTGGGGCGTGCCTTGCTGGCCGAGCCGGCATTGCAACACCTCATGGTCATGATGTCGGGGCCGAACAACCTCGAGTACGACCTTGCTGAGGGGCGCCGAGGGGACAGAGACTCTCTGGTCGAGGAGCTCCTGTGCACGATCACGGGTGCCCAGGCGGCCACCGTCGTCAACAACAATTCAGCCGCGGTTCTGCTCACGCTCGCGGCACTCGCACGGGACCGTGAAGTCATCGTCTCCCGAGGTGAACTGGTCGAGATCGGGGGTGCCTTCCGAATGCCTGATGTCATGGCGGCAGCCGGTGTCAGGCTGGTCGAGGTCGGCACGACCAACCGCACGCATCCGCAAGACTACGAGCGTGCCATCGGGGAGCGTACGGCGCTGCTGATGAAGGTCCATACGAGCAATTACGTGGTCCAGGGCTTCACCGCGTCGGTCAGCGAGGCTCAGCTCGCAGGTGTCGCGCATGCGCGTGGGGTCTTGCTCGCCTCGGATCTCGGCAGCGGCTCACTCGTGGACCTCTCGGCGTGGGGCCTGCCGCGCGAACCCCTGCCCCAGGACATGGTGCGAGCTGGCTGCGACGTCGTCACTTTCAGCGGCGACAAGTTGCTTGGCGGACCCCAGGCGGGCCTCATCGTGGGAACACGTGAGGCCGTGGGACGCATCAAGCAATTTCCCATGAAGCGGGCGCTGCGCATGAGCAAGCTGCCCCTGGCCGCGCTCGAAGCCACCTTGATGTTGTACCTGCGCCCGGAGCGGCTGGCCCAGGATCTGCCCACCCTGCGTTTGCTGGTTCGTCCACAGCAGGACATCCGCGGGATGGCGCGTCGTTTGCTCGAGCCCTTTGCGCAGGCGGTCGCTCCGCGGTTCAGCACCGAGGTGATCGACATGCAGGGCCAGATCGGCTCGGGCTCGCTGCCCGTCGATACCCTGCCTTCCGCAGGCCTGGCTGTGACGCCGGCCGAGCGCAAGGGAGCGGGCCGCGCTCTCGACGAGCTCGGTGCGGCGCTTCGCGCCTTGCCGCTGCCCGTCATCGGCCGTGTCTGCGACAACCGGCTCTGGCTGGATCTTCGCTGCCTGGAGTCTGGCGAGAGCGAAGCCGAGTTCCGGGCTCAGTTGGCTGCCTTGCGGGAGGCGTTGGGCTAGTGCAGACCCGGTGCCGGCAGCGTGCCCGCTGAGTCCACGCTGCCCGGGCCCTGTCCGCGCAGGGGGCTGGCGGCGCCCGGGAAAGACCCGACAGACAAGGGCTTTCGTGCCGCGCAGCATGCCGGCCTGCGCGCTGGAGCGGGGCGCGCCCACACCCCAAGCCGAACCCTCTCATGGAACTCAGGCATCTGCGCTACTTCGTGGCCGTCGCGGAGGAGGAGCACATGACGCGCGCGGCGGCGCGCCTGTGCATCCAGCAGCCCCCGCTGAGCCAGCAGATCCGCGCTCTCGAGCAGGAGCTGGGCGTGCAGCTGTTCAACCGCGTGGGCAAGCGCATCGAGCTCAGCGCCGCGGGCAAGCTCTTCCTGGGCGAGGCGCGCGAGATCCTCACCCGTGTGGAGGAGGC
>JBEICA010000391.1:0-2562 GCA_040373665.1 Burkholderiales bacterium | reverse complement strand
GGTCAGCACCACCTGACGGCCGGAGTACTGGAGATTGCGCTGCGCGCCCCGCTTCTGCGTGCACAGGGTGATCACCGGACCGACGTAATCCTGCGGGACCAGAATGGTGGCGGTGATGATGGGCTCGCGGATTTCCTCGATCTTGGACGGTTCGGGCAGTCGCGAAGGATTCTCCACCTCCACCACGGTACCGTCTCGCATCACCACCTGGTAGACCACCGTGGGTGCTGTGGTGATGAGGTCCATGTCGTACTCGCGTTCCAGCCGCTCCTGGACGATGTCCATGTGGAGCAGCCCGAGGAACCCGCAACGGAAGCCGAAGCCGAGCGCCTGGGACGTCTCGGGCTCGTACTGCAGCGAGGAATCGTTCAGGTGCAGCTTTTCGAGCGCGTCGCGCAGCGCTTCGTACTGATTCGACTCCACCGGATACAGGCCGGCGAACACCTGGGGCTTGATCTCCTTGAACCCAGGCAGCGGCTCGAGCGCCGGCTGATTGGCCTTGGTCATGGTGTCGCCGACACGGGCGTCCTTCAACTCCTTGATGCCGGCGATGACGAAACCCACCTCGCCCGCCGACAGCCGCTCCACCTGGCGCGACTTGGGCGTGAACACCCCGACCTGCTCGCACAGGTAAGACGCACCGCTCGACATCAGCAACAGCTTGTCTTTCGGCTCCAGCGTCCCGTCGACCACCCGCACCAGCATGACCACACCGACATAGTTGTCGAACCAGGAATCGATGACCAGGGCCTTCAGCGGCCCGGCGGGGTCACCCTTGGGCGGCGGGATGCGCGCGATCACCGCCTCGAGGATGTCCTGGATGCCCATGCCGGTCTTCGCACTGGCCCGCACCGCATCCCCCGCGGGGATGCCGACGATGTCCTCGATCTCGCCGATCACACGCTCTGGCTCGGCCGACGGGAGGTCGATCTTGTTGAGCACCGGCACCACCTCGACACCCTGCTCGATCGCGGTGTAACAGTTCGCCACGGTCTGCGCCTCGACACCCTGTGAAGCATCCACCACCAGCAACGCACCCTCACAGGCCGCCAGCGAGCGCGACACCTCATAGGAGAAATCGACGTGACCGGGGGTGTCGATCAGGTTGAGGTGGTACTCCTGTCCGTCCAGAGCGCGGTAACGCAGAGCCGCCGTCTGGGCCTTGATGGTGATGCCCCGCTCGCGCTCGAGGTCCATGGAATCGAGCACTTGCTGCGACATCTCGCGATTGGAGAGGCCGCCGCAGAATTCGATGAACCGGTCGGCAAGCGTGGACTTGCCGTGGTCGATGTGAGCGATGATGGAGAAGTTGCGGATGTGCTGCATCGAGTGGAAAAGGGGCATTGCATGCCCCTTTTCTCAGGTGAGGTAGGTGAGCCCCGAATTCTAGCCCATTCGGAGCCGGAGGGACGAGCGGGCTGGCAGCCGGATCAGTTGCCGCCGTTGAGGCGCAGCGGGATGTAGAGGGATGCGTCGCCGCGCCGGATGAGCAGCGCGACACTTCGCGCCTTCTCGAACTGGGCGATGATCTGGTTGACCTGATCGACGGATTTCACGTCCTGATTGTTGATTGCCAGAAGGACATCGCCGCGCCGGATGCCGGCCTTGGAGGCGTTGCCCTTGGCATCCTCGACCAGCAGGCCTCCGGATACACCCAGCTCCTTGCGTTGCTCGGCTGACAACTCGACGAGCGCCAGACCGAGGCGGGCAATGGTCGTCTCGCCGCCCTTGCCAGGTCCCTGACCCTTGCCGCGCTCGCCGGTGCGCTTGTCCTCTCCGAGCTCGCCGACCACCACGCTGAGATCCTTCGACGCCCCTTTGCGCCACACCTGTACCGTGGACTTGGTGCCGGGACGGGTGGCGGCGACCAGACGCGGGAGATCGGCTGAACTCACCACCGGCTTGCCGTCGAACTTGAGAATGACGTCGCTGGTCTCGATCCCGGCCTTGTCGGCGGGACCACCCTTCTCGACCGAGTTGACCAGAGCGCCCTGCGGCTTGGACAGGCCGAAGGATTCGGCGAGCTCCTTCGTGACCTCCTGGATCACCACCCCGATGCGACCGCGCGTCACCTTGCCGGTGGTACGAAGCTGGTTGGCGATGTCAATCGCCACATCGATGGGGATGGCGAAGGACAGGCCCATGAACCCGCCGGTACGGCTGTAGATCTGTGAGTTGATGCCCACGACCTCGCCCCGGAGGTTGAACAGCGGCCCGCCGGAGTTGCCCGGATTGATCGCCACATCTGTCTGGATGAAAGGTGTGAAATTCTCCTGCGGCAGCGAGCGCCCCTTGGCACTGACGATACCGGCAGTCACCGTGCTCTCGAAACCGAACGGCGAGCCGATGGCCAGCACCCACTCCCCCACCCTGAGCTTGGCCGTGTCGCCGATCTTCACCGCGGGCAACCCGGTGGCGTCGATCTTGATGAGCGCGACATCAGACCGGCGGTCACTGCCGATGACCTTGGCGACGAACTCGCGCTTGTCACTCAGGCGGACGGTGATGTCGTCACCGGCCTCGACGACGTGGGCGTTGGTCAGGATGTAACCATCGGCACTG
>JBEICA010000330.1:0-3683 GCA_040373665.1 Burkholderiales bacterium | reverse complement strand
CGGCCGCCGGCGGCAGGGGTACACCGAACTCCCGCGCCCACGGTTCGAGCTGCGGCAGGATGCCCGGGTGCAGGCGCACGCCCTCCGCCAGCGCGCGGGCGCGGCGGGCCAGTCCGGCCTCGCCGGGCAGGCGCACCCGCTCGACACCGGGCCGCGGCGCGGCGGCATGACAGGCGTCCGCCACCCACTGCGTCTGCCGGGTGAACGCGTCCAACCCCGAGAACAGCGCCGGGTCCAGCACCTGCAGGAAGACCTCGCCGGTCCAGCCCTCCACCGGGTCGGCGCGCCCGTGGCCGCAGAAACCCTGGGTCATCGCCTCCACCAGAAGGCCGAGGGCGTAACCCTTGTGCCCGTATTCCAGCCCGCCCATGGGCAGCAGCGCCCCCCGGGCCTCGCCGCTAACCGCGGCGGGGTCGTCGGTGGCGTTGCCCTCGGCATCCACCAGCCACTTGCCGGGCAGGCGCCCACCCTCCTTCGCCACACGGCCCACCATGCCATTGGTGGTGATGGACATGGATACGTCGATCAGCACCGGATCACCCCGGGTCGGCCAGCCTGCGGCGATCGGGTTGGGCGTGATCGCCCCGCTGCGCGCCCCGTGCGGCGCCACCGAGTGGTTCTCCGGCGCGGAGGTCATGAGCAGGATCACCAGCCCCTCGTCGGTCACGCGTTTCAGGTAGGCCGCGAGGCAGGCGATGTGGTGGCTGCGACGGATCGACACCGTGCACGTGCCGAACTGCCGCGCCCGCGGGATGGCGAGATCGATGGCGCGGGTCACCAGCCAGGTGCCTGGAAGGCGGTCGCCGTCCCAGGTCAGCGCCGCGGGGAAGTCCGCCACCACCCTCGGCTCGCCCCGGGTCTTCAGCGTGCCCTTGCGGATGTCGGCGAGATAGGGCGCGAGCAGGTTGAGGCCATGGGTGTCATGGCCCATGAGATCGGCCTCGACGAGCACCTCGGCGATCACCGCGGACTTGGCCGGCTCCATGCCGGCGGTGTCCAGCAGGCGGGAGGCGAAGGAAACGAGTGCGGTTGCTGCAAACATGGATCGGGTTCCTGGTCCCTGGCCCCGGGACCAGGAAGAGAGTCTCAGAGCACGATGATCTGTCGCACCGTATGGCCGGAGGCCAGGCGGTCGAAGCCCTCGTTGATGTCCTCCAGCCGAATGTGGTCGCTCATGAGCCGGTCGACCGGCAGCCGGCCACGGCGATACAGGTCGATGTAGCGCGGCATGTCGCGCGGCGGCACGCAGGAGCCGACGTAGCTGCCCTTCACGGTGCGCTCCTCGGCCGTGAGGTTGACGTGCTGCAACGGCCAGCGGTGGTCGGGATGGGGCAGACCGGCGGTGACCGTGGTGCCGCCACGCCGCGTGACACGGTACGCCAGCTCCATGGCCTGCACCGAGCCGGCCATCTCGAGGCCGAAGTCGACACCCCCGTTGGTGATCTCCTTCACCTTCTGGATGGCGTCGGGGTCGCGCGCGTTGACCACGTCGGTGGCGCCGAGGCTCTTGGCGAGTTCGAGCTTGTCGTCGTGGATGTCGATCGCCACCACCTGGCTCGCCCCGGCCACCTGGGCGCCGAACATGGCGTTGAGGCCCACGCCGCCGAGCCCGACCACTGCCACCTTCGCCCCGGGGAACACCTGCGCCGTGTTGAGCGCGGCACCCACGCCGGTGAGCACGGCGCAGCCGAACATGGCGGCCTCGTCCCAGGGTAGCTGCTTGTCGATCTTCACCAGAGAGCCGCGGTTGACCACGCAGTATTCCGCGAAGGCGGACACACCGACGTGGTGGTAGACCGGCTGCCCGTTCTGCGACAGCCGCATGCCGCCACCCAGCAGGGTGCCGGCGCCATTGGCCTTCTGCCCGGGCTCGCAGCGACCGGGGTGGCCCTCCTTGCAGGCCACGCACTCGCCGCAACTGGGCGCGAACACCATCACGACGTGGTCGCCGACCGCGAGGTCGTCGACACCAGGCCCGAGCTCCACCACCACACCGGCCGCCTCGTGTCCGAGCACCATGGGCATCTGGCGTGGGCGGTCGGCATTGACCGTCGACAGGTCGGAGTGACACAGGCTCGCGGCCTTCACCTGCACCAGCACCTCGCGCTGTTGCGGCGGGGCGAGCTCGACTTCCTCGATGGACATGGGACGCGACTGGGCGTAGGGCTGCTGAAGGCCCATCTCGCGGATGACGGCGGCTTTGATCTTCATTTCAGGCTCCGATAAGGCGGAACAGGCAGGCCGGCCCGGGAGGAACGCTTGCGCCCGCCCCCGGCGTCACGGACGGGCGCGCGGCGCGCCAGCGGCAGGGCGGGAACAGTCCCGCCCTGCCGCCGTGACCGGCATCAGTAGGTGGCGCGACCGCCGGAGAGGTCGAACACGCCGCCGGTGGTGAAGGAGCAATCCTCGGTGCACAGCCAAGCCACCATGGCCGCGATCTCCTCGGTGAGCCCGAAACGACCCATCGGGATCTTCGAGAGCATGAAGTCGATGTGATATTGCGCGACTTGGTCGAAAATCGGCGTCTTGACCGCCGCGGGTGTCACGCAATTCACGGTGATGTTGTTCTTCGCCAGTTCCTTGCCCAGCGACTTGGTGAAGCCGATCACCGCCGCCTTGGAAGCGCTGTAGGCGGAGGCGTTGGGGTTGCCCTCCTTGCCCGCGACCGAGGCGATATTGACGATGCGGCCGTAACCGTTGTCGACCATGTGCTTCGCCGCCGCCTTGCAGCAGTAGAAGGTGCCGTGCATGTTGATGTCGAACACGCGGCGCCATTCCTCCGCCGGGTAGTCGATGACCGTGGCGTTCTGCCCGGCGATGCCGGCGCTGTTGACGATGGCGTCGATCTTTCCGAGGGCGGCGACACTCGCGTCGAAGGCGGCCTGCACCTGCTCGAGGCTCGTCACGTCCACCCGGGCGGTGTGCACCTTGACGCCCGAGACGGAGCGGGCGGCGGCCTCGAGGGTCGCGTCGTTGACGTCCCAGATGGCGACGTTGGCGCCGGACGCAGCGAGCCGCTGCACCACGGCCAGGCCGATGCCGGACGCGCCACCGGTGACGATGGCCGAGCGCCCCGCCAAATCGAGCTTGTTCATTTCTCTCCCCCTTGTGTTGGATGGGCAGTGCCCTGCCCGTGCGGAAGCCGCGATTCTACGGGATGCCCCGGGACAGCCACGACCGGCGTGCGCACCCGCCGCCATGGCGCGAACCCGCCCGCCACCTCATCGCAGCAGGTTGAGGAACAGGGTCACGTTGAGGGCGTTGGCGAAGTCGATCAACACCGCGCCCACCAACGGGATGACGAGGAACGCGCGCGGCGCCGGGCCCAGGCGATCCACCAGGGACTTCATGTTGGCCACCGCATTGGGCGTGGCGCCAAGGCCGAAGCCGCAGTGCCCGGCGGCCATGACCGCCGCATCGTAGTCTCGCCCCATCACACGGTAGGTGATTGTGGCCGCGAAAACGGCCATCAGCACGACCTGGGCCGCGAGCATGACCAGCATGGGCAGGGCCGCACCGCCGACCTCGATGAGGTTGAGGCTCATCATGGCGACGGTCAGGAAGAAGGCGAGCATGACGGAGGCAATGAGATCCACGGTGTCGCCACGGACGCGACGCAATCCCAGGGCGTCCAGCGCGTTGCGCACCACGACGCCCACCACCATCGCACCGATGTGCGGCGG
>JBEICA010000092.1:0-11570 GCA_040373665.1 Burkholderiales bacterium | reverse complement strand
CGTCGTTGACAGGGGTCACGTTGACGGCGACGGTGTCGGTGGCGGTGGAGAAGGCGCTGGCGCCGCCCGCGGCACTCGTGTCGGTGGTCGTCCCATTGCTGCCCGAGGTCCGGTCCCATGCGCGGAAGGTCAGCGCGTTGGCGATGCTGCCGTGGACGTTGGCATTGGGCCGGAAGTAGAGCCGTGTGTTGGCGTCGGCGGCCAGCAGCCGTGCAGCGCTCGCGGAGGGGGTGCCCAGCGCGGTCCACGTCCCGCCATTGTTGGTGCTGAAGTGCCAGGTCCCCTGGCTCGCGTCGGCGGCGGTGATGGCGATGCCCAGCAGCGCACCGGTGTCGGTGTCGCTGACGTTGTCCACCTGGCCGGCGGGCGACGCGAAGTCCACCAGCGTGGACACCAGCCTGCCGACGGTGCCGGACGGCGCGGCGGCGTCTTCGGTGACGCTGATGGCCGGCGGCGTCCGCGTGGCGTCGAGGACCGGCGCGGTGTTGGCCAGCACCGTGGTGCGGAGCGGGACGGTGGCGGCAGAGTAGTTGCCGATGCCGCCGATGCCGCTGCCCGGTCCGGTGGAGAGCGCGATGTCGCGCGATGTCGCGAACGAATCGTCACCGCTGCCGTCTGCCAGCCGCACCGTCAGTGCCGCCGGATCGCCGACGAAGCTGCCCGAGGGCAGGAAGCGCAGCCGATAGGACACCGGCAGCACCAGGGCGCTGGTGTCGCCCAGCCCGCTGGTCGGGACATTGACCCAGGTCGTGCCGTCGGAGGAGTACTGCCAGCGGCCGTGCGCCGGGTCCGCCGTATTGGCGATGACGGCGACCGCGGAGAGCGGAGAGTTGTTGGGCGCGTCGATGCTGTTGTCGAAATTGGCGGCG
Organism: Burkholderiales bacterium; assembly: GCA_040373665.1. GTDB lineage: Bacteria > Pseudomonadota > Gammaproteobacteria > Burkholderiales. The sequence goes on along the minus strand of JBEICA010000092.1, from coordinate 10,701 downwards.
AAAAGATCGTAGACCAGTGCACCCTGGGGAGCCTGGTCTCCCTGGCTCACCGCCGCCAGCGTGGCCTCGCCGGCAGCCACGGGGGCGTCGTTAACGTTGTCGATCGCAAGATTGACCCTGCCTGTCGTCGACGAGAAGGCCGTGATGCCACCGTTTGTCGTCGTGTCTGTGTTCCCGGAAGTCTGATCCCACGCCCGGAAGGTCAGCGCGTTGCTCAGGGACCCGTGCACATTGGCGTTGGGCTGGAAGTAGATCTGGGTGCTGTGACTGGTCGGGTCGGCTGCCAGCAGCAGGGCGGCGGTCGGCGAGGGGCTGCCCATCGCGGTCCAGGTGACGCCTTGATTTGTCGTGTACCACCAGCTGCCCAATGTGCTGCTCGTACCGGTGATCGCGATGCCGGTGACGGCCCCGGTGTCCGGGTCCGTCACGTTGTCCCAGCCGCCGGCCGGCGGGTTCAGATCCAGCATCGCAGCGACACTTGCGCCAACATTGCCGGCGGGCGCGGGCGTGTCCTCGGAGATCGTGAGCGTCAGGGTCGTCGGGGTCAGTTGCGGCGCATCGTTGACGCTCGTCACAGTCATCGTTGCGGCGGCTGTATTTGCCGAGAAGGCGCTGCTGCCGCCGCCGCTGCCGGGATTGAACAATCCGCGTGTGCTGTTGGTGGAAGCCGTGCCGGTGCTCTGGTCCCAGGCGCGGAAGCCGAAGCTGGCGGTCTCGCCGTTGTTCCCGTCCGGTGCATAGCGCACGCGCGTGCCGGCCCCCAGCAGCAGGGCGCTGGTGCTGCTCACCGAGCCGAAGGGCTGCCAGGTGGTGCCGTTGGTGGAGTAGGACCAGGCACCGTTGCCGATGGTCGAGGTGACCGCGAGGCCGAGCGGTGCCGCGCCATCCGCGTCGGTCCATCCGGCCCCGGTCACGATGTCCGTCACGAAGGTGCTGGACGAGGTGGTGTTCTCGTCCGTGTTCGGCAGCACATGGGTGTAGCCGTTGGTGATCGACGGTGCGTCGTTCACCGCGTTCACGGTGAGAGCGACCGTGTCCAACTGCTCGGAGAACGCCGTGCTGCCGCCGTTGGCCGCCGTATCCGCCGTTGCGCCGTTGCTGCCGCTGGTCTGGTCCCAGGCGCGGAAGGTCAGTGCACCCGCCGAACTCCCGAAGTAATTCGGCAGCGGCTGGAAGTACACGCGCGTATTGCCGTCCGCAGCCAGCAGGCGGGCGCTGGTCACAGCGGGTGTCCCCAGCGCGGTCCAGGTCGTGCCGTTGTCGGTCGAGAAGTGCCAGGTGCCGTGGGTGTTGTCCGTGCCCGTGACCGCGATGCCGGTGATGGCTCCCGTGTCGTGGTCGGTGACGTTGTCCACCTGCCCGCCCGGGGTGGCGAAATCGACCAGCGCAGTGATCAGCGTGCCGACGGCCCCCGCAGGCGCACCGGCGTCCTCGCTGACCGTGATGTCGGCCGGCGTGCGGGTGGCGTCGAGTGCTGGCGCGTCGTTGACGCTGCCCACCACGATGGAGACGGTGGCGCTGGCAGTGCTGAAGGCGGTGGTGCCGCCGCCGGAGCCCGGGTCCGCAGTGCTCGGTGCACTGTTGCCCGACGCCGTCCCGGTGGTCTGGTCCCAGGCGCGGAAACCGAAGCCCGCGGTTTCGCCGTTGCGCTGGTCGGGCTGGTAGCGCACCTGGGCATCGGCGGCCAGCAGCAGGGCGTTGGTGGCGCCGAGTGCACCGAAGCCGGTCCAGGTGGCGCCGTCGGTGGAGTATTGCCAGGTCCCGTTCCCGTTCACCGACGTCACGGCGATGCCGCGGAGCGCGCCACTGTCGACGTCGTTCGCGCCTACGCCGCCGAGGATCACCGACACCGCCGTGCCGGACGAGGCCGTGTTCTCGTCCGTCGGGGTCAGGACGTGATTGGCGCCCTCGGTGAGGGTGGGGGCGTCGTTGGTCAGGGTGACGTTCGCCGAGACCGTGTCGGTCGCGCTCGAGAAGGCGGAGCTGCCGCCGTTGGTGCTGGTGTTGGCACGGGTTCCGGCGGTACCGCTGCTCTGGTCCCAGGCTCGGAAGGTCATCGTGCCGGACATGTCTCCAGGGAGGCTGCCCTCGGGCCTGAAGTACACCCGGGTGGAATCGTTCGCGGCCAGCAACAGCGCATTGCTGTCGGACGCTGCGTCCAGCGTGAGCCACTGGGTGCCGCCATCGGTGGTGTAGTACCAGCTCCCGTTGGTGCTGGCGATGCCGGTGACAGCGATACCGGTGACCGCGCCGGCATCCGGGTCGGTGACGTTGTCCAGTCCGCCTGCCGCGGTGTCGAGATCCACAAGGTCCGACACCAGCGTGCCGACGGCTCCGTCCGGCATCCCGGCATCCTCGTCGACGGCTGCGAGCACAGGGCTCTTGGCGGCGTTCAACTCCGGGGCGGAGTTCGTGCCATCGGGGACGGCACCCAGCACGACATCCGCGTAGGTCGTGCCAATTCTCAGTTCATCCAGTGCAGAGTTGCCCGTGCCAGAGGCGAGCGCCACGCGGGCGAAGGCGCCGGGGTCCAGATTGGTGGCGGTGGCGCGGGTTCCGAGGCCGCTGTCCGGGTCGTCGGCGGGCGGATTGACGTACATCGTGATCGTATCGCCCAGTGCGGTCGACTGGATGCGCAAGACCACACGGTAGGTCTGCCCGGTGACCGGAATGAGGCCCCCCACCTGCGTTGCCAGCGCGCCACGCTGCTGCTCGATGTAGAACCCGGTGCGGGTGTATCCGGCGAAAACCTTGGTCGCCCCGAGCAGCTCGCCACCGAGCACGATGCCCGTGTAGTCGCTGACGTTGGTATTTCCCGCCTGGAGCAGGAAGCCGATCCAGGTGGTCGTTCCATCCTGTCCGATGGGCGAGGCGAGCCTGCGCTCGATCTCGGAATCCGTGCTCGAGGACGTGTAAACGGCGCTTACGGAGGGCGTGTCCATCGACCCGGCGGGGGTCAGGCCGGGCGCCTGCAACCGGAACCGGTTCGATGGCCCTTCGAACATCGCCCAGGTGCCCGTCCAGCCCGTCCCGCCGAAGCTGCCGGCCAGGGTGCCCGACCCGTTGAACGGATCCTCGGCGATCAGGGCGAGTTGATGCTGCCAGTGCACGGCCTGCACCGCATCGACGATCTCCTTGGTCTCGACCGACCCGACACGCGCCTCCAGGTCCCAGTCGGCGCCGAGGGTGGCCGGCCCGGTGGCGTCGGTGCTGGCGGCCACGTCGGCGCCGGTGAGGTGCGCCAGGGTCTGCATGAACGCCGCGCCCGCGGCGTTGCCGGCGAGGTCGCAGCCATAGAGCAGGATGTCGGCCTCGGCCCCGAGCGCGGCCTGCCAGGCGCGCAGCTGGTCGGCGCCGGCCTCGAGTGCCGCCTGGTCCAGGGTGCGCGCGCCCAGCTGCAGCACGCCTTCGCGACCATGGGAGATGAGGTGCAGGGCGTCCACCCGGGTCCGCCCATCGAGCAGGGCGGTGATCTGGGTCAGGCCGTCCTTTTCGGCATCGAGGTGCACCACCTCCACCGGACGGTCGGTCCGGTTGCGGATGAGGTCCACCAGGGCGCCGGCGTCGGCAACCCCGGCATCGATCACCACCAGTTCGCGGGCGTTGCGGGTCAGGGTGTCGGAGATGACCTGCGGCGCCGGGAGTTCCGGCGGGGGCTGGGACAGGTCGACCGGGACGAGATCGGCCGACAGCAGACAGCGCGATTCGAGTGACTCGAACCACGGTCTCCTGTTCGTCCTTTTTCTCGCGGGGCGTGCCGCCCCGGCTTTCCGCGCCATCCTCTGCCCGCTTTCATCGCGCTTTCGACGAATCGTTTACGGCATGCGGAGCATGGGCTTTACGGGAAGAACACCTGTCGGTCGAGGGGGAATTCGCGGCCCGATGCCAGCCGCCACAGCCTGGTCAGGAGCGCTGGCCGCTGGTCAGCCAGAAGGTGACGGGGCCGTCGTTGAGCAGGGACACCTGCATGTGGGCACCGAAGACCCCGGCGCCGACCGGGGTGTGTACGCTGCGGGCGTGCTGCAGTGCATGGTCGAACAGGGCGCGCGCCAGATCGGGCGGGGCCGCACGGGAAAAGCCCGGCCGGGTGCCCGAGCGCGTGTCGGCGGCCAGAGTGAACTGCGGCACCAGCAGCAGGCCTCCGCCCACCTGCCGCAGGCTGCGGTTCATGCGCCCGGCCTCGTCGGCGAACACCCGGTAGTCGAGCAGGCGCCCGATCAGACGCTCGGCGTCGGCGGGTGTGTCCGCCGGCTCGACGCAGAGCAACACCAGCAGACCCGGGCCGATTTCACCGGTGGTCTTCCCATTCACCACGACGCTGGCGTGGGTCACGCGCTGCAGCAGGGCGATCATCGTGCCGACACGGTGAGCGGGCCCAGGCAGTCCAGCTCCAGGCTGAAGGGGCCGGCCTGACGGTCGGCGATGACCACGCCGATGGACAGCACGGCTGCCGGGTCGAGGGCTGGCGCGTCCGGCACCAGCCGCCCCCGCCAGCGCGGCTCGAAGGCCTCGAAGGGCAGCGGTACCACCTGCCACTGATCCGCCGTGGTGTCGAAGGGCGCCTGATACTGCACCCCGTCGAAGCCGCCACCTGTGCGCAGGCTCAGCTTGTAGCGCTTGCCGTCGCCGCGCACCCTCAGGGCGACTCCTGTTCCCCCCGACAGGTCGAGGCGGCGGTCGGCGCTGCGTATCGAAGCGAAGCCGCCGTTGTTCTCCAGGGATACACGGCCGGAGAACTGTACGGTGCCCTGTTCCGTGACCCGGGCGGAACTCGCGGACACGCCGCCCATCACAACGTCGTCGATGGCCTGCCACGACAGGGCGGACAGGGTCAGGCTGCAGGCGAGCGCGGGCAGGCTCATGGGCCGGGTCTCGTGAAAGTGGACGAATGCAAGGAAGGAGTGATCATGACGCAGATGATGCAACAGGAGACGGCCGGGACCGAAGTGGCCACGCTGGGGGGCGGCTGTTTCTGGTGCCTGGAGGCGGTCTATCTCGACATGGAGGGCGTGCTCGAGGTGCAGTCCGGCTACACCGGCGGCCATACCGACCGGCCCACCTACCGCGAGGTATGCGAGGGCGACACCGGTCACGTCGAGGTGGTGCGGGTGGTGTTCGACCCTGCGCGCATCGGCTACCGCGATGTGCTGGAGGTGTTCTTCGCCATCCACGACCCGACCACGCCCGACCGTCAGGGCAACGACGTCGGCTCCCAGTACCGCTCGGCGATCTTCTTCCACGACGCCGTGCAGGAGAAGGTGGCGCGCGACGTGGTGGCCGAGTTCACTCGAGACCACGCGTTCGCCGCGCCCATCGTCACCGAGATCCTGCCGGGGCCGGTGTTTCATCCGGCCGAGGACTATCACCGCGACTACCTTGCGCGGAACCCCTATCAGCCGTATTGCCAGTTCGTGGTCGCCCCCAAGCTGGCGAAGTTCCGGTCGGCCTTCCCGCAGCGCTCACGGGGACGAGGCGAGGCCTGACCAGGCGGGCGGTATCGACCTCGCCGGCCCGGTGGTGCACCACGGCGGGGCGGGACGGGGGGCTGAAAGTGCGGTGCAGCATGCGCTGCCGACGTTGCGCCGGTGGGTCGCGGTGGCGGCTTCGTCCCGCCATCACTGGGAGATCGACGGGGAAGCTCTTGTCATGCCCAGACGATTTGTGCATTCTCCCCTGCGCTCCTGATGCAGAGCCGATCACAACAACGTCACCGTCCCCTACCGTTCCGACATTGGAGGCAACTCAAATGGCTGTGAGCAAGACACCTGCTGCGAAGAAACCCGCCGCCAAGCCCGCCGCGAAGAAGGCCGCAGCGCCCGCCAAGAAGCCTGCGGCCAAGAAGGCGGCTCCGGCCGCGAAAGCCGCAGCTCCGGCCAAGAAGGCAGCAGCCCCGGCCAAGAAGGCCGCCGCGCCCGCCGCCAAGCGCACGCCCAACGCCGCCTTCATGAAGCCCATGACGCCCAGCGCGATCCTGGCCGCCGTGGTGGGCGACAAGCCGCTGCCCCGCACCGAAGTCACCAAGAAAGTGTGGGAATACATCAAGAAGCACAGCCTGCAGGACGCCAAGAACAAGCGCATGATCAACGCCGACGACAAGCTCAAGAACGTCTTCGGCGGCAAGAAGCAGGTGTCCATGTTCGAGATGACCAAGCTCATCAGCGGTCACCTGAGCTGAGAGCAGCCGCCGGCCGGAAAGCCGGTCGGTCTCCGCCTGGACAACAAAAAAGCCGGACGCAGGTCCGGCTTTTTTGTTGTCCAGGCGCGGGGCGATCACTGCTCGGTGTGATAGCCCGTGATGCGCTCCACCTCGTGCCGCGACCCCATGAACACTGCCACCCGCTGGTGCAGGGCCTCGGGCTGCAGGTCCAGGATGCGTTGCACGCCGTTGGTGGCCGCGCCGCCTGCCTGCTCCACGATCATGGCCATGGGGTTGGCTTCGTAGAGCAGTCGCAGCTTGCCGGGCTTGCCCGGTTCGCGCGCATCCCGGGGGTACATGAAGATTCCGCCGCGGGTGAGAATACGGTGCACGTCCGCCACCATCGAAGCGACCCAGCGCATGTTGAAGTCCTTGCCGCGCGGGCCGCTCCTGCCCGCCAGCAGTTCGTCGATGTAGCGCCGTACCGGTGCTTCCCAGTGGCGCATGTTGGACATGTTGATCGAGAACTCCTTCGTGTCCTCGGGAATCCGCAGATCCTGCTGGGTGAGCACGAAGCTGCCGACCTCGCGGTCGAGCGTGAAGCAGTGCACGCCGTCGCCCAGCGTCAGTACCAGCAGCGTGGTCGGGCCGTAGACGGCATAGCCGGCGCATACCTGGCGCGCGCCCGGCTGAAGGAAATGCGCGTCGGTCGGAACGCTCACGCCTTCCGGGCAGCGCAGCACCGAGAAGATCGTGCCCACCGAGACATTGACGTCGATGTTGGACGAGCCGTCGAGCGGGTCGAACAGCAGAAGGTATTCACCCTTCGGATAGCGGTTGGGGATGGTGTAGGGGTAGTCCATCTCCTCGGAGGCCATGGCCGCCAGATGTCCGCCCCATTCGTTGGCCTCGAGCAGGATCTCGTTGGAGATCACGTCGAGTTTCTTCTGCACCTCGCCCTGAACGTTCTCCGACCCGGCATTGCCGAGCATGCCCGCGAGCCCACCCTTGCCAATGGCGATGCTGATGCCCTTGCAGGCGCGCGCCACCACCTCGATGAGCACGCGCAGGTCTGCCTCGATCAGGTGACGGTCACGCTGTCGCTCGATCAGGAAGCGTGTCAGGGTGATTCTCTGCATTGGTGTCTCCAGTGGTTGACGCGTGCGCGGCGCAGCATCCCGCACCCTGGGTGCGATGGGCCGCGACTATATCCCGGATGGTTGGCCTTCGAGGTTGCGCCGGCTGCGTCGCGTCCATGCGGGAACGGGATGGAGCATCCCGGTTAGCGGACTCCGTGCCAGTTGGGGTGGGCGCCGTCATCTTTTGCAGGCGCGCCCGGGCGACGGGTGCCCGCTACCCCTGGGCGGGCGTTTCGCTCTGACGCTCGGCAGCGGCGCGGGCCTCTTGAAAACGCGTCTTCAGCGTCTCCAGCGCGTCGCGTGACTGCCGCAATTCGTCCGCGCTCATCTCGTAGACCCACACCGTGTGCGGGTGCACCGACTCGACGGCGACGTAGACGAAGCGCGGTGTCACGCCAGTGAGGCGCGACACTGCCTCGACGTAGTGCGCGGCCTGCAGGTCGTAGCCGAAATGCCGGCGCGACTTCCCGAAGCGAGAGGCGCGCGGATCGGACGCGGTCTTGAGTTCGACGATCACGTCCCCGGCGAAGCAGTCCGGCCGCGCCTTCCAGCGACCCTCGCCGGGATCGGTCCAGTAGATCGACAACTCCTTCTCCCCCGCCTCGAGCCAATGCGCCAGGGGCACCCGCGGGTAGCGCAGCACCGCGTCGCGCATGGTGCGCAGCGCGTTGCATTCACGCGCCGACAGCCACGTGCGCGCCAGGGCATCCTGTTCGGACAACCCCGAGGGCGCAGGTACGCCGGCATCGGCACCGATGAACTCCTGTTCCATGCGCTCGGGTTCGAGCAGCAGCGCGTGCAGCGCGTCGCCCAGCGTTGCCTCCTTGGGCACCGGCGGCACGCTCGTCGGCGTGGCCGGCGCCACACCCGTGCGCGCGAAGCGCCGCAGGACCGACGAGGACACGTAGTCCAGGCGTCCCAGATAGGCCGACAGCGGCTCGCGGTGGCTGAAGCAGGACGACTCGCCACCGGGTGGCATCATGACGCTGGGGTGTGTCGGGATCTGCATGGAATCCAGGATCGCGCTGGTGGCCGGCCAGGCCCTTGGGCAATCATCCCGGGCCTGCTCGTCAGCGTGTGAAAAACGGTCGAACGCGCGGGAGTGAAATCGGCCGATAGGCACAGCCCATCGCCGCGATCGGAACTTCCCCTTGGACACAGGTCGCCGGCTCTGCGAAGCTTACCTCGGATTCCACGCATGGCGATGCGGTCCCGGGCTGGCCCCGGTCGGTCGCAGCGCCGGGCGGGGCTTTCGCATCAACCGCGCCGGTCGCACGTCGCGCCGACCCACAGGAGGACAGCATGAGCAAGAAATCCACCGCCGCAGCCAAGTCCATCGACATCGGCATTCCGGAGCGCGATCGCGCCGCCATCGCCGACGGGCTGAGCCGTCTCCTGGCAGACACCTACACGCTCTATCTGACCACCCACAATTTCCACTGGAACGTGACCGGCCCGCAGTTCAACACATTGCACACCATGTTCATGACCCAGTACACCGAGCTGTGGAACGCGGTCGATCCCATTGCCGAGCGCATCCGGGCCCTGGGTTTCATGGCGCCGGGGTCCTATGCCGCCTTCGGCAAGCTCAGCCGTCTGGCGGACGCGCCTGCCACGCCGCCGAAGGCCGGCAGGATGGTGGAGATCCTGGCCAAGGGGCACGAGACCGTTGCCCGCACGGCGCGCGAGGTGTTCGAACGGGCCGACAAGGCCAGCGACCAGCCCACTGCCGACCTTCTCACGCAGCGCATGGATATCCACGAAAAGACCGCCTGGATGCTGCGGGCGCTGCTGGAGGAATGAACGCGTTCGCGGTCGCGGGGGGTGTCCGGGCCGGCCCGTCGGGCCGGGACCGGGCGGCCTGGTCCGACGCCATCCGGTCCTGAGACCCGGATCCGGCGTGAGACGCCTTGCGCTCGTCCTGGCGCTGGTCCTGACACCCGGTCCGGCGGTGGCCACACAGCTCGCCTTGTTCGCCGGGTCCGTGCCGCGCCTGTTGCCGAGGGAGGAGTTCGAGCGCCGCGAGGTGCTGGCCTACGTCCGGGAGGTGGCGCGACGGTTGACCGAGGACCAGCGCTATCCGGGCGAGGCGCTGCGGCGCGGTGAACAGGGCACCGTGGGGATCGATCTGCTGATGGGGCCCGATGGGAGGGTGCGCGCAGTGCGCCTGCTGCGCTCCAGCGGGCATTCCGAGCTCGATCAGGCCGCCGTGGCCCGGGCCTACGCCATGCAGGGGCTGCCGATACCCCCAGCCATGCTGCGGGGCCGGGAGTTCCACATCGACGTACCGGTGACGTTCCGGATCGACTGAGCGCGGCTCACGACGAGGGGTCGTCCGTGTGCGCGCATCCTGCAAGGAGGACATCGCCCCGGGAGAGGCCGGCCGAGGCCGTGGTCCCCGCCCGGGAACGAATGCAGGGGATTACTTGCCGCCCTGCGCCTTCCAGCGCTCGGCGGTGACGCGCTCCTGTTCCTTGGAGAACGACAGGACCCAGTAAAGGCAGCCCAGCGCGACGCCCAGAGGGCCGGCCAGCAGAAGGAAGGAAGTCATTTCGGCAGTGCTCCTACGTGTTGTGCTCGGACGGATGGCGTGCGGTGACGCCGGAAAATCCGGGCGGGAGCGTAGCACAACATCGTCGCGGTGCCCCCCCAGTCCCCGCCAGGACCCACTGTCCAGGGGGCGCCGCATTCATGCGTCTGTCCCCTCAGGCCAGGCGCGTCTCGAAATCCGCCGGCATCACGATCTCGATCAGCTCGAGGTCATCCGAGTGCCCCAGTTCCGTGTGGCGGATGCCTGGTGCCTGATGCACGCACGACCCTGCCGTCAGCGTCACCTCGCCCACCCCCTCGTAGTCGAAGCGGATCCAGCCCTTCAGCACGTACACCATCTGGAACTCCACCGCATGGTAGTGGCGCTCCGACACCGCCGGCACCCCCGGCTTGGCGCGGATCACATGCGCCACCACCCTGCCGTCCGTCGCTGCCTTCAACCCCAGATCGCGATACTGAAAAAACGGCCGCAGCCCGTCATCCTCGAACCCGCTCGTCTCCGCATGACTGACCGAGAACTTCATCACTTCCTCCATCGGGGTCGGACCACGAAGGCCCACTGTTTTTGCAGGGAAAATGTCCGAAAACAAGCCTTTTTAAGGCGTTGCAAGCCTGTTTTCAGGGGGTATTTTGCGCCGCTCTGCCCTCTGTCGGGGTCGGACCTCGAAGTGTCATTGTTTTTATTGGAAAAATTCCGGAAAACGGACTGTTTTTTGACGTTAGAGGCCTGTTTTCAGGGGCTTTTTCGAGCTGCTCTGCCCCAATCCCCCGGGATCTCGCCTGCCTGCCCGCCGGGATGGTCGGCTGCAATCCCGATCGACGGTCCCGACTGGCGCGACGTCCGGGCCGATCTTCCTTAAGATAACCGGATGACCT
>JBEICA010000402.1:0-2392 GCA_040373665.1 Burkholderiales bacterium | reverse complement strand
GATGCTGCGCCGGCTGCACCGTGCCGGTCGCAGCCTGGCTGCGGGCGCTTCGCTCGCCGAAGCGGCGCTGGACGCGGGCTTTGCCGACCAGGCGCACCTGAGCCGCAGCATGCGCCGCGCCTTCGGGGTGACGCCTGCCACGGTGGCGGCGCTGGTCGGCAGGGGTCACGCAGGCCGGCGGCCCTGAGCGTCGGCGACCGGTGAATGAGGAGGTGGCAGCCCCGGGGGCCGTCCTCGGGCAGCGGTCGGCCAGCGCCTGGTAGTGTTTGGCGCGGCCGGTGGGTAAGTGGCCTGGAGCGGCGGCCTCTTCCATGAGACAGGCGATTCGTTCAAGACCGCAGGCTGCGTGCGCGGGAACATCGGACACCGAATTTCACTACGGAGCCTGTCGCGATGAAGCCTTCGCTTGCCACCGCCTTCCGCCATGAGATGGAGGCCGCCCGCGCCGCCTGGCGCGCGGGGGACGCCGACGCCGCCTTCGGCTTCCTGGAGCGCGCCCACATCCTCGGCCAACGCCACCTGTGGCCGCACGTGCTGACCCACCTGTGGATGCTGCGCGTGGGCTGGCGGCGCCGGGACGGGCGCGAGATCGTCGGGCAGATCGTGCGCTTGCTCGCCACGCTGCCCGGCGCGCTGATCGGCTGGGTGCCGGCCGGCAACACCGGCGGTGCCAACGTGTCTGCGCTGCGCCCGATGCCGATGCCGGCGGAGTTCGCGCACCACTTCGCCGGCCACAGCATGGGGCGCAGCGTGGCCTGGCGCCTGGCGGCGCTCGTGACCGTCGGCGTGCTGGCGCTGGGTGGCATCGTCGGCGCGATGGAGTAGCGCCGTGGAGTACCGCCGGCTCCGTTCGATCGGGAGCTGAGGTCCGGGTGATCCGAGGTCATCATGACAAGTTGTCTACTTCGGGCCGGTCCAGTGATGAGCTTCAAGGCATGAAGACACTCTCCGTTGCCGAATTGAAAGCCCAGTTCTCCGAAGTGCTCACCCGCATGGCTGCCGACGGTGAACCTGTGGCCATCAGCTTCGGGCGTCGCAGGCAGAAGGTGGCGGCTCTCGTGCGCTACCAGATGCTGCAACAGCCTCGGCCGCGCGTATTGGGCCCGCTGCGCGGGGACTTCGCCCTGAGCGACGAAGAGTTCCTGAGCGCATGAAGCTGCTGCTGGACACGCACACTTTTCTGTGGTCGGCGTTCTCTCCGCGCAAGTTGAGTGCGCGGGCGCGCTCGGTCCTGATCGACCTGGACAACGAGGTCGCCGTCAGCAGTCTGTCGTTCTGGGAGATCTCGCTGAAGTTCTCGCTGCGCAAGATCGCCCTCGAAGGTTGCACGCCTGACGAGTTGCCCGCGGTTCGCACCCAGCGGGCGAGTCCCGGGGGCGGCCGGACGGTCCGGGGTCGGCGATCGCTGGCCCCAGGGGGTCGGTTGCCGTCGCCGCTTCAAGCCCTGCGAATGCGCGAGGGTGTCGAGCAGGTTGATGGCGAGTGCGTCGGGTGTCTCCTCGACGTCGGGCATCCGCCGCCTCCACAGCCGCTGCGTCCCCACACGACCTGAAAGGTCATTGTCATGCCGACGCGGCGCCTCGACACTCGGGCCTGCCGTCGCGCTGGACGGCGCCCCGCACGCAAGAGTCATGACGAATCATCACCCTCCCCCGTGGTCCCGGGCGGCGTTCCTGCTCGGTGTCAGCCTGCTGTTCACGCACGAACTCGACGCCATGACGCATGCCGAATGGCGGGTCCTGCCCCTGACGAGTTGGCTGGATCCCGAGGTGGGGCGCATCGTGTTCGTCGTGCTCCACGTGCCCCTGTTCGCCCTGGTGCTCGCCGGGCTGACCAGTCTTGTTCCTGAGCGTGCCGCGACGGTGCAGTTCTGGGTGTCGGTCTTCCTCGTCGTCCACGCCGGCCTGCACCTGGCGTTCGCCGGTCATCCCGCCAACGAGTTCGAGGGGGTGTTGTCGAACACCCTGATCTTCGGTGCGGCGGTTTTCGGCGCCGTGCATCTGTGGGGCGTCCGGACGCGAAGGTGAGAAGGGCGCGCGACATCGCTGCTGCGTTGCGTCGGGCGGAGCGGGGGCTATGGGCGCGCTGCTGGCGCATGCGCTGGCGGTCGTCGAGTTCGCGAGGCGTACGGGGCAGGCCTGATGCTGGTTCGGCGGCGGGGGCGGGTGCGCCGCCATGGTGAGTCGCTCTTATGACCCAGCCTTGCATCCATGCCGCGGGGTGGATCTCTCCTGGGCCGCTACCATTGTGCTGTGCTCACCGTCACCCGCTTCCTGACCGGCTTCGCGCGCTTCGTTGCCCGGGTCTTCGTCGCCGTGCTGGGCGCGGTGTTCGCGCTTGTCGGGCTGATGCTGGTGCTGGGCGTGGGCCTGTTCGGTGTGGCGGTGGCGCT
>JBEICA010000030.1:0-19686 GCA_040373665.1 Burkholderiales bacterium | reverse complement strand
GAGAGGCGCTACCCCAACGAACTCTCCGGAGGCCAGCGCCCGCGCGTGGCCGTGGCGCGGGCCCTGATCAACCGCCCCAAGCTGTTGTTGCTGGACGAACCGCTCGCTGCGCTGGATGCCAAGCTGCGGGAGCGCATGCAGCTCGAGCTGATCACCTTGCAGAAGGAGATCGGCATCACTTTCGTCTACGTGACCCACGATCAGGAGGAGGCGCTGGCGCTGGCCTCCGGAGAGTTCGTTGGGGTAGCGCCTCTCCATGCCGGACAACGACACGTCTTCCAGAGCCTCGCGCACCCGGGCCTCGATCTCGGCACCGCCCACCCGTTTCATGCGCAGGGGAAAACCGATGTTCTGCGCCACTGTCATGTGCGGAAACAGGGCGTAGCTCTGGAATACCGTGTGCACGTCACGGTCCTCGGGCGGGACTCCGGCGACGTCGCGGCCGTCGAGCACGATGCTGCCGCTGTCCGGGCTGTCGAACCCGGCGATCATGCGGAGCAGCGTGGTCTTCCCGCAGCCTGACGGACCCAGCAGGGTGAAAAACTCGCCGGCACCGATCGCCAGGCTGACGTCGTCCACGGCGACAAAGTCGCCGAAGCGGCGGGTGACGTTTCGGATCTCGAGAAGGGCCATCGGTGTGCAGCGCAACAGGGCGCCCGCATTGTAACCAACTAAATCCGGACAAGGGCTGACGGGCACCGCCTTGCAGCAGCGGTGCACCGCACAGGTGCCTTCCGTCCCGTCCCCGCCGGGGGCCGGCGGGAGACTGCGGCTGCGCCAGGGTCAGCCGAAATGGGCCTGGAACGCCTTGACGAACAGCCCAAGCGCCTCGATGCCGAAACCCTCGATGCCCGCAGCGCCCGCCCGGCCTCCCCCGCCGAAACGCAGCGCGAGCCGATCCGCGCCCTCCGGGTGCGTCAGCGGCGCCCGGATGCTGACCGACAAGTGCCCGCGTACCGGCGTCAGCACCGCGTGGGCCTGGTCCGGATGAAGGCGGGCCAGGTGGTTGGCGAAGGTTCCGCAGACCCGCCGGCTCCAGGCCGCATCCGGCAACCGGTACACCGTCGCCCGGGCGGTCGCCGCATCCGGCGTCAGGGTCAGCGCCTGCTCGAGATCTTCCGCCATGGCGCACTCGATGCGGCTGAACAGCGGGTCCTCGCGCGTGAAGACCTCTGGATCGACGTGCGCGCACAGGCGGGCATAGAGAGCGCAGGGGTCGCAGAGCAATTCCTCGACACGGTCGCCGTAGGCGTTGTAATTCAGGGCCAACCCGAGGCGCCGCAGCTGGTCGATGCGCGCTTCGCTCCAACCGGCAGCCTGCGCCAGCGCCATCGCCGGCCCGTGCAGGTTGTCCCCGAAGGCTCCCGTGACGGCCCAGGCACGCGCCTTCCCTCCGAGGTGACGGTCCACGAGCAGACTGGTGCAGACGGCGGGACCGGCATCGAGGTGGGCCTCGAGACCAGGGTGAACCGGAACGTTGCCGGGGTTGTGATGATCGAACCATTGCACGGTGGCGCCAGCAGCGAGCACACGCGCAAGCGAGGTGGCATTCGGAGCCATGGAGATGTCAAGCACGAGGAGGCGATCCCCCGGACCCGCGCCGACACGGTCGAGCAGGCGGATGTCGCGCTTGGTCCCGGTGACAAGCTCCGCTTCCGCGGGCGCCACGAGACGCAACTGGCGCAGGGCGCAGAGGCCGTCCGCGTCTCCGTTGAAGATGTCATAGAATCTCATCGATGCCTCCAGCCTGGACACTCCACCAGGTCAGCCCCGACCATCGGCGCAACCTGCGTCCGCATCGAAAGTGCGCAAGCATGCTCCCGGGTCTGCGGGCCGGGGCGGGCGCTGGCAGACGCCTCGCGGCCATCCTGCGGCCTGACGAAACTTCCGGGTCAGCCGGGACACTCCGATCGCGGCCATCCGCAGGGCGGAGTCCATGACCTCCCCGTCCCCGCCGATGTCCGGGCGCGCCGCGTTCGCGGCCGTCGCGACCCTAGGGTACGTCCTGGCCGTCGTCGTCGCCAGCACCTATCCGCTCGGCCCGTGGCAGTGGCCGGACGGGAAGCAACTCTGGATCCAGCTGGCGGAATGGCCGCGGTACTACACCTACGGCGACGTGGTCGCCAATGTTCTCGGCTACGTCCCGCTCGGACTGTTCGCCGCGCTATGGTTCCAGGGGCGGGCCGGGCTCGTCCGCGGCACCAGCCTGGCCATGCTGGCCTGCGCAATGGTGTCTTGTTCACTCGAACTGGTGCAGGGGTCGCTTCCTGGCCGCGTGCCCTCGGGACTGGATTTCTTCTGCAACGCCATGGGCGGCATCGTCGGCGCCTGGCTGGCACTCATCCTTGCACTGCAACCGGACGGGCTGGGCCGCCTGAGGCGCTGGCGCCACCGTGCGGTGCGTCACGGTGCCCTGGGCGATGTGGCACTCGTGGCGCTGGCCTACTGGGTGTTCCTGCAGTTCCGCCCCGATGTCTGGCTGTTCGCGGTGGGAAGCCCTGCCCGGGTGGATCCGTCCCCGCTGGGCAGTCACTCGGCCGCGACGCACGCCGCACTGGAGGCGGGCTCGGCGATGTTCAGCCTCGTGGCGCTGGCCGCTCTGACGCGGGTATTCTCGGTGCGAACGCCGTTGCGCGCCTTCCTGACACTGGTCATCCTGGGGCTGGCGGTGCGCAGCGGAGCCGTCTGGCTGCTTTCCGCCCGTCAGGACGCCCTGTTGTGGCTCACACCCGGCAACACCACCGGCCTGCTTGCCGGGATGGCACTCGGCGCCGCACTGTGTCTCGCCCCGGTGCGGACCGGGGCGCTGGCGGGACTCCTGGCCCTGATCGCCGCCACGAGCCTGCTGGCACTGGCTCCAGAGAACCCCTACGCCAGCCAGGCCGCCATGACCTCGCGCATGCCGGGTGGCCACCTCCGCAACATCGCCGGCTCGGCACAATGGCTGGCGGCCCTGTGGCCCTGGCTCGCGGCGGCGCTCCTGGCGCACCGATGCACGGCAGGCTCACGGCGCGAGTCCCCGGGTGACGGCGACAGGGCGGGTCCTTAGAATCCGCTGATCCGCCGACCTCCCGGACTGCCTCCATGAGCCATTACCAGCGTCACGTCTTCTTCTGCTGCAACAAGCGGGACGATCCCGCGCGCGCCTGCTGCGCCAACCACGGTGCCGCCGAGGCGCGTGATCACGCCAAGGCACGCATCAAGGCGCTCGGCCTCTCCGGCAAGGGCGCCACCCGGGTCAACATGGCAGGCTGCCTCGACCGCTGCGAGGAGGGTCCGGTGCTCGTGGTCTACCCGGAGGCGGTCTGGTACACCTATGTGGACCGGCAGGACATCGACGAGATCATCGATGAGCATCTCGTCCACGGGCGCGTCGTTGACCGCCTGCGCATCTGATGCTCGCCGCAACCACGCGTGAACTGATCTCCGGACCGGCGGGGATCCTGGAAGCCGCGCTCACCCTGCCAGCCGCTGATCCGCTCGGCGTTGTGCTGATCGCCCACCCCCATCCGCTCTACGGCGGTACGATGGAAAACAAGGTGGTCCAGACCATCGCCCGCGCCTTCGTCGGTCTTGGACATGCCGTGTGGCGGGTCAATTTCCGGGGGGTCGGCGCGAGCGAAGGGGTGTTCGACGACGGCCGCGGAGAGGTGGACGACTTCCGTGCCCTGGCCACCCTGGCCCAGTCCCGTCATCCCGGTGTGCCGGTGTCCCTCGCCGGGTTTTCCTTCGGCGGCTATGTCGCTGCGCGCCTGGCCGGGGAACTCGCGCCCAGGCGACTGGTGCTGGTGGCACCGGCCGTGGGGCGGTTCCCGGTCGATGCCGTCCCGTCACACGCGCTGGTCATCCACGGCGAGGAGGACGACGTGGTCGCGCTCGCCGATGTCATGGCGTGGGCGCGGCCGCAGAAGCTTCCGGTGGTCGTGATCCCCGGGGCCGGTCACTTCTTCCACGGTGACCTGCTGACCCTCCAGCGGGTGATCCGTGACCACAGGGGCGAGAGCGCCTGAGGCCTTACGCAGTCTCCGGAATCGAGTCCCCACCCAAGACCACTTGCGCCATGCTCCTGATCAAGGCCTTCCACATCGTGTTCGTGACCTCCTGGTTCGCGGGTCTGTTCTACCTGCCCCGGATCTTCGTCAATCTGGCCATGGAGACCGAGGCAGCGGGCCGGGCCAGGCTGCTGGTGATGGCCCGGAAGCTGTACCGCTTCATGACCCTGCTGGCGGTGCCAGCCCTGGCACTCGGGCTCTGGCTGTGGCTGGGCTACGGGATCGGGGGAGGCTGGATGCATCTGAAGCTGGCCCTGGTGGTGGTGCTGCTGGGCTACCACCACATCTGCGGGCGGCTGTTGCGGCGCTTCGAGGCGGGCGCCGATCATCATTCGCACGTGTGGTACCGCTGGTTCAATGAGCTGCCGGTGCTGGTGCTCACCGCCGTCGTGATCCTGGTGGTCCTGAAGCCCTTCTGATGAGACCGTGGCGCCGCTGGCCTGCGGCATGCGTCGCGTTCGCACTGGCGTTCGCGGGGACGGCGCGTTGCGCGGCGACAGAGCAGGCGCCATCCACCGCCAGAGTGCTGTTGCAGACCTCCCTGACGGCGGGCCTGGCCCACCACGACGCGAAGGAAGTGTGGCCGGAACTGCGTCCCGGCGACCGGCTGGAACTGCGCCGCGAGCCCGCCAACCCCCACGATCCGAACGCGGTCCAGGTATGGCGTGAGGGACGGCTCCTGGGATACCTGCCGCGCGCCGACAACCGGGATGTCGCGCGCCAGCTTGACCGCGGACAGCCGCTCGAAGCGCGCATCCGCAGCGTGGCGCGCCATCGCAATCATCGGCGCAAGCTGGAGATCGACGTATTCCTGGCCTGGTGACAGGCCCGGGCCGGTGCGCGGTCGATTTCGGGGATAATCGGGCATGAGCGTTCCCCGTCTGCGTCGTGATCCGGCCGCATCGAAATCCGGCCGCGAGCGTTTTTTCTGCACCTGCCCCAGGGGCCTGGAGGCCGTCCTCATCACCGAACTCGGCGCCCTCGGCCTGCATGGTGCGGAGTCCGTCCCCGGCGGCGTGGCCTTCGAGGGCCACTGGGCCGACTGCTACCGGGTGAATCTGTGGAGTCGTGTCGCCAGCCGCGTGCTCTGGAAAGTCGGCCATGGCCGCTACCGCGACGAACACGACATCTACCGGGCCGCCACCGAACTGCCTTGGACGCGCTGGTTCGGGGTGGACCACACCATCCGCGTCAACGTGTCGGCGATCGCGAGTCCGGTGCGCAGCCTTGAATTCGTCGCCCTCAGGGTCAAGGATGCGATATGCGACCGTTTCCGCCAGGAATGCGGGGCGAGACCGAGCGTGGACACCGCCATGCCCGACGTGCGCATCCACGTCTTCCTCACGGATCGCGAGATCTCATTCCACCTCGACACATCCGGCGAGTCGCTGTTCAAGCGCGGGGCCAGACGTGCGGCGACCGAAGCGCCTCTCCGGGAGAATCTCGCGGCCGGCATCCTGATGCTCACCGGGTGGCAGCCGGACGAACCGCTGCTCGACCCCATGTGCGGGGGCGGCACCTTCCTGGTCGAGGCGGCCGGCATGGCCCTCGGCCTGGCGCCCGGGGCAGGCCGTCGCTTCGCATTCGAGAATCTGTCGCCATTCGACGCCGACGCCTGGAAGCAGGTGCGCTCGGCCGCCATGGCCGGGCCGGCCCGGCGCCAGGCACCGCAATTGTTCGGATCCGATGTCTCGCAGGCCGCCCTGGCGGCGGCCAGAGCCAACCTCGAGGCTGCGGGCGTGCTGGAATTCGTGCAGCTCGACTGCGCCGACGCCACCACCCGCGCGGCACCCGCCTCGTCGGGCGTCCTGATCGCCAATCCACCCTACGGCGTGCGCATCGGGGACCGGCAGCATCTGCTGGAGCTCTACCCGCGACTGGGTGACGCCCTCAAGCAGCGGTTCTCCGGCTGGCGCGCCTACCTGTTCAGTGCCGACCTGGAGTTGCCGAAACACATCCGACTGAAGGCATCGAAGCGAACGCCCCTGTTCAACGGGGCCCTCGAGTGCCGATTGTTCGAATACCGGATGGTGAGCGGGGCGCTGCGCCGCGAGCCCGGTGCCGGGAGCGCCGATGTCGCGGCCGCCGGCGACGGATCACCGCCGCACTGACCCGCCGGCGCAGGCGTCAGACGATGTTCAGGTGGTCCAGCCCGGACAGGATGTCCTTGTCCTTGGACTCCCGACCGTGCAGCTTGATGGCCAGGCGCAGTTCGTTCATCGAGTCGGCGTTGCGCATCGCGTCCTCGTAGCTGATCGCGCCAGCCTCGTAGAGATCGAACAAGGCCTGGTCAAAGGTCTGCATGCCCAGCTCGCGCGACTTCTTCATGATCTCCTTGAGCTCGTGAATGGCGCCCTTGAAGATGAGGTCAGAGGCGAGCGGCGAGTTGAGCAGGATCTCGATCGCTGCCGCACGGCCCTTGCCGTCGCGCTTCGGGATGAGCCGCTGGGAGATCATGCCTTTCAGGTTCAGTGAGAGGTCCATGAGCAGCTGGGTCCTGCGCTCCTCCGGGAAGAAGTTGATGATGCGGTCCAGCGCCTGGTTGGAGCTGTTGGCGTGCAGCGTTCCCATGCACAGGTGCCCGGTCTCGGCGAAGGCGATGGCGTGCTCCATGGTCTCCCGCTCGCGGATCTCGCCGATCAGGATGACGTCGGGCGCCTGACGCAGCGTGTTCTTGAGGGCGGCATCCCAGGACTCCGTGTCCACACCCACCTCGCGCTGTGTCACGAGGCAGTTCCTGTGGTCGTGGACGAACTCGATCGGGTCCTCGATGGTGATGATGTGGCCCTGGCTGTTCTCGTTGCGGTAGCCGATCATCGCCGCCAGCGTGGTGGACTTGCCCGAGCCCGTGGCACCGACCACGATGACCAGACCGCGCTTGGTCATGGCGATGTCCTTGAGTGCCTCGGGCAGGCCGAGATCGTCCATGCGGGGAATGCTGGTGTTGATCACCCGCAGAACCATCCCCACACGGCCCTGCTGGATGAAGGCATTGACCCGGAAGCGGCCGATGCCGGGCGGGTTGATGGCGAAGTTGCACTCCTTGGAGCGCTCGAACTCCAGGGCCTGACGGTCGTTCATGATGGAACGGGCCAGTTCCTGGGTATGCATCGGCGTCAGGCTCTGCGTCGAGACAGGCGTCATGCGTCCATCCAGTTTGAACGCCGGCGGAAACCCCGCCGTGAGGAACAGGTCCGACGCACCCTTGGCGACCATGCCACGGAGCAGGTCGTGAACGAACTTGATTGCCTGATCGCGATCCATCGAGGAATTGCCTCCGAAAGCCCTGCGGCGCCGCGCGCCCGGGCGAGGGTTGTCCGGCCGCCCCGGTCAGCCGGGGAACAGGTCCTTGTTGACGGCCTTGCCGCGTGCCTCCGCCGGCGCGACAAGCCCGCGCTGGACCAGCGACTGCAGGTTCTGGTCCATCGTCTGCATGCCGAAACTCTGACACTTCTTGATGGCCGAGTACATCTGCGCCACCTTGCCCTCGCGGATGAGGTTTCGGATCGCAGGGGTGCCGATCATGATCTCGTGGGCCGCCACCCGACCCTGTCCGTCCCGGGTCTTGAGCAGGGTCTGGGAAATCACGGCGCGCAGCGATTCCGACAGCATGGCGCGCACCATCTCCTTCTCCGCGGCGGGAAACACGTCGATGATCCGGTCGATGGTCTTGGCCGCCGAGCTGGTGTGCAGTGTGCCGAACACCAGGTGGCCGGTTTCGGCCGCGCTCAGGGCGAGGCCGATGGTCTCCAGATCGCGCATCTCCCCCACCAGGATGGCGTCCGGGTCTTCGCGCAATGCGGAGCGCAGGGCATTGGAGAAGGACAGCGTGTGCGGCCCGACCTCGCGCTGGTTGATGAGGCATTTCTTGGGCTCATGCACGAACTCGATCGGATCCTCGACGGTGAGGATGTGACCGTATTCGTTCTCGTTGATGTCGTTGATCATGGCCGCCAGCGTGGTCGACTTGCCCGACCCCGTGGGTCCCGTGACCAGCACCACGCCACGCGGATACTTGGCGATCTCCTTGAAGATGTTCGGCGCCTTGAGGTCCTCCAGGGACAGCACCTTGGACGGGATGGTCCGCATGACCGCACCGGCACCCCGGTTGTGCACGAAGGCATTGACCCGGAAGCGCGCCAGATTGGGGATGGCGAAGGAGAAATCGCACTCCAGCGTCTCCTCGTAGGTCTTGCGCTGGGAGTCGCTCATGATGTCGTAGATCATGGAATGCACGTCCTTGTGCTCCATCGGCGGCAGGTTGATGCGCCTGACGTCCCCGTGCACCCGGATCATCGGCGGCAGGCCGGCAGACAGGTGCAGGTCGGATGCCTTGTTCTTGACGACGAAGGCGAGGAGCTCGGAGATGTCCATCTATAATCCTTGCGAGATCCGGGCACAGCCCGGTCAGAGTGGAAGCCTGCCAGATGCCTCTCACGGCGAATCCTCCGCCGGCACCCGCAGCCGTTAACGACACCTTGCCCGCACGTCTTCAGGCCGTCGAGGCGCGCGTGGGCGCGGCGGTGCTCGCGGCCGGTCGCCCACCCGGGTCGGTCACGCTGGTCGCCGTGTCGAAGACCTTTCCTGCCGCGGTGATCCGCGCCGCCCATGCCGCGGGACAACGGCACTTTGCCGAAAACTACCTGCAGGAAGCGCTGGACAAGATCGAGGCTCTGGCCGACCTGGATATTGTCTGGCACTTCATCGGCCCCATCCAGAGCAACAAGACGCGGCCGATCGCGGAGCGGTTCGATTGGGTCCACTCGGTCGATCGCGTCAGGATCGCCCAGCGCCTGTCCGACCAGCGCCCGGCGGGTCTGCCGCCCGTCCAGATCTGTCTGCAGGTCAACGTGAGCGGCGAAGCCTCGAAAAGCGGGGTCGAGCCCGGCGAGGTGCAGGAACTCGCTGCTGCGATCGGCGACCTGCCCGGTGTGCAACTGCGTGGCCTCATGACCATCCCCGAGCCCAGCGACGATGCGGCCCTGCAGCGCCTGCGGTTTTCCACCCTGCGCGCCCTGCTGCCCTCCGGCAGATCACACGGACGGGTGCCCGACACCCTTTCGATGGGCATGTCGGATGACCTCGAGGCGGCGATCGCGGAGGGGGCCACCATGGTCCGTGTGGGGCGGGCGATCTTCGGAGACCGTAGCGCATGAGGGGGCTCGTGTCGGCAGGCGGCGCTCCGTGCAACCGTCCACTCCGACACGACGTCCATCCGGGTCGCGATACATTGAATGCTGGTGCGTGATAAACATGAAGCCACGAAACATCAGTCTCGCGCTGCTCGCTGCGCTGCCTTCGGCGGTCCACGCCGAGGATGGCTGGCCCAGGCTCAACATTCACGAATCCATCACCGTCGAGGCCACCCCGGCACGGGCGTTCGAGGTGGTGTCGCGCTGGGATGCGCTCCAGAGCTGGTGTCCGGCCTTCGTCAGCACCGAGATCCGCAGCGGTGGCACCGCCGTCGGTTCGGTACGGGCCATCATGCTGAACAACGGCCCCACATTCACCGAGGAATTGCTGGCCGTGGACCAGAAGGCCCTGAGTTATCGCTATCGCATCATCGAGTCGCCCCTGCCCATCGTGGATTACGTGTCGACGGTCAAGGTGCTGGAAGCAGGGGGCAAGACCCATGTCGTCTGGTCCTCCAGCTACAAGCGCCGCGCCAGGGACAAACCCACGCCGGAGCAGAACGATGCCGCCATGCTGAGCCTGGTGGGCGGCCTGTACAAGGCCTGTCTTGCCAATGCCCGGAAGGGCATCGAGGGGCGCTGAAGCGTACCGCCTGCCG
Source organism: Burkholderiales bacterium (assembly GCA_040373665.1). Lineage (GTDB taxonomy): Bacteria > Pseudomonadota > Gammaproteobacteria > Burkholderiales. The sequence continues at coordinate 9,843 of JBEICA010000030.1, read as the reverse complement.
GGAAACCCCTGGCCATCCGTCGGGATGGCAGGCAGCCTCATGGCTGTGATGACCAGCAGGCACCCAAACGGCCCGGCCATGGACGTGGCGCGTGTGCCTGTTGCCAGGCGGGGTTGTGCTTTCCCGGGGCCAGTCGGTGAAATTTTCCGGTTGATCGCAACGGGGGGCTCAGCCTCCCCTTGTTTTTTCCGTTAACGCCAGACGTGGAGCGATGAGGAAGATGGCTGTGAGGATCGGATTTCTCGGTGGCGGCAACATGGCAACGGCCATGATGTCGGGATTGCTGGCCCAGGGATGGCAGACGGCTGACCTGCGCGTGGCCGACGTCGACCCTGGGGCTCGGGAGCGCCTGCGGGAAACCCTTGGTGTCGTCGCCACCGACCAGCCTTCCGAAGTGGTTTCGTCCTCCGACTGGGTGGTGCTTGCCGTCAAGCCCCAGCAACTGCGCCCGCTGTGCAGGGAGATCGCCAGCTCCGCCCGTGATCGCCTCGTGGTCAGCATCGCCGCCGGCATCCGAACGGCGGAGCTGACACGCTGGCTCGATGGCCATGAGCGGATCGTGCGCGTCATGCCGAATACACCGGCGTTGCTGCGCGCCGGAATGACCGGCGCCTTCGCGCTGCCCGCGGTCTCTCCGACCGAACGACGCCAGGTGGACGAACTCCTGGGCGCCGTGGGAAAGGTGCTGTGGGTGGAACAGGAATCCCGCCTCGACGGGGTGACGGCCGTGTCGGGCAGCGGGCCGGCCTACGCCTTCTACCTGATCGAGGCGATGCAGGAGGCCGCAGGAAGACTCGGATTCAACGCTGAAGAGGCACGCCGGCTCAGCGTCGAGACGCTCCTCGGCGCCGCCCGGCTGGCGGCAGCCACCGAGGAGCCGGCCGCCACCCTCAGGGCGCGCGTGACGTCCAAAGGCGGGACCACGGAGCGGGCCATCAGTGTCATGGACGCCCATTCGGTCAAGTCACATCTGGTGGAAGCAATTCTCGCGGCGGCCGAGCGCTCGCGCGAGCTTGGAGACCTGCTGGGCCGTGACGAACCATGATGACCCAGGCAATCGTCTTCCTGGTCGACACGGTGCTGGGGCTGTACGCCCTGACGCTGCTGTTGCGCTTCCTGCTCCAGCTGGTCCGCGCCCCGGCACGCAACCAGGTGTCGCACTTCATCGGGGCTCTCACCGACCCCGTGGTCAGACCTGCCAGGAGAATCATCCCCGGCTGGGGCGGGTTCGACCTGTCTACGCTGCTTCTGGCGTGGCTGTGCCGCCTGCTGCTGCGGCTGACCGTGGCCTTGCTGGACCTGCTGTCGGGTGGTTTCGGTTCATTCCCGCTCCTCACCTCGGCCCTGATGGCCGCATTGGACGTGCTCAGGCTGGGCCTCTATGTCGCCATGGGGGCCGTCATTCTGCAGGCGGTGCTGTCCTGGGTTGCGCCCTTCAGCCCGTTGGCTCCGGTAGTCGACAGCCTCACGCGCCCCATGCTGCGCCCGATCCAGAGACGTGTGCCCACGGTGGGCAACGTCGATCTCTCGCCGCTGGTGCTGCTGATCCTTTTGCAGCTGATCCTCATGGTGCCGCTGCAATGGCTCACCTCGCTCGTCCTCGGATCGTTGGCCGGATGACACCGACCGAGGCCGCTGGCGGTCAGCACCCGCCGTATATGCCGGTGTGGGCGCGACATGACCTGCGCAACGGCACGCTCCTGCTTTCGCTGCACGTGCAGCCCGGTGCCTCCAGGACACAATGCTGCGGCGAGCACGGCGGTCGACTCAGGGTGCGGGTGGCAGCCCGGGCCACGGAGGGGGCGGCCAATCACGCGCTGCTGGACTTCATCGCCGGAAACCTTGGCGTACCGGGGCGGGACGTGCAGCTGGTCAGCGGCGCGGGCAGCCGCATCAAGGTGATCCAGGTATCTGGCGCCAGCGCCGCAGCCCTCGGGAGGCTGGACACCGCATGAGCGGCATCGTCAACCAGCTGGAAAACCTGGTCGCCCGCTACCGCGAGTGGCGCGAGGAGTTGCGCTCAGGCATCGAGGCCTATCACGCATGGCTCGATGCGCGCGGTCAGGTCGACATCCAGCGCTCGCTGCGGCTCTACGATCTGGCGGAGAGTCTGCGAAACGACAGGATGGTCCTGGCCTTCCTCGCCGAGTACTCTCGCGGCAAGTCGGAGCTCATCAATGCGATGTTCTTCTCCGGCTTCAAGCAGCGTCTGCTGCCCTCGAGCGTGGGCCGCACCACGATGTGCCCGACCGAGCTGTTCCATGACGCCTCGGAGGAACCCTACATCCGCCTGCTGCCGATCGAGACCCGGGGCCGCAGCGAAAGCATCATCTCCCTCAAGCACCGACCGGTCGAATGGGTGAAGGTCCGGCTGGATCTCGAGGACCTCGACGGCATGGTGAAGGCCTTCGGCATGCTCGCCCAGACCAAGAGCGTGACCCTGGAGGAGGCGGACAAGCTCGGCCTGCTGGCCGATGGCGACCTCTACACCACCACGGTGGTGAGAAAACGCCTCTCCCGCGTCGACATCCCCGCGTGGCGCCACGCCATCGTCAACTTCCCCCACCCGCTGCTCCAGAGCGGGCTGGTGATCCTCGACACACCGGGACTGAACGCCCTGGGCACCGAGCCGGAACTGACCGTGAGCATGATCCCGAACTGCCACGCGGTCCTGTTCCTCCTGGCCACCGAGACCGGTGTCACGAAGAGCGATCTTGAAGTCTGGCAGCGCTACGTCCAGGGACGGGTGCCGCGGTCGATCGTGGTGCTGAACAAGATAGACCTGCTCTGGGACGAGCTCAAGTCCGATGCCGAGATCGAGTCCGACCTGAATCGGCAGATGAGCGAAACGGCACGGCTGCTGAATGTGCCCCTCGCCCACGTCATCGCGCTGTCGGCCCAGAAGGGCTTGGTGGCGCGCATCAAGGGTGACCCGGCACTCCTGGAGCGCAGCCGCGTCCGGGAACTGGAACGGATGCTGGCCGAGGAGATCGTGCCGGCAAAGCAGGAGATCCTCCGCTCGTCGGTGCAGCGAGACATCGGCGCCCTGGTGGACGGTTCACTGGAGGGCGTGCGCGCCTCGCTCGGCTCCACCACCACCGAGATCGCGGAACTCGAGCAGCTGTCCGGCAAGAACGAGGAGCTGGCGCGCGTGATGCTCCAGCGGCTGGAGGGCGAGAAACTCGCCTATCAGAAAAACGTCGAGGCCTTCAAGCACAACTACGGGGCAGTGCTGCGCCGCGGGCACCAGCTGCTCGGCACCCTTGCCGACGACGAACTCGACCGGGTGTTTTCCGAGAACCACCGCTCCATCGAGGGCAGCTGGACCACCGCCGGCCTGTGGCGAAGCATGCGGGCGCTGTTCGACCGGTTCGGCGTCCACACCGGGACAATGCTCGAATTCGCCAATCAGACGACCGACTTCGTGGACGGCGTGTACCGCGAATTCCACGAGAAGCACGGCTTTCCGAAGCTCGACCCGCCACAGCTGAACCTGCAGAAGCATGTCGTGCGCATGGGTCAGCTCAAACAGGCGACGGAGCAGTTCTGCTCGGATCCGGTGAACATCGCGTTCCCGAAGTTCCTGGTGGTACGCAACTTCTATGAGCAGGTGGTGACCGAGGCGCGGGGCGTCTTCCGCCAGGTCAAGGCGGACTTCGAGAGCTGGCTCGGCAATTCCCTGGTGCCGCTGTCGACCCAGCTGAAGGAACACCAGAAGCTGCTCGAGCGCCGGGTCGACAACATCCGCAAGGTGAGCGGAGACATCAACTCCATCAGGGAGCGCTGCGCACTCCTGGCGAGCCAGCGGGACGACCTCCAGGTGCAACTCGAGGAACTCGCCAGGATCCGCTCGATTCTGCGCGGCACCGGAGAGGTGGATTCGATCCTCCGGCCGCGCTCCGGACGCAGGTCGTGACAGCACGGGTCGGCACAGGCTCCTGTCCGCGCTGCGGGCAGGCCTTTCGCTGCGGCATCGACGATCCGGTCCCCTGCGCCTGCACCGGCGTGCGGCTAGGCGTCGAGCAGCTGGTGGCGATACGGGCCAGCTTCGACGACTGCCTGTGCGTCGCCTGCCTGTCCTCCATCGCGGCGGGGGCTGCACCCGCCGGTCCGGCCATCTGAGCAGGGCGCCTCACACCAGGACGACGTCGTACTGCTCCTGGGAGTAGAGCGTCTCGACCTGGAGCCGGATCGGCTTGCCGATGAACTCCTCCAGCTGCGCGAGGCTCTGTGACTCCTCGTCCAGGAACATGTCGATCACCTTCTGCGAGGCGAGGATGCGGAACTCCCGGGCATCGAACTGCCTCGCCTCGCGCAGCAGTTCGCGCAGGATCTCGTAGCACACGGTCTCGGGAGTCTTGAGCTCGCCCCGTCCCTGGCACACAGGGCAGGGCTCGCACAGCACGTGCGCCAGGCTCTCCCGGGTGCGCTTACGGGTCATCTCGACCAGCCCGAGCGCGCTGAAACCATTCACGGTCATGCGCGTCCGGTCCGGCGCCAGCGCCTTGCGCAGTTCCCCCAGCACCGCCTCGCGGTGCGGGTCGTTGTCCATGTCGATGAAGTCGATGATGATGATGCCACCGAGGTTGCGCAGCCGCAGCTGCCGGGCGATCACCTGCGCAGCCTCGAGATTGGTCTTGAACACCGTGTCGTCGAAGCTGCGGCCGCCGACGAAGCCGCCGGTGTTGACGTCCACCGTCGTGAGTGCCTCGGTCTGGTCGATGATGAGGTAACCGCCGGACTTCAGGCTGACCCGCCGCGCAAGGGCGCGTTCGATCTCCTCCTCGACGCCGTAAAGGTCGAACAGTGTCCGCTCCCCGGTGTAGTGTTCGATGCGATCCGCAAACGGCAGCGCGTAATCGCGGGCGAAACGCCGCATCGCCTCGTAGGTCTCGCGCGAATCCACCAGCACGACCTGCGTGACATCGGTCGCCAGATCGCGCAGCACCCGCAGGCTGAGATCCAGGTCGCGGTAGAGCACCGCCGGCGCCGACAGACTCCGGTGCCGTTCCTGGATGCCCGCCCAGAGCCGGCGCAGGTATTCGAGGTCGGCGTGCAATTCCTCGTCGGTGGCGCTCTCGGCCATGGTGCGGATGATGTAACCGCCGGTCTGGTCGGATGCGATCAGGTTCTGCAGGCGGTCGCGCAACTGCAACCTTCCGGCCTCGTCCTCGATGCGCTGCGAAACGCCGATGTGGGACTCCTGGGGCAGGAACACCAGGAAGCGCCCGGCGATGCTGATCTGGGTGGACAGCCGGGCACCCTTGGTACCGATCGGATCCTTGATCACCTGCACGAGCAGATGATCGCCATCGTGCAGGATCTTCTCGATCGGCCGGGCGTCGTCACCATTGCGGTTCCCCCACAGATCGCCGACGTGGAGGAATGCGGCTCGATCCAGGCCGATCTGGATGAACGCGGACTGCATGCCGGGCAGGACCCTGCTCACCACGCCGACGTAGATGTTGCCCACCAGACCGCGGGACGAGGCACGCTCCACGTGCAGTTCCTGGGCCGAGCCCTGCTGCATGAGCGCGACGCGCGTCTCCTGCGGCGTGACGTTGACGAGGATCTCCTCCCTCACGGCAGCAGCACCCCGAAACGCCCGAGCAGTTGCGCCGTCTCGTACACCGGCAGGCCCACGACCCCGCTGTGGCTGCCGGCGATGGCGCTGACGAAAACGCCGGCGGGACCCTGGATGCCATACGCGCCGGCCTTGTCCAGCGGATCACCGGTGCCGACATAGCGACGGATCTGGTCGGCACCGAGGGCCCCGAAAGTCACCGCGGTAGTGCTCACGCAGGCCTCGATCCTGTCCCCCAGGGCCACCGCCACGCCAGTGTGGACCTCATGGGTGCGACCGGACAGTCGGCTCAGGATGGCTTCGGCTTCAGCGCTGTCGGCGGGCTTGCCGATGATGTGGCCGTCGAGACAGACGGTGGTATCCGCCGCCAGGACTGGTGCCTCCGGCAGTCCCCTGAGTCGCAGCAGCGTCCACCCGGCAGCAGCCTTTTCACGGGCCAGGCGAAGCACGTAATCGACAGGATGCTCACCCCCACGGGGCGTCTCGTCGACCTCCAGGACACGTTCGGTGTAATGCTCGGGCAACAGGACCTCGAAGCGCACGCCGATCTGGGCGAGGATCTCCCGACGACGCGGACTGCGTGACGCGAGGTGGATGTGGGGCAGGGGAGCCATCATGGCGGGCGTGGGCGCCATCCGGCGACGTGACGCCGGTCAGTCCCGATGATAGGGGTGCCCGCGCAACAGGGACATCCCGCGATACAACTGCTCGGCCAGCAGCACCCGGACCAGGCCATGGGGCAGGGTCAACGGGGACAGGGACAGGGTCAGATCGGCCGCTGCCTTGACCGAGGGGTGCAACCCGTCGGCACTGCCGATCACCATGCCGACATCCCGGCCGGAGGCGAGCCACCGCTCGAGCCAGCCGGCCAGATCGCGCGTCGTGACCGCCCGGCCGCGCTCATCGAGCACCACCCGCAAGACCCCGGACGGGATGCCTGCCGAGATACGTTGCGCCTCGCGTTCGAGCAGGCGTTCGATCGCTGCCTCTCCAGCGGGATCAGGACGGGGCTCGGGCTTGATGGAGACCAGTTCGATGCGCGCCTCCGGCGGCATGCGCCGGGCGTAGTCTTCGAAGGCCGCCTCCACCCACGGCGGCTGCCGATGGCCCACCGCGAGGATGCGGATGCGCATGTCCGGATCGTGGAGGCGGTCAGGGACCGGTGCCGGCGGAGGAAGCCGATCGGGAGGCCGGCGGCATCGTGGTGGTGGAGCGGGCCTGGGCGGCTCGCGGGCCACCCCAGAGCTCCTCGAGGTTGTAGTAGCCGCGGACGGCGGGCTGCATGATGTGGACCACGACATCCCCGAGGTCCACCAGCACCCACTCGCCAGAACCCTCTCCCTCGACGCCGGCAACAGGCGCGCCGCAGGTCCTGGCCACGTCCTGCACGTGGCGCGCGAGCGCCTTGGTCTGGCGTGCGGAGTCACCGCTGGCGACGATGACGGTGTCGAACAGGGAAGTGAGTTTGCGCACGTCCAGCACCACGATATCCCGCGCCTTGATGTCCTCCAGCGCGTTCACCGCTGCGCGCACCAGTGCGTCACCCTCCATCCGAACTCCCGTATAGACCGTTTGATTCAATATAGCCGAGGACCGAATCGGGAAGCAAATAACGGGCGGAGAGCCCGGCCCGAAGGTCGCGCCGGATGTGCGTGGCGGATATCCCGAGCGGCGTGATGGCCAGGGGGTGGATCCGGCCGGCGGCGGCGCGGGCAAGATCCGCCTTGGAGCGGGTCTGACGCGCATCGAACTGCTCTGCCAGCGCAGGCGTCTGCGGGCGTATCTCGAAGCCCGGTCGGTGCGCAACGATGAGGTGCACGCGATCGAGGAGCTCCTGCCAGCGCTTCCAGGTCTCGAACAGTGCGAAGGCGTCGGCGCCCACGATCAGACAAAGAGGCACCGAGGGCATCAGCTCCGCACGCATCCCCTCCACGGTGTCGATGGTGTAGCTGGCGGCAGGGCGCCTCAATTCTCGATCGTCCACCTCGAAGGCCGGGTTGCCGCGCGTCGCCAGTTCGACCATGCGCAACCGGTGGGCGGCACTCGCACCGGGCTCCCCCCTGTGCGGCGGGCGGGCACTCGGGACGAAACGCACCACCGACAGCCCGCACACCTGCCACGCCTCCTCGGCCACACGCAGGTGGGCAAGGTGCACCGGATCGAAGGTACCCCCCAGAAGCCCGACAGGCCCCATGCGCGGCAGCGGATCCCCCGCCGGACCGCGTTCGCTCAGAGCAGTACCCGACGGATGTCCGCCAGGAAGCCGTTCAAGGTGGTGATGAAGCGCGCCCCCTCGGCACCGTCGATGGCGCGGTGGTCGTAAGACAGGGACAAGGGGAGCATCAGCCGCGGCACGAACTCCCCATCCATCCAAACCGGCTTCATGGCGGACCGGGAAACCCCGAGAATCGCGACCTCGGGCGCGTTGATGATGGGCGTGAAATGCGTCCCGCCGATGCCGCCCAGGCTGGATATCGAGAACGTCCCACCCTGCATGTCGGCGGGACCCAGCTTCCCGTCGCGGGCCCGCGCACTGACCTCGCCCAGTTCCTTCGCCAGTTGCACCACGCCCTTCTGGTCGACGTCCCGGATGACAGGAACGACCAGACCGCCAGGGGTGTCCACGGCAACCCCGATGTTGTAGTACCGCTTGAGCACCAGGGCATCACCGCCCGACGCCAGGGAACTGTTGAACTCCGGATGCCGGCGAAGCGCGGCGACCACCGCCTTCATGATGAAGGCGAGAGGGGTGAGCTTCACGCCCTGCTTCTGCACCTCGGCGGACATGGCCTTGCGGAAGGCCTCCAGTTCGGTGATGTCCGCCTCGTCCTGCTGGGTGATGTGCGGAATGTGCACCCAGTTGCGATGCAGCGCCGGGCCGGAGATCTTCTTGATGCGCGACATCGGCTGGGTCTCGACCGGACCGAACTTCGCGAAGTCCACCACCGGCCACGCGGGCAGCCCCAGGGCGATGCCGGCACCGCCAGGCGCGGGCTGTGCCGTCGGTCCGGCGGCGAGCGCCTGCTTGACGAAGGTCTGCACGTCCTCGCGCAGGATGCGGCCCTTCGGCCCCGAGCCGCGCACTTTGCCCAGATCGACGCCCAGTTCGCGTGCGAAACGCCGGATCGCCGGACTGGCGTGTGCCCGCGCGAAGGCCTCCTCGTCGATGGCCGCCGGAGCAGCAGGCGCGGGGACCGCGGCCGCCGCGGGAGCAGGCGCCACCACCTGCGCGGGCTGCACCGCTGCGGCGTCCACCGGCGCAGCCACCGGGGGCGGCACGGGGCTGGGGGGAGGCGGCGCCACCGCAGCCTCTGCATCAACCGCTTCCACAGTCATCAGCAGAGTCCCCTGGGCCACCTTGTCGCCCACCTTCACCCGAACTTCGCGGACCACGCCGGCATGCGGTGTCGGTACCTCCATCGTCGCCTTGTCGGATTCCAGCGTGACCACCGAGGCATCCGCGGCAACCTGGTCGCCCGGCTTCACCAGGATCTCGATCACCGGCACGTCCTTGAAGTCGCCGATATCCGGCACCAGTACTTCCTTGATTGCTCCCATGAACTGTTATCTCGCGCAGGGGTGGGATGAGGCGGCGTCAGACGCGCCAGGGGTCCGGCTTGCCGGCATCGATGCGGTACTTGTGCAGGGCCTGGGTGACGGTTGCCGCGGGGACCACGCCCTCATCGGCAAGCGCCTTGAGCGCGGCAACGACGACATAGCGCCGGTCGACCTCGAAGAAGGCGCGCAGCTGCTCCCGCGTGTCGGACCGGCCGAAGCCGTCGGTGCCGAGAACGACATAGCGTCGATCCACGTAGGGTCGGATCTGATCCGCCACCACACGCATGTAGTCGGTCGCCGCGATGACCGGCCCGGCATGGCCCGACAGGCACTGGGTGACATAGGGCTGGCGTGGCTTGTCCTCGGGGTGGAGGAGGTTCCATCGCTCCGCAGCCATGCCATCGCGCCGCAGTTCGGTAAAACTCGGGCAGCTCCACACGTCGGCAGCAATGCCGAAATCCTCCTTCAGCAAGGCGGCGGCGGCGATCACCTCGCGCAGGATGGTGCCGCTGCCGAGCAGCTGGACCCGAGGGGTCTTCTTGCCACCGGGCGCCTGCGAGAACAGGTACATCCCCTTGAGGATGCCGGCCTCCGCACCCTCCGGCATGGCGGGATGCGGGTAGTTCTCGTTCATCAGGGTGACGTAGTAGAAGACGTCCTCCTGATCCTGGCACATGCGGCGCAGACCATCCTGGATGATG
>JBEICA010000007.1:0-32574 GCA_040373665.1 Burkholderiales bacterium | reverse complement strand
GCTTTGGGCGTCGCGGCAGGCGCGGGCCCGGCAGCTTTGGGCGCCGCAGCCGCGTCGCCCTGTGCCGCCTTGGCCCGGGCCTGCGGGTTGGCGGCGGCGGCGCCGGGCTGAGCGGCGTCCTTCACCTCCTGCGGCATCGAGTCCAGGCCACTGGTGTTCAGGATCAGCGGCACGCCGCCGGCCCCCGTGCCCGCGCCGCCCCCCACGCCGGTACCCGGCCCCATCACGACCAGCTTCGCGTTCGGGGACTGGGCGAGCGAACGCGCTGTGGCGACATAGGCTTCGAGCGTCTTCCACCGCAGGTAGGGCTCGGACAGGCTCTGGTCGACCACCTCCTGGAAGTTGCGTATCCCCAAGGCCTCCACCATCTTGCGCTCGACCTCCATCTGCTCCACGGCGATCCTGAACTTGTACTCCTCGACGAGCGCGCGCGCAGTGTTCTTGCGGATGTAGGCCTCCTGCACCGCAGGCGGAAACCGGACCTCCTTGATCAGCATGGCCTCGAGGTTGACCCAGTTCAGCCCCTTGCCCAGACTCAGGTTGTCGCCTTCCGGAGGGACGTAGTTCGGGTCGAGTCGGTTGATAGCGGAGTACCGGCTGAGCGCGTCCTTCACACCGGCGAAGACGTTCTTCTCGAAGGTCGCGCGCTCCGGGGTGTGCATCTCCTCCGACCGGAACAGGGCGATCTTGTCGCGGACGACGGATTCGATGACCCGGACGATCACCTTGTCGCGGTAGTCAGGCCCCACCGCCTTGTGCACGATCCCCGCCGTCTCGGGCATCAGGTGGAAGACCCAGGCGAGGTCCACCTCGACCTGCAAGCCGTCGGCGCTGAGCGCCGACACCACGTTGTCGCCGCTCTGGATCCGGGTGTCATACACGAAGAACTTGTTCCAGGGCAGGATGAAACGGGCGCCTTCGCCGTAGACCTCGTCGATCACCGTGCCACCGCCGAAGCGCTTCCATTCCACCCCCACCGAGCCCGGTGGCACGTTGCGCATGGTGTACGGGATCATGAAGGCGACGCCGAGGAGGGCGGCGATGCCGAGGATCCACAGATCCTGGCGCCAGGCGCGCAACTGCCTGGACAGGAATACCGGGTAGGAGGCGATCCGGCGCATGAAGGGAAACATTCGTGTGGTCCTGCGAGAGGTGGACGATGACGCTCGACGGCAGCGCGCTCAGGCCTGGATGCGACCCGTCGACATGTGGATGCGGCGGTCTGCGAGGTGGAAGTAGGTTTCGTCATGCGTGATCGCCACCACCGTCCTGCCCTCGGACCGGATCATCGGCAGCAGATCGACGTAGAAGTGCCTGCGGAACGCGGGGTCCTGGTCGGCGGCCCATTCGTCGAGGATGAGGATGGGGCGCCGCTCGGCGAGCGCGGCGAACAGCGCCAGGCGCTTGCGCTGGCCGGTCGACAAGGACAGGGTCGAGAAGCGACCGTCGACGATCCTCACCTTGTCGGTCAGTTCCAGGCGCTCCAACCACTTCGAGACCCAGGCCGCGTCGGTGGCGTCGATCCCGTGCAGGCGGTCGAAGAGGTAGAAATCGGCGAACACGCCGGCGATCATCGACCTGAATGCATGGGTGCGGTGGGGCCAGACGGGCTTGCCGTCGATCAGCAGATCCCCTTCGGACGGTCGGTAGAGTCCGGCCAGCAGTTTCAAGAGGGTGGACTTGCCGGAACCGTTGTCTCCCGTGATGAACAGCACCTCGCCCTTGCGCAGGCTCAGCGTCAGAGGCCCGACCGTGAAGGCATCGGCACCGGAGCCGTACCGGAACCGGGCGTCGCAAAGGTGGATCTGGTCGAAATCCCCGCTCGGCTCGGCCCATTGCTGCACCGTCTCACCACCCGCTGCGGTCACTTCGCGCTCGATCGTCAGCAGGTTGCCGGCGGCCACGTTGGCGATGGCCACCTGGGGCAGGGCGCCGATCACGCCGAACAGCGGCGTGATCAGGAACATCACGGCAGCCACGCTGGCGCTGACAGACTCGCTGAACTCCTCGCGCAACAGCGGGACGAGGAAGACGATGGTGCCGACCAGGGCGAAGAAGGCGAGGTTGGACAGCACGTAGTCGCGCGACAGCGCCTGCTGCGCCACCAGCTTGTCGAGCCCGGCCTCCATCGAGGAAGACACTGCGTCTTCCCGCGCGCCGCGCGCCTTCTCCTCGGACATCTTCAGTTCGCGGAAGCCCGCCACCATGGCAGTCACGTACACCTGCATCTGCTGCACGCGGTTGCGGGCCGAGTCGAGCGCCGAGCTGACCAGCCGGGAGTGCTTGAGGTAGACCCAGCCGGTGGCGGTCGACACGACCACCGTGAGGAAAAGCGCCGTCGGCGAGATGTAGGCGAGGTAGAAGATGGCGAACACCACCATCATCATCGACTGCAGCGCAAACGCCATCGGGCCGGCGGCTTGCGAGATGGTCTGCGCGTCGGACGCCAAGGCCGCGTTCAGCCGGGCGAGGCCGAGCTGCTCGGCATCCCGCAGTTCGAGGCGCTGCAGGCCCACGAGCAGACGGGTCCGCAGGTCGTGCACAGCGTGTTCGACGATGGGCATGCTCATGCTCAGCGCCTGCAACTGCGCGATGCTGAACACCAGAAGGGCGAGCAGGAACTGCAGCACCGACATGAAGCCGTCACCCGGATCCTGGTCGCCCCCGGCGGACTCCGCGGCCTTCATGACGAGAAAGAAGCAGTAGGTGCTGCTCAAGCCGGCAAGCGCCGAATAGCGCAGGAAGCGTCCGATGCGCGCGCGATCGGAACGCTCGAAGAGAGCCAGCAGGTTCAAGACGAGCTCCGCCCGGAAGCCCAAGGCGCCCAGCGGCGCCCCTGCCCGGCGCGTTCCGAAGTCCGCGCCTCGAAGAAGAGGAACAGCAGCAGCAAGGTCAGCGCCGGGGTGATGAGCAGCGACAGCGCGAAGCTGCGCAGGAATCCCAGGTTCGTCCGGCGGCCGAGGAAGGCCACCATCAGGCTGAGGTAGGCATAGGCCGCGATCATCAGGATGTACATGATTCGAAAACTGGCAGGTGAGGGATCGGACACGGCTTCACGGGCTGTGCGGGCCGGCGAGGTGCAAGGGGATCTGTCCCGAATCGGAGAACACCACCCGGTCGTCGCAGGTCGAGCGGTCGCGCCATAGGCACGCCGAAACCGATGCGCGAGCGATGATGTCGTTGCAGTTGTCGGTCGACAACCGTGCGAACCCGACCGAGGCGGTCTGGCCGGGATCGAGGGCGAAGCGGGTGTGTGTGCTGCCCACACGACGCACCCCCCCTTGGCGGGGCTGATAGAACTCGATCGCCACCATGAGGTGCGACACACCGCGATTGGCCTGGTTGAACACGGAGATCTCGGGCGAGCAGAACCGGCCGGTCCCGCTGCCGAAGGTGTAGGCCCGGTTGATGAAGACGAGGATCGCGCTCGCCGGGATGGGCCTGGTCCTGCGCCCCGGCGGCAGCAGGAGTCCATCCGACCCGATCGTCACGGCGTCTGGAGAATGCGGCGCAGGCTGGGGCACCGCAGCAGGTGGCTGCTGGGCCAGGGTCGACGTCGGCGCCAGCGCCAGGAAGCCGAGACAGAACACGGCCGCTCGCCCCATCGGCAGCCTCCTCGGCCGGGCATCGGGACTTACCATTCATCATTCTCCAACAGCGTGGGGGAAGCCTGGACGGCCTGCTCGGGCACGGGTCGCGTCCAAGGGCGGAGCAGTTCGCGCAGCTCAGCATCGGGCGTCTGCAGCGTGGATCGGGCCAGTGCGATCAGCCCGTCGGCCAGACCTTCGGCCGTGGACTCGTCGTAGAGCTCCTGGGCGTACTCCAGGTAGAGATCGATCGACTCGAGATCGTCGAAGGCGTACTGGAGGTCCAGCTTGGCGCTGATGCTGCGGTCCTGCAGCAACTCGGCGCGTACCTCCGGGAGTTCCAGCCGCATCGGTTCGAAGTTCTGCACGTTGACGATGACGTCGAAGAACGGGTGTCTGCCGGCTCTTCGCGGCGGCCCCGCCTGGTAGACGAGCTCGTCGAACGGGAAGTCCTGGTGCAGCAAGGCTTCCGTGGCGTGCCGCCCCACGCTGCGAGCGAGCACGGCAAACGTCGTCCCGGCGTCGACATGGCAGCGAAGCGGGAGCATGTTCACGTAGAAACCGATCTGGTCCTCGAGCTGGCGCGACTCCCTCCCCGCGACCGCCGCGCCCAGCACGAGGTCGGCGTCGCCGGTCCTCGCGCTCAGGTGCGCGGCGACGAGCGCGGCCAGGACGCCGAACAAGGTCACGCCCTCGCGCGTCGCGAGGGCGCGCAGGCCTCGGCTGAGGTCCGGGCCGAGCGGCCGGATCACCATGCCGCCTCGCCCGCTGAGGACGTCCGGCCTGGGGTGGTCGGTCGGCAGGGCCAGGGCCGGGATCTCCACGCCGGCGAACTGCGACAGCCAATGATCCCGGTGTGTTTCGACCGCGCGCGTGCGCTGCCGGTGCGCATAGTCGGCATACTGGATCTCCAGCGGCCCGATGGAGCCATCCAGGGTGACCCCGGACCTGGCGGCCTGAGCGCCGGTCGCGCCGGAAAGGGCGCCCTGGTACAGCGCGGCGAGATCGCGCAGCATCACCGTCGCCGACCAGCCGTCGAAAGCGACATGGTGCAAGTTGACGACCAGACCGTGCGTCCGGCCGGCCGCCAGGACCCGGAAGCGAGCCGGCAGTTCGGACTCGAGATCGAAAGGCCGCCTCAACTCCTGGGAGAACACCTCCTCGAGGGCATCGGGAAGGTCGGAGTGCTCGATCTCGGGCGGCGTCACCTCGGCCTTCGGGGCGATCTCCTGCACGAGGATTCCGCCCTTCATCCGCAGCCGGGTCCTGAGCACCTCGTGGCGGACGAGCAGGCCCTGGAGCGCATCGCGCAAGGCCTCCACCCGCAGTGCCCCATCGAGGCGGAAGGCGGCCACCATGTTGTAGGCGACGTTGTCGGGCTGTCGGGTCTGCAGGAGCCACAGCCGCTGTTGTCCCGCGGAAGCCGGCAGCAACCCGTCCCGCGGGATCGGGACGATGCGGGACGCATCCGTCGAGCCCCGCGCTGCGATCGTGTCCCAGAGGTCCGCGATGCTCGGCGCGGCGAACACGTCGCGCAGGCTGATCTCGGCAGCGAAGACATCGCGCACGCGAGCGACCACCTGCACCGCCTTCAGGCTGTGCCCGCCGACCGCGAAGAAGTTCTCCGTCGGCAACACGGCCGGCGCATCGACGATCCGGGCGACGAGTTCGCACAGACGCTGCAGCGGGCTGTCTGCTGCGCGCGCTGCGCCGTCGTCGGCGCCGTCCCAGAGATCGTGTCCGGGCATCGCCTGCAAGGCCTTCCGGTCGAGCTTCTCGCTGGCCGACACGGGCAGGTGGCTCAGGCAGCGGTATCGGCTGGGCACCATGTGTGCGGGCAACTCTGCCGACAGGCTCGCGACGAGCCGGGCGCGAGACAGGTGCGCACCGGCGTCCACGACGAGCCAAGCCTGGAGGAAGCCCCCGTCGGCGCCCGACTCGACCGTCACGACCGCGTCACGTATGCCCGCCTGACGCCGCAGCAAGTTCTCGATCTCGCCCGGCTCGATGCGGAATCCGCGGAGCTTGAACTGGCGGTCGACGCGGCCGAGGTAGTCGTGGTCGCCATCCGGACGCAGGCGGACTCGGTCACCCGTTCGATACCAACGCACGCCCTGCGCGTCGACGACGAATCGCTCGGCCGTGAGCAGTTCCTGGTTCAGGTATCCGCGCGCCACGCTTGCGGCGCCCAGCAGCAGTTCACCCTCGTCGCCGGCCTCGACCTCGGCGCCCTGCTCGTCCACGACGCGTGCGCGCCGATCGCCGATGGGCCGCCCGATCGGGATGCGTGAGCGAGCGGCCATGTGAGGCGCGACGACGGCCACCATCGGGGAGCACACCGTCTCGGTCGGCCCGAACACGTTCAGCAGACGCCCGCAGTGCAGCGGAAGGTCCCACCAGTCGACGACCCGCTTGGGTGTCATCTCCTCACCGCCGCTGATCAGGGTCTTCACGCTGCGGTCGCGGATCAGATCCGGCTCGCGCTGACACTGGGCGATCAGGTCACCCCAGAAGAGCGGCGGCACGTCTAGGATGGTGGCGTCCCATCGGCGCCACGCATCGACATAGGCTCGGGCCGAGTAGCGTTCCTGGTCCAGGATGTAGAACGACGCACCGTTGACCAGCGGCAGCAGCAGTTGCTCGATCACCGCGTCGACGGCGACGGTGGCGAAGAGGAGGCTGCGGTCGTGGCGGCTCCACGCCGCCAACCGCCTGATGGCCCCAAGATGGTGGGCCACGGCGCCATGGTCGACGAGCACTCCCTTGGGTTGCCCGGTCGAGCCGGAGGTGTAGATCAGGTAGGCGAGGTCCGACGGCGCGGGCGGAGGGCGCTCGGGCAGCCCCGGCACGGACGATGCCTCGCCCGAGGGCGCCGACGACCCGGATTCGCGCCGGTCGAACCCGTCGAGCGCGAGGAGGGACAGAGGGGACGGAGCGGGCAGGCTGTCGCGCAGGGACGTCGCGAGGTGCAGGTGGTCGGCGTCGTGGACCAGCATGCGACAGCGCGCGTCCCGCAGCACGAAGAGCAGGCGGTCGAGGGGGTGGGCCGGCTCCAGCAGAACGAAGGCGGCCCCTGCCCGGAGCACGCCCAGGACCGCCGCCGGCAAGGGCCAGTCCCGCCCGACCAGGACGGCGACGATCTCGTCCCGCGCCGGGGACCGTGCCACCAGGCGAGCAGCCAGATCGTCGGCCCGTCTCCCGAGATCGTCGTAGCTGCACGCGGTGGGTCCGAGGACGGCTGGAGCAGCGGGCTGAAGCTTGCGCCAGCGGTCGAAGTTGCCGACCACGCCGAGCGATGGATCGGGAACGACGACCTCCGGCGCCATGGCGAGGTCTGAAGCCAGCCTCTGCGGTGCCCGGCACGCCCGGCACAGGAGCCCTTCCAACGCCTCCAGCATGCGGTCGACGTGCTCGGCGGGCCAAAGGTCCAGTCGGTAGAGCAGGCGCAGTTCCAGCCCCTGGGTGTCCTCGTGCCCGGTGAGCGTCAACTCGAAGGGACTGACCGGCAGGTCGATCTCGCGCGCCGACCACCCCTGTTTGCCGAGTTCAAGGTCGAGATCACGGAAATCGTCATAGGTGACGAGCGTCTCGAACAGGGGGTGGCCATGGGCCTCCCTGGCAATGCCGAGACGTTCGAGCAGGAAGTTCAAGGGGACGTGGGCGTGCTCGAACGCGCCGGCGACGACCTGTCGCACGTCCTCCAGGAGTTCCTCGAAGGAGGCCTGCGGTGACAGACGGATGCGCAGCGGCAGCGTGTTGACGAAGAGTCCGACCTGATCGGCCAGGTCGGGATGATCCCGCCCGGCATGGACCGTCCCCACCACGGCATCCCGTGCACCGGTCTGCCCCCAAAGCCACAGACGCCAGCACGCGAGCAGGACGACGAACGCCGAAACGCCCCGCGACTGGGCAAGCGCGATCATCGACGCATGGGCATGTGCATCGAGGCGCCTGCGCGCCCAGGCACCACGGGCACCGGCTCCCGGGCGGGCTCGGAATGCCGGCACCAGGATGCGCTCGGGGGGATCGGCCAGCGTTCGCGCCCAGTGGTCGAGCGACGCTGAACTGAGCGCGACGAGCCGGTTGTGCCATGCGGCATAGTCGGCATACTGCACACGCAGCGGCGGAAGGCCGACAGCGGGCGCATGGCCCGCCGATTCCCGTTCGGCCAGCAAGCGCAGGAAGTCACGGATCCAGACCGTCGCAGACCAGTTGTCGCCGATCGCATGGTGCATGGCGACGAAGAGCGCGTCGCCGACGTCGGAATGGACGAGCAGCACGCGCCACAATGGCGCCCGGGCGAGATCGAACGGCCGGGTGACCCAGTCCAGGGCCAGCGCTTCGGGCGAGAGCTCCGACTGCGCGCGGAGGTCCTGCACTTCCAGCACAGGTTCCGCATGCGGATCGATCCGCGCCATGATCTCACCGTCGGATTCGACGATGGCGCTGCGCAAGGATTCGTGCCGCTTCGACAGGTCCGACAGCGCCAGGCGCAAGGTCTCTGGCCGGATCGACGAGTCGCGCTGCAGGAGGAAGCCCATGTTGTAGGCGCCTTGACCGGCGTCGATCTGCTCGAGCACCCACATCCGGCGCTGCGCATGGGACGCCTCGTCGAGGGAGGCAGTCGCGCGCCTGCCGATGGGCTGGACAGGCAGCGCGGTCCGCAGCAGGTGGGCCAACCCGCTGATCGTCGGCTGCTGGAAGAAGGCCGCCAGGGAGTAGGTCTTGCCCGTGGCCTCCGCGACCCGCTGGGCGAGGATCACCGCCTTCAGGCTGTGTCCCCCCAGCGCGAAGAAATCGTCGGTGACGCCAGGCGGGTCGCCCAGCGGATCGAGCACCTGCGTCCAGATGCGCACCAGTTGCGCCTCCAGATCGTCACGGGGCGCCACGAATGCCCTGGGCGACAGCCGGGCACCGCCGCCGGCGAGCAACCCGGCGACATCGAAGCGTCCGTCGGCATCGCGAGCGATCTCCCCGACCTCGACGTAGGCCGAGGGAAGTGCCGCGAGGGGCAACGCCGCCGTCAGGAGCCGGCCCAGGACGGTAGCGTTGAGGACGCCGCCCGGCTGCATGCTGACGAATGCCGTGACGGCCTCGCTCTCCACGCAGGCGGCCGCGTCCCGGACCGAGGGCTGACGAACCAGGGCCTGCTCCACGGCGTCGAGGTCGACCCAGCCACGGGGCAGGCGGACGTAACGCTCGACATGGCCGAGGACGAAGAGTTCTCCGCCGGCCGAGGCCTTCGCCATCGAACGCGTGTCCGAGAACTCGCCCGGGCCGGTACGGCGCAGCAGGTGCGCAGGCTGGCCGATCGCCGCAGCGCCCCCCCAGGCATCGCGCAGGAAGACGTCGGGGTCCGTCGGAACCGCTCGAAGGGCGCCCATGTCCAGTTCCCGTATGGGCGTGTCGGGCCGCAGGCAGGCTGCGCCCACCAGCCGGACGATTTCGTCCAGCCATCGCTCCGCCTCCCCTGGCGAGAGCAGCGCCCCGTTGCAGTCGAAATCGACGAGCACCTCGCCGTTGAGTTCCAGGAGGTTCAGGAACAGGTCGGCCTTCGTGTGCCGCAGCGGCAGGGCCAGGGGTTCGAGCGCAAGGCCGTCGAAGTCGAGGGTCACCCCAGGGTCGATGTTGAACAGGACCGAGGGCGGCGCGATCCCGGCCTCGCTCGCGAAACGGGCATGCAGCCCCTGCCGGGCCTGCTGAAGATCGGCGCCGACCCTGCGCACGGCCTCGGAGAAGGTCTCGACGCCATCCAGTCGGACGTCGACGGGCAGCACGACGGATGCCATGCCGACCATCAGGGGCATCGAGGCCGCGGTGTGGCCAGCCATCGGCAGTCCGATCCGCAGACGCCGCTGCCCGGCAAGACGCGCGAGGAACACCGCGAAGCCGGTCAGCATCACCACGACCGGCGAGGTGCCTTGCATGCGAGCACAGGCACGCGCGGCCTGCATGAGGCCGGGCTTCGACGTGGTGCCGTCCTCGGCGACCGGGTTGCGCCGGTGGATGCGAAAACCCTCGAACCCACGCGCCGACCCCGAACTGGGCAGGACGAGATCGGGGCCGAGGTCGTCAGCGCGGTGCGGCGTCGCAGACGGGGATTCCAGCCCGGCGGCCCAGGCCACGAAGTCAGAGAAGGGACGCGGCGTCTCGAGCGCCGGCGCCGCCCGCCGCCGGGCAGCGTTGTGGTACTGACACAGCTCGTCGAGCATCAAGGCGATTGACCAGCCGTCGGCCATCAGGTGATGCACAGCGAGGACGAAAACATGGCGGTCGGCCGACATGCGTACCAGACGCGCGCGGGCGAGCAGGTGATCGTGAGGGGGGAGCGGCCGCGCCAGCTCGGCTTTCACGACGGATTCGGGCGACATGCCTTCACCGACCCGATCTGAAAAACCGAGCTCAGGGCGTTCTTCACCGAGGAAGGCCTGTCCCTGCACCGTGAACCGCAGGCGCAGGGCCTCATGCCGCGACGTCAGAGCCTGCCAGCCGGACTGGAATGCGTGCAGGTCCAGAGAACCGCGAAGTTCGAAGGCGACGAACTCGCAGTACGCGCCGGATGCCGTCGGGTTGGCGGCGATGAGAGCCAACAGCTCCCGCTGCCCACGCGTGATCTCGGCAGGCCCCGTGCGCATCGAAACGGCGACTGTCGGCGTCCGCTCGGCTGCGGCGGGGCCGTCCTGCCCCGGGATCTCGCGGGGTTCTGCCGCGTGCCGCAAGCGGGCGATCATCTGCAGTTGCCGGCTGTGCAGAAGGCTCAGGGCCTGTACCTGAGCGAGCATCAGGCGGGTCAGGTCGGCCATCGCGACGACCCCCTCACCGAGCCCCCTCTCGCGCTGCGGCTTGCCGGGAGAGTCGGACACTGGAACCCGGCATGCGCTGATGACGCGGGACAACGCTCGGGGCACCGGTGTACGGTGGGGCAGCGGGGATCCCCATGGCTCTTCGTCTGTTCTGGAAGTTTGAACTCATGCATGTGCTCTACGGTCGACACGTCATGCCAATCGTGGCAACTGCTCCAGTCTAACGTGGGTGGATGTCAGCCAGCGCGGCGCCCATGCCACATTTCCCAGCCCCAAAAACTGTGCATAATCAATCAGAGATGGCGTGTGGCGCCGTCGTCTCCGTATTGCACTGACGAAAGGGTTCCCCATGAGTGATGTGACGATGGATCAGGCCGCGGCACCCGCCGCGGACCAAGCGCGGGCCGCTGGCCTGCGTCGGGATCAGCAGGCCATGGCGCTGGTCAACAGTTACGTGCCCTGGGCGGCTGCCTCGGGCATGATCCCCGTGCCCACGGTGGATGCCGTGGCCTTGATCGGCCTCCAGCTGCGCATGCTGTCGAAGCTTGCATCCATGTACGAAGTCTCCTTCGTCCAAGCGAGCGTCAAGGGCTCCGTGTCTGCGCTGGTCGGCACGGTGGTGGCCTCGGGCGTGGGCGCGAGCCTGGGCTCGTTGATCAAGGCGGTACCCGTGGTGGGCACCTACGTCGGGTTCGTCGCGCTGCCCAGCACCTACGCCGCGGTCACCTACGCCATCGGTCGGGTCTTCGTCACTCACTTCGAGGCCGGCGGCACGTTCCTTGACTTCGACCCGAACAAAACGCGCGAGTACTTCAAGGCCGAGTTCGAGAAGGCCAAGGCCGGCGCCTGAGGCGAGAGCGCGGTGGTTTTCCGACTCCTGGCCGGTCTGCTGCTCTGGCTCGCGGGCTTCGTCGCCCCGGCCGCCGGGGCGCAGGTCATCCACGGCGTCGGGTCGTCCTTCCCCG
This sequence comes from Burkholderiales bacterium, assembly GCA_040373665.1. Classification (GTDB taxonomy): domain Bacteria; phylum Pseudomonadota; class Gammaproteobacteria; order Burkholderiales. The sequence goes on along the minus strand of JBEICA010000007.1, from coordinate 21,219 downwards.
TGAACCTGTACGAGGCGTGGGCCCGCGTCTACGAGAAGCAGACCGGGGTGAGGTTCGAGTACAAGGCCACCGGCACCAGCCGTGGCACCGCCCTGTTCGAGCAGGGCGAGGCCACCTTCCTCTCGCTCAACCGGCCGCTGTCGGAGAAGCGGGTCGTCGATCAGGCCTTGTTGCAGTTCCCGGTGGTCATGGGAGGCACAGTCCCGGTCGTCAACATCTCGGGTATCCGGGGCGGCCAGTTACGCCTGTCAGGGCCTGTTCTTGCCGACATCTTCCTCGGCAAGATCGTCCGTTGGAACGATCCGGCCATCCGGGAGTTGAACCCGAGGATCTTCCTGCCCCCGACCCCGATCACGGTCATTTCCCGGGGTGATGCGTCCGGGACGACGCTCCTCCTCGACCGCTTCCTCGGGAGCGTGAGCCCGCAGTGGCGGTCCTACATGGACGCGCTTCCCTTCGTCAAGATCCCTGTCGGGCCGCGCCCGGAGGGTATCGAGGACCTGACGAGGACCTTGCTGCGCGTTCCGAACTCGATCTCCTACGTCGACTATGCGTTCGCGAAACGAATGCGTCTGGCCCACGTGTCGCTGCGCAACGCCTCCGGGCGCTTCGTCTCGCCGACTTATGCCTCCATCCAGGCTGCGGCGCGAGGGCCTCACTGGGCCGGGGCGATGGCGAAACTGACCACGAACAGCGAAGATCCCGAGGCCTGGCCCATCGCGAGCCCGTCGTTCGGAGTCCTCAAGATCAACCATGAGTCCGCGGACGCGGTGGCCAACGCCCTGCAAGCGCTGGACTTCTTCAACTGGGCACGACGCAACGGCGATCAGATCGCCGACGACCACGACTACGTCCCCTTGCCCGCAGAGGTGAAGTCGCAGGTCGAGGCGGCGCTGATGAAACGCCTGGTCGAAGCGGGCGCAGCGGCGCGTTGACCGCCTCGGTGGGCTGATCTGTCCGTGGCGCAGCCGAAATCCGATGCGCAACCCTGTTCAATCATGTGGATGACGTCCGGATTCGTCTTTCGGCCGGTTCCGCGCGAGGTCTCCGCTCAACCCAGATCAGGAGCGTGAACATGGCACGAAAGAGGGCGTCTCCGGTGGACGCCGCGGACACGGACAGCGGGGTCTCGCAGGTGCCCGCTCGCGCCGAGGCCTCAGCGCCCGGGAGCGAAGCGGCCATGCACCGCGAAGAAGCTGGATCCGTCGTTCCCGAGGTCACTGCTCCGGCGGGTACAGCATCCGTCGGCGAAAGTCCGTTCGGTGAGGCGGGTGCGCCTGCACCCCCTGGTGTGCCGTCCGGTGCTCCGGGAGCCCGTTCCGATGCCGACCCTGTCCCTGCGACTGCGGCATCACGAGCAGCGCTGATGTCTCAGGGTGGTGCCGAGACGCCGGTTGCGCACCAGCCCGGCGCGTCCGACGACGCCAAGGTGTCCGCTCCCTCCAGTGCAGCGGCCGCCGAGTCCGCGTCGCAGGCATCGCCGGCTTCGTCGCCCGGGTCCGCCTCGTCCTTGATCCTGATCGACGCGGACCCGCACGTCGTCGGCGTCCTCGACCGCTCCAGCGTGGCGCAGGCGCTGGTCCAGACTCACGCTCTGGTTTCGGCAGGCGCCGGATTCCTGCCGGGCATCGGGATCGATGTCGCCGCGATGTCAGCCTCCCAACTCTGGCTGCTCCGGCGACTCAGCGCGCTCTACGGGGTCGAGTTCCGTGAAGACCTTGGTCGGAGCATCGTCGCATCCCTCCTGGCGGGTCTGGTGCCGTTCCACGTGGTCGCGCCGGTGGCCGGCGTCTTGAAGAGCGTTCCGCTCGTCGGCCAGTTCCTGGGCGGGCTGTCGATGGCTGCGATGGGAGGCATCGTGACTCACACGCTCGGGCGCGCGTTCATCCAGCATTTCGAGTCGGGCGGGACCTTGCTGACCTTCGACCCCCAGCGCGTCCGCGCGCACTTCGCAACCGAGCACGGGCGAAGTGCCTCCCAAACCACGGACAAGGCGCACTGACGACAGACGCATGGGCATAGAGTCGCGTTCTCCAGCATGGGTCAGGCGTCCGTCCTCCCCCTGGTCGTTTCCCTTGGCCGCAGGCGCCGCGATGCTGGTGCCGGTCAATCTCTGGGACCTGGCCATCGAACGGGAACTCACGAGTGCGGCCATCCGTCAGATCTGCCGCGAGCGTGGCATCCAGCCCACCGAGGCGGATGTCGTGCGCGCGCGGGACAACATCTTCAGGGCGATCGTCAGCGGTCATCGGGCTAGCTGGTTGATCAACGCCTGCTTGATCACGAGCTACGTCGGCGCGCCCGTGGTGCTGAGCGCGGCCATGGCGGCCTGGGTTTCGCACATCACGCGTCGCATCGTGCAGCGCCATCTGTCCTGTCATGGGGGGCTCGACACGCTCTCGGAGTCGGTCGCCCGTGCCAACCTCCTCCACCTGCTGCGGTGGTCCGGTCCGTCACGGTTCGCGGTCACGACATGATCCGCCCGAAGTGTCTTCCTCTCCGCAGCCCGCCGTCCCCTTCCCTGAACCCTGCGTTCGGGTGGATCGGGATCATCCTTTTCCCCCCAACCCTCCGGGATCCTTCCATGACCACCAGAAAGTGCTCACGGCTTCCACGTCCTCGCCTGCAGGCCCTTCCCGTCGTTGCCTGTCTGGCGACACTGCCCTTCTTCGGTGTGTCGTGGGCCCAGACGACGGCGCAGCAGCCGGTGGCGACCGCAACCGCAGGGCAGGCTGCAACCACGGGGCAAGCCGCACCCACAGGACAGGCCACCGCACCGCAGGCTTCGGCCGAGCAGGCGGCCGCCGCCTCGACCATCCAGGACGAAAAGAACCAGACGGCGGTTCCCGTCGGTCTGTCCGAGCCGATGGGGCCGGCGACCGATCCATTCAACGACACGCGCACGCTCGGCTACGTCATCGGCGGATACCGCTTCGTCCCAGATGTCAACGTCGCACGTTTTCACGAGACCAATCCGCGCAAGGTACCGGAGAACGCACCGAGTGACCGCGCCACGGTGCTTTACACCACGATCACGATATCGGACGCCAAGGGTGGGCCTCGCAGACTGTTCGCGGGAGCCGCACAAACGCGCTGGGACAACATCAACACCGGCAGTGACGCGCGGCGCTCGGTTCGCTACGAGGATCGGTTCTCGCTCGCCGGTTGGCGCCTGCCTGTCCGGTTGGGCTACTACTCCGACGTGGTCAGCCGTTCGAGCTTCCTGAACCGCGGCGATTCGGAGGTCAAGGTCGAGTCCAAGACGGCGGGTGTCGATGCCGTCCGCAGTTTCGGCGGCACGCGCGTGGCTTTCGCACTCAGGGCCGCGGATGTCGACATCGGCGCTGCCATGGCCGGGCGACAGAACAGCAACAGCAACACCAACGTCTTGCTTCGTGGCCGCCTGACACAGGCGCTGAACGCGTCTGTGGCGGTCTACGGGTCGCTGCAGACCCAGGGGTACGACTACGCGACCTCTGCCTTCCAGGCGGTCAACCCGACTTCCCGCGTCAACGTCGCGACGCTCGGTGTGCAGTGGCAGGCCACCCCTGCGCTGGGGTTGTCCGCCGACCTCGGCAACTCCGACAAGCGTTCCGGCCGTCCGGATCTCGTGCCCGAAGCGCGGCATCCGGTGGGCTCGTTCAAGGTCGGCTTCGACCCTTCCGACCGCACGAACATGTATCTCGCGTATGTCCGGGACGTCGAGGAACTCAACGACCGGGGTCTGTCCAACCTCGAGATCCGGGCTCTTTCGCTCGGGTTGGGGCATCGGTTCACGTCGACGTTGGCGACGACGATGAGCTATGACTGGACCGACATCCGGACCAACGAGCTCTCCGGCAAGGGCGTCGACACGAAGTTCTTCGCGACCTTGCTCTGGAAGCCCCACAGGCAGGTGCTGACCGCCATCGCCTTCTCCCGAACGCAGCGCAAGGTCTATGACCTCGAAGGTCTGGTCAGGCCCTTCACAAACGACCGCTATCTGGTGAACGTCACCTACTACTTCTGAACAACCGTTTCGCGGCGCGCCGCTGAGCCGAGGCGTTCGACAACAGGGGCAGGAAAGCGTCGGATGCCCCTCCGTGTGGGTCCTGCCCTGGTGAGTTCACCGGAGCGTCACGTCTCGTCCAAGACATTCGTTCGCTGCCATGAACGTCACTGTCGGCGAGCACCCCGGTGAGGGTCCGCCCGTGAACCCGAGGGACGACAGCCGGTCCTGGTCCGCGGGGCGTCGCCTCTGGATTCCTGGCTCAGATCCCGACGGACGTGGTCTCCTGAAACCTTCCTGACCTCAAGAGCCCGAATGCTGAGTCCCCAACAACCGATCCTGCCGGCTCTTCTGGCTCACTCCGGCATCGCGGAGGCGATGCGGGCAAGTGCGGTCGGTGGTCACGGGATCACCTACGTCGAGTCTGCCCGAACCCAGGAACGGGTGAGCTATGTCGAACTGCTCGCGCGCGCGGCGGCGATGCTCGGGCATCTTCAATCCCTGGGGATGCGTCCCGGTGACGTGCTGGTCCTCGTCACCGATGACCTGCCGTTGTTCACCGCGGTCTTCTGGGCATGCGCCTCAGGTGGGCTGGTCGTGGTCCCGATTGCCGTCCCGTCAAACGATGCCGGGCACCTGAAGCTGTCGCGCGTGCTCGCCGCCATGGGTCAGGCCTGGCTCGCCGCCGATGTCCTCGAGGCGGTCACGGAACGCGTGGATCTCGCTCTCCTGCCTCAGGCGCGACGCCTACGCCTGGACCGCTCCATGTTCGTGGGGCCGCCCGGGAAGGAGCACCCGGCCCATCTTGACCAGGTGGTGCTCATCCAGTTCTCGTCGGGATCCACAGGACAACCCAAGGGCGTGCAAGTCACGTCCCGAAACCTCCTCGCCAACGCCTCGGGCATCGTCGATCGGGTTCGGATCGATTCCCGGACAGACCGGATGTTGAGCTGGATGCCCCTGACACACGACATGGGGATCGTGTACTTCCACGTGGTGCCGGCGGTCTGCGGCGTCGAACAGGCGCTCATCTCGACGCCGACCTTCATGCGTCACCCCCTGCTGTGGATGCAGAAGGCTTCGGAGTTCCAGACCACCATCACGGGCGGGCCGAACTACGCCTACCACCATTTCCTGAAGCGCTACAAACCCGACGCCGAGACAGGTTGGCGGCTGGATGCGCTGCGCATCATCGTCAATGGCGCCGAGCCCATCTCCTGCGATTTGTCCAGGCGTTTCTTCGGCGCCCTCGAGCGCCATGGACTGTCCGCGCACGCGGCCAAGCCGGGCTACGGCCTTGCCGAGGCCACCTTGATGGTCAGCCACACCGAACCTGAAGAACTTTTCCGATCGTGCGTCGTCGACCGGCGCCGGCTGAGCGTCGGCAACGAGGTGCGCTTCGTGCCTTCGAGCGATCCCGATGCGCTGGAGTTCGCGACGGCAGGTCCACCCGCGCTCAATGTCGAGCTGCGCATCACCGACCTTCATCGGCAACCCCTGCCGGAGGGCCACGTCGGCAACGTCGAAACCCGCAGCGCCTGCGTGACGCCAGGCTACTACGGTCGGGACGTCGATACCCGAGCCGTGATCGACGACGAGGGTTGGCTCGACACCGGCGACCTCGGTTTCCTCAGCGAGGGCGAGCTCTACATCACCGGCCGCCGCAAGGATCTGGTGATCATCAACGGCGTCAACTTCTACCCGCACGACATCGAGGACGTCGCCGCACAGGTGCCGCCCCTGGACCTCAACGCCGTGGTCGCCTGCTCGGTGCGCCTGGCGCAGCAGGACCGCGAAGGCCTCGCGCTCTTCGTCCGCAACCGCGAGGAAGGCGAGGCCTTCATGGATCTCGCGGACCGCCTGCGGGACCATGTCGTGCAGTGCATGGGCGTGCCGGTCGATCATGTGCTGGCGATCCGCCAGATCCCCAAGACCACAAGCGGCAAGGTCCAGCGCTTCCTGCTGGCGCAGAGGTTTGCCGACGGTGAGTTCGACGAGCAGATGGAACACACGCGGGCGCGCCGCGTCGGCAGTCAACTGCGCCTGGCATGGAACCGCGGCGACGCGCCGGCGCTCACCACTGCGCTCCTGCAGGAGGCCGCCCGCATCGCGCCCAAGACTGACTGGTCGGATCCGCAGGCGGTTCGTATTCCCTTGATGGAACTCGGGCTCGACTCCATGCGCCTGGTGGAGTTCATGGCCCGGATCAACGAGAGCCTGGGCCAGCATTTCCCGGTGTCCTGGATGTTCGACCATCCCACCGTGTCGGACCTCGTCAGCGCGCTGCTCTCGCTGCACGATCCCCGGGGACAAGGTGGCTCGGCGGCGTCTGCCTCCACCACGGCCGTCCGGGCGTCCGTCGGCGCAGCGGCGGCGTCTCCCGCCCCGTCCCGCGACGTGGCGGTGATCGGGGTTGCCTGCCGCTTCCCTGGGGATGTGGATCATCCCGATGCCTTCTGGACCATGCTGCGCGACGGGGTGGACGCGACGGGACCCTTCCCCGCCGACCGTTGGGATCCCCTCCTCAACGCCGAGGCAAGAACCGACCGCGGCGCCTACCTTCGAGGACTTGATCGTTTCGACCACCGTTTCTTCCGCCTGACCCCTCTCGAAGCCGAGCGGCTGGACCCGCAGCAGAGGCTGCTGCTGACCGTCAGTTGGGAGGCTTTCGAGCATGCGGGCATCGATCCCCTGAGCCTGCGCGGCTCGCCCACCGGGGTGTTCACCGCCATCGGCGCATCGGACTACGCGCAGGCCGAGGCTCGCAGCGGCCGATTGGCGGAGATCGGACCCTATGCCTTCACCGGAACCGCGGCGAGCGTGGCGTCGGGCCGCCTGTCTTTCTTCCACGGCCTCGAAGGGCCGAACGTCACCGTGGACACCGCATGTTCCGCCGCCCTGTCAGCGGTCCATCTGGCAGTCCAGGCTCTGCGAAATGGTGAGTGCAACCTGGCGCTGGCTTCCGCGGTCAACCTGATCCTCGGGCCGGACATGCAGGTCGGGTTGAGCCGCTTGAATGCACTGGCACCCGACGGTCGATGCAAGACTTTCGATGCCTCGGCCGATGGCTATGCGCGTGGTGAGGGATGTGCCGGCGTGGTGCTGAAGCGACTGGACGACGCGATCCGCGACGGCGACCCGGTGCTCGCGGTGATCCGCGGCAGCGCGATGAACCACGATGGCGCATCGAACGGGCTGACCGCGCCCAATGGTGCCGCACAGCAGAAGGTGATCATGGCGGCGTTGCGCGATGCCGGCATCGAGCCTGGCAACGTCGACTACGTCGAGGCGCATGGAACCGGAACGGCGCTGGGTGACCCGGTGGAGGTCATGGCTCTGTCGCGGACCTACGGCCAAGGACGACCACCGACGCAGCCGCTCCTGATCGGCTCCGTGAAGACCAACGTGGCGCATCTCGAAACGGCTGCCGGCATGGCATCGCTCCTGAAGGTCGTGCTCGCTTTGCAGCACCGTCAGTTGCCCGCCTCGCTGCACCTGCGCAAGCCCAACCCGATGATCGCCTGGGATTCGCTGCCGGTGCGCGTCGTCGACTCGCTCATGGACTGGTCGTCGCCGGTCGGGGGCGTCGGTCGATCGGCAGGCATCAGCGCCTTCGGGATGAGTGGCACGAACGTGCACCTGATCGTGAGCGAGGCGCCGGCGGCATGCGCCGTACCGGTCGCGTCGGCCTCTCAGTACCGGCATGCGCAACCTTCCCAGGGCCGGGCGCCGGTGCTTCTGTTGTTGTCTGCCCGCAACGCCGACGATCTGGCGGCGATGGCCGCTCGGCAGGGTCGATTCCTGGAGGCCCATCCCGAGCGTCTGGACGACCTTGCGCACACCCTGACCTGCAACCGGTCGAGGTGGCCCGTTCGCTGGTCAGCGGTCGGAGACGACGCGGGCGCGCTCGCCAGCGAGTTGGCGGAAGTGCGCGTCGACGGTCGCGAACTGCCTCGGGCTTCGCGCTGGGTCTGCGTCTTCCCGGGTCAGGGTTCCCAGTTTCCCGGCGCGCTCCGCGATCTTGTTGATCAGGAGCCGGTCTTCCGCTCGCGGCTGGAGCAGGCCGACGCGATCCTGCAACCGGTCATGCGGCAATCTCTGCTGGCCTTGTTGCTCGACGGTTCCCCGGACGACCTGGCCCGAACCGAGTTCACCCAGCCCGCCACCGTGGCGTGCGGTCTGGCGTTGTTCGAGCTCTGGCGGTCCTGGGGCCTGCGACCTGATGCGGTCGTCGGACACTCGGTGGGCGAGATCGCGGCCGCGGCGGCGGCCGGGGCGATCGACTGGCAGTCCGCCCTGATCTTCTCTGCACGGCGTGGCGCGCTGATGCAGCGCTTGCCCGCGGGTGCCATGCTCGCCGCGGCCTGTTCGCAGGGGCGTGTCGAAGAGCTCCTCGGCGCGGGCGCTCATGGGGTCGAGATCGCTGCCATCAACGGGCGCTCGTCGATCTCCCTGGCGGGGACGGTCGACGCGATCGAGGACGTCGCAACTGAGCTCACGCGTCACGGCGTGAGGGCCTCGCGCTTGAGGGTGAGCCACGCCTTCCACTCCGCGATGATGGACCCGATCCTTGAAGAGCTCGGGCAACTCGCGCGCGAACTCCTCCAGCCAGCCGGTAGCCACACGGCTCTCGTGTCAGCCGTCACCGGCGACCGCATCGAACTGACGACTCAGCCTGCCGATGAGTTCTGGCGCAGGCATGCGCGTGACCCGGTCCGTTTCAGTGACGCCCTGGACGCCGCGGGATCCGCGGATACGGTCTTCCTCGAACTGGGCGCACGACCCGTGTTCTCGGTGCTGGCGGTCTCGGAGCGCCCCGACGCCGACTGGCTGGTGTGCTCCGACGCGCGCGGTCGGATGCTTCCGTCCACCCTCAGATCGCTGGGGCGAGCCTTCGAGCGCGGCTTCGACCTCGATGCGCGTGCCTTGTTCGCGTCCCGGTCGGGACGCTTCATCCGCATTCCTGCCTATCCCTTCCAAGGAAAGACTCCCATGCTGTCCATCGTCAAGCCCGCGATCCCTGATGGAGCGGGTTCAGGCCACCCACCCGTGGTCGCAGCCGCTGTCGAGCGAGCTCCGGCGCCTGCGGACCCGGGCAGACCTGCAAGCGGTACGAGGACTGCCGAGGTGTCCGACCGGCTCCGCAGACTGGTGAGCAACGTGTCGGGACTTGTCCAGGCCGACGTCGTTCCCGACGCGAACTGGTTCGCCCTCGGTCTGGATTCCCTGCTGGTGCTGCAACTCCAGCTTGCCTTGAACAAGGCTTTCGGTCTGGACGTCAAGCTCAGTGACATCTTCGAGAGGGGCACGACGCTCAGGGATCTGACGACGCTAGTGATCGACCATCTGGACGCATTGCCGGCCGTCGCGAGCCGGGCGCCGGTCGAGAGGCCCCTCGCCGACCCTGGCGTGGCGGTCAGCCCCGTGCAGCCGGACAGCGCGACGGGAGGGGCCCCCGCGCCACGTCGAGCCCTGGACGGCGTTGCAGACACGGGCGGAGCGCCCGTGCTCGGGCGAGATCTCGAGCACCTGATGCTGCGCCAGATCGAATCGCTGGAGCGTCTGTTCCAGCAACAGCTGGAAGTGCTGCAGCCCGACGCCCGTCCTGCGCGGGCACTGCACTCCTCGCCAACAGGCCTCCAGGCCCCGACTACGCTGCCCGCGCCGGCGGCAGCGCAGGCGGCGAAGCCTGCCATGGCGCCTGCGGCGCAGCCACTGCCGGCTTCCCCGGCGGCTGAGGCCTCAGCCCCGGCACCCAAGCCTTCCAAGGCACCGGTCGAGGCAGAAGTGAAGGGTCTGTTCCGACAAGCGCCGCAACCCAAGGCGCAGTGGAACGGTGAGCGCAGAGCCCACGTGCAGTCCCTGGCCGCCGCGTACGTCGGCCGCACCGCAGGGTCCAGGCGCCTGACCGCGGACGGACGATCCGTCTACGCCAACCCGCGGGCGGTCATCGGCTTCCGGCCGGAGTGGAAGGAGATGACCTTTCCGCTCCACGTCGAGCGCGCAGAAGGTGCCCATGTCTGGGATGTCGACGGAAACCGCTACGTCGACATCACGATGGGCTTCGGCGCGACACTGCTGGGGCACAACCCCTCGTTCGTGCGTCAGGCCCTCGTCGACGAAATCGCCCGCGGGGCGCCACTCGGTCCGCAGACGCCGCATGCACTCGAAGTCGCGCGCCTGATCCGGGAGATGACAGGCGCAGAGAGGGTGGCGTTCTTCACGACCGGCAGCGAGGCGGTGATGGTGGCGGTGCGGCTCGCCAGGGCAGTCACGAAGCGCAACCGCATCGTGATCTTCACGAACGCCTACCACGGCACTTTCGACGGGTTCCTGGCCATGGGTTGGGTCGACGAGGGCAAGCCTCACACCTATCCGCTGACGGACGGTACCCCGCCGAAGATGGTGGAGGATGTGGTGGTCCTGCGCTACGGTGATCCGCGCGCGCTGCAGACCGTGCGAGAACTGGGTGCGGATCTGGCGGCGGTGCTCGTGGAGCCTGTGCAGAGCCGAGATCCGACCATCCAGCCGCGCGAATTCCTGCACGAGCTGCGCCGCATCACCGAGGACTTCGGCGCGGCGTTGATCTTCGACGAGATGATCTTCGGTTTCCGGGTGCATCCCGCCGGCGCGCAGCACCACTTCGGCGTTCGCGCCGACCTCTGCACTTACGGCAAGGTGGTCGGCGGCGGCATGCCGATCGGCGTGGTGGCAGGCCGAGCGCGGTTCATGGACGCGGTGGACGGCGGCCATTGGCAGTACGGCGATGACAGCGCGCCGCGAACCCGCACGGCCTTCGTCGCCGGTACGTTCAACAACCACCCGCTGAGCATGGTGGCTGCCAAGGCTGTTCTCGGCCATCTCCAGGCCGCGGGTCCCGAACTGCAGGCGGCGCTCAATGCGCGCACTGCCGCGATGGCCGGTCGGCTCAATCGCATCTTCGAGACCGAACAGGTTCCCATCCGGTGCCTCCACTTCAGCTCCCTGTTCCGCTTCGACTTCGCCGAGGATTGCGAAGTCCTGAACTACCACCTGCTCAGGCAGGGTGTGTTCGTCTGGGAGGGGCGAAACTGCTTCCTTTCTACAGCCCACACGGATGCCGACGTCGACTTCATCGTCGAGGCCGTTCAAATCGGTGTCAGGGAGATGCGCGCCGCACGCTACGTGCCTCCGCGGGCCGCTTCACCGGTTGATGCCCCGATGGCGGCGGTCGCGGGTCGTTGAACGGCGATGTGCGGGATCGCCGGCTTCTATTCCCCGCATCGTCACGCGATCGCGCCCGCGGTGCTCGCGGGGATGACGGACGTGTTGAGCCACCGAGGACCGGATGACCGCGGGGTCTATCTGGACGCCGGCGTGGGTCTGGGCTTCAGGCGCCTGTCGATCCTCGATCTGGTGGCTGGCAATCAACCGATGGCCAGCAACGACGGCAACGTGGTGTCGGTGTGCAACGGTGAGTTGTACAACCATGCCGTGCTCCGGAGGGCGCTGGAGACCGCCGGACACCGCTTCCACAGCCGTACCGACACCGAGGTCGTGCCGGCGCTGTTCCAGATGCACGGAGTCCAGTTCGCTCGTCATCTCGACGGTCAGTTCGCGTTCGCGGTGTACGACCGACGCGAGCACCGCCTCGTGCTCGGCCGTGACCCGGTCGGCATCGCGCCGCTCTTCCTGTGCGTGACGGATCGGGGCGTGGTGTTCGGCTCCGAGATCAAGGCCCTGCTCAGTCACCCGGACGTGCCGCGGGAGGTGGATCTGCGCGGCCTGGACCAGATCCTTACCTTCCCGGGGCTCGTCAGCCCGCAAACCCTGGTGCGCGGCGTGGAGAGCGTCCCACCGGGCACGGTGATCGTCTTCGAATCCGATGGGAGTCGGAAGACACACCGCTACTGGGACCTGGACTATCCGCTCGCCTCCGACATCGATCACGGACGCCGCCTCGAGGACTGCGTGGACGAACTCGATGCTGCGCTCCGTCAGGCGATCCGCAAACGTCTCCAGGCCGACGTCCCGGTGGGCAACTACCTCAGCGGCGGCCTGGACAGTTCCCTGATCGCCGCGATCGCCCGGGATCTCACGCCGGGCGAACAGCGCCATACCTTCTCCATCACCTTCCAGGATCCCCGCATCGACGAGAGCGGCCCACAGCGCCTGATGGCGCAGGCCCTGCAAAGCCTGCACCACGAGCGACGGATGGGACCGGAGGACATCCAGGCCGGACTCGAGGACATCGTGTGGTGCGCGGAGTCTCCGCTGAAGGAGTCGTACAACGCCTGCACGCTCGAACTGTCTCGGATGGCTCGGCAGGCCGGCATCAAGGTGGTGCTCACCGGCGAAGGTGCTGACGAGCTGTTCGGTGGCTATGTCGGCTACAGGCTCGACTCCCTGCGCGGCTCGACGACTTCGGACGATGACCTCGACGCAGTGCTGGAACGTCAGATGCGTCTGCGCCTCTGGGGCGACGAGCACCTGCTCTACGAGAGGCCCTATCACCGCTTCACGTCGGCAAAGCGTGCCCTGTATTCGCCAGCGCGATCGGCACATGCCCATCTGATCGACTGCCTGCAGGCGAGTCCGGTGGACATCGAGCAACTCCGCGGGCGACACCCGCTGCACCAGCGCTCCTACCTCGACTTCAAGTTGCGCATGGCCGATCACCTGCTCGCCGACCATGGAGACCGCGTCGGCTTCGCAAATGGTGTGGAGGCGCGCTACCCTTTCCTCGACCTGGGCGTGATCGACGTCGCAAGAAGGATCCCGCCGGCCCTCATGCTGCACGAAGGGGATGAGAAGTACGTCGTCAAGCAGCTCGCACGCCGGTACCTGCCGCAGCGGATCGTCGAGCGGCGGAAGTTCAGCTTCGTCGCGCCGAGCAGTGTCGCGATGCTTCGCGCCGGGAGCCCCAGGATTCGCGAACTTCTGTCGCCGGAGCGCGTCGAGCGCGATCGGGTCTTCGACCCCGAGGTCGTTCGCTCGCTGCTGAGGCAGTCCGAGCGGCCGGGCGACGAACCCAACCAGACCTTCGACGACGACATCCTCATGGTCGTCCTCACCTTCAACCTGTTCACGGACATGTTCGGTCTCCGCGTGCCTGACGCGCCCGCCCGACCGGATCTCGTCCCGCTCGAAGACAGTTCGCATTGGTGATGCGGCTGTCCGACGGCCTCCCCCGCACATCCGACAAGGACCCCCATGCAACGCCCCGTCTTCTTCGAGCAGTTCCAACTCAGGTCCGGGCTTCAACCTGAACGAACGGCAGTCGATGCCGAGGACGCAACGATGTCCTACGCGGCATTGGAGCAGGAGTCCAACCGCATCGCCGCAGGCCTGGTGCGCGCCGGCGTCAGTCCGCGTTCCGGTGATGTCGTGGCACTGATGCTCGAGCCCGGCGCGGCCTACGTCGCTGCGCTGCTGGGGGTCTCGAAGGCTGGCGCCGCGTTCATGCCCCTGCCTGTGGAACTTCCCGAGGTCAGACGACAGTTCTACCTCGGCAAGGCTGGGTGCAGGCACGTGATCACCAGCACGGAGCATCGGGATCGGGTGGCTTCCGACACCGGGCTGAAGGTTCTCCAGCCCGGGGACTGGGCCGAAGAAGACGGCGGACGAAGCCCGGGCGTGACGATTGCACCGACCGACCCCTGCTACGTGATGTTCACTTCAGGATCGACGGGCCAGCCCAAGGCGGTGCTCGGTTCGCATCGCGGCTTGAGCCACTTCCTGCGCTGGGAACTTGCCGAGCTTGCACTGCAAGACGACGTGCGGGGCTCGTGGCTCGCACCCATCACCTTCGACGTCAGTCTTCGTGACATCCTCGTGCCCTTGATGGCCGGCGGGGTGGTTTGCGTACCGCCCGAGGCGGTACGCACCCAGCCCCATGTCCTGCTCGACTGGTTGTCCGGACGCGGCGTGACGCTGGTGCACTGCGTGCCCACTCTGCTGCGCCTGCTCAACCGGTCCATTGAAGAGCAGCCACGGTCGGGGCCGGTGTGGCCGGCCTTGCGGCATCTGCTGGTTGCGGGCGAGCCTTTGCTCGCCTGTGACGTGGCTGCGTGGCGGCGGCTGAGCGGTACACAGGCCGAAACCCTCAACCTCTACGGCCCCTCCGAGACGACGCTGGCCAAGCTCTTCCTGCGCGTCGGCGAAGTCTCCGAGAACGACCGATCGGTGCTGCCGATCGGCAGGCCCCTGCCCAACACGGCGGTGCTCATCCTTCAGGATCAGCGCGCCTGTGCCTCGGGAGAGGTCGGTGAGATCTGCATCGCCACGCCCTATCGTTCGCTCGGCTATCTCGGTGACCCGGACTTGACGGCGGCCGCCTTCGTGCCCAACCCGCTGGGCGGCGTTGCATCCGACGTCATCTACCGCTCGGGCGATCTCGGACGCCTCCTGCCCGACGGAACGGTCCAATGCCTCGGACGCCAGGACGGGCAGATCAAGCTCAATGGTGTGCGCATCGAGATGGCCGAGATCGAGGCCGTGCTGCGTCGGCTGCCCGAGGTCGAGCAGTGCGCATGCGCCTTGCACAGCTTGCCGGGTGAGCGCTCCCTTCTGGTGGCCTACTACAGCCTCCCGGCGGAGCGCACGGACGAGCTCGATCCCCAGGTCGTCCGCCGTCACCTGGAGGCGCATCTTCCTCAGAGCATGCTGCCCCACCGGATCATGCGGCTGGCTTCCATTCCCACCACGGTCAGCGGCAAGGTCAACCGCAAGGCGCTTCCGAAACCGGCCGAGGTGTACTACGGGGATGAGGGTCACGTGGAAGCGCAATCGCCCACGGAGGCAAGTCTCGCCCGCATCTGGGGAGACCTGCTCGAGTTGGAAGTCGTCGGTGTGACCACTGATTTCCAGTTCCTCGGGGGCGATTCCCTGCGTGCGATCCGGACCTTGATGCGCATCCACCAGTCCTTCGGCATCGACGTCAGCCTCAAGGATTTCTACCGTCTCGGCACCGTGCGCGCGCTGGCAGCGCACATCGACGCCTTGGCGGGCCAGGCATCGGTCGCGCCCATCCCCGCCGCGACCGTGGGGTCCGCTCTTGCCGCATCGCCCGGACAGGAACGACTCTGGCGCCTGCACTGTATGGGGATCGCACCGACCGCCTACAACCTCCCTGCGGCCTTCGAAGTGTTGGGCGACGTGGATGTGGACCTTCTCGAGAGAGCCCTGCAGCTCCTCGTTCGACGACACGAGTCCCTGCGGACTGTGTTCGTCGAGATCGACGGCCGCGCACACCTTCAGGTCGTCGAAAATCTCGCGGTCGGCGTGCAGCGCATCGACCTGCGCACCGCCGAGGATGCCGAGGAACGGGCGGCGGATCTCGCGCTCCAGGACGAATCCCGTGCCTTCGACCTCGTTCACGGTCCCTTGCTGCGGCTGACCGTGCTTGTCATGCCGACTCCTGCGCAGTCCGGCCCGCGGCACCTCCTCCTGTTCAACATCCACCATATCGTCAGCGATGTCTGGTCGCTGGGGGTGCTCGCCCGGGAGCTAGGACAAGCTTACGATGCGCTGATCGCGGGAGTGCAGCCGGACTGGCCGCCCCTGCCCGTCCAGCAGCGAGACGTGCTGGCTTGGTTCGCAGCGCGTCTGGAGCAGCAAGAACTGCGCAGCGCACGTGAGTACTGGTTCGGTCGCTTTGCCGAGCCTCTGTCGCCATTGGATCTCCCGGTCGATCGTCCTCGACCTGTCACCCAGACCTTCCGCGGTGGCACGAGGCGCAGGCGTTTGTCCGCCCACCTCGTTGATGCGCTGGATCGCATGGCCCGGTCGCAGCAGTGCACCCTCTTCGTGCTGCTCCAGGCGCTCGTCAAGGTGCAACTCCACCGGTACACAGGACAACGCGACATCGTCGTGGGTAGCCCCGTGGCGGGACGCGATCATCCGGATCTGCAGGGACAGATCGGGTATCTCGTCAACGTTCTGGCGCTGCGCGACCGGATCGATCCCGAAGAGCGCTTCGAGTCCTTCCTCGGCGAGGTCCGTCGCAACACCCAGGACGCGCTCAACCACCAGGCCTACCCTTTCGATCTGCTCGTCGGTGGTCTCGCGCTTGCGCGAGACATGAGTCGTTCACCGCTGTTCGATGTCATGGTGGTGGTCGATACCTTCGAGGTCTCGGCCTTGGCGTTGAAGGGCTCCCAGGTCCGCCCGTGGCGTGACGACAATGCTTGGAACTTCAGCCGCTTCGACCTCGTCTTCCACTTCCAGCGCGAGGAAGACGAACTGGTGCTCGACCTCAACTACAACAGCGATCTCTTCGACATTCCACGCATCGACCGGGCCTGCGCACACCTCGAGGCTCTGATCGAGTCCGCCTGCGCCGCACCCGAAACCCCGGTTGGAGACCTGAACCTGCTGGGCTCTGCAGAGCGCGATGTGCTGCGGTCCGTCGCACGTGGAACTTCTATCGACCGTCCGACGACCACAATCCATGATCTTGTGGCAGTCGTCGCCGCTCAGCACCCGGACCGTGTCGCCGTCGCGACCAGCGAACGCTCCTGGACCTATGCGCAGCTGCTCGAGGACAGCCGCCAGGTCTCTGCGCGCCTGCGGCAGGAAGCGGGAGGGGTCCGCGGAGAGCGTGTGGCGGTGTGGGCGCGTCGTTCCTACGGAAGTCTGGTCGGGCTGCTCGGTGCGCTGATGGCCGATGCGGTGTACCTCCCCCTGGACCCGGCCTATCCGCGCGAGCGCATCGACCTGATGCTGCGTCGCGCAGGATGCTCGTGGGTGCTCGTGGATGACTCTGCGGATGCGCAGCAAGCGCAAGAACACGGCGTAAGGGTCGTCTCGGTCCAGGAGACGCTCACGCACGGATCCGGGGGCCGCCCGAGCGGGCCTGCGCCGGCTGCGCGCCCGCACGACCCTGCCGCCGGCGAAGCTGCCTACATGATCTTCACCTCGGGTTCCACAGGTGAACCCAAGGCCGTGGTGTGTCGGCACGACGCGTTCGTGAACATGGCCCTGGGGCAGATCGAAACCTTCGGCGTCCGCAGCACCGATCGGGTGCTGCAGTTCTCGTCTCCTTCATTCGATGCTTCCCTGGCCAACATCTTCATGGCCTGGTTGAGCGGTGCGGCCGTGGTGCTGCCCGATGTCCAGGCGCTCGAATCCGTCGATAGGTTCAGGGACGAACTGAAGAGGACCGATGCCACCGTGGTGACGCTGCCCCCGAGCTTCCTGAGAGCCCTGGGGAAGACGCCGCTGGGCAACCTGCGCATCCTCGTCACGGCCGGCGAGCCCGCCCTGGTCGACGACCTGACCCACCATGCAGCCAGCCTCGAGGCTTTCAACGCCTATGGTCCGACCGAAGCGACCGTGTGTGCGACCATCCATCGCGTCGGTCCCGCAGATCTGTCACGCCCGCGGATCCCGATCGGCAAGCCGCTCCCGAACCTCGAACTGCGAGTGGTCGATGGCCGCGGGCACCTCGTGCCCATCGGCGTCCCCGGCAAGCTGCTGATCGGCGGTGCTGGTGTCGCTCTGGGCTATTTCGGGGACGACCTGCTCACACGAGCTCGGTTCATCGATCCGGACGCCTCGGGCGGTCGGTTCTACGACAGTGGTGACCGCGTCCGCTGGCTCGACGACGGGAGCCTGGATTTCCTCGGTCGCGACGACGATCAGGTCAAGGTGTCTGGCCACCGGATCGAGATCGGCGAGGTCGAGCATGCGGTGCGGCTGTGCGACGGCGTGTCCGATGCGGCGGTCCTCGCCGTGAGCCGGACGGACGGCTCGACCGCCCTCGCAGCGTACTTCTGCCGCGCGCCGAAGATCGAACTCTGGCCTTCGGTCGCCGAGTTCTACGTCTACGACGACGTCGTCTACTCCAGCATGGCCAACGACCTGCAGCGCAACCAACGGTATGCCGGCGCGTTCGCGAAGCACTTGAGAGGAAAGATCGTTCTCGACATCGGCACGGGTCCCTACGCCATCCTGTCGCGCCTGGCCATCGAGGCTGGCGCCGCTCATGTCTACGCCGTCGACCTCCTGCCCGCCACGGCGGAGCGCGCGCGCGAGACGGTTCAGCGCCTCGGGCTCGCAGATCGGATCACTGTGTTCCAAGGCGACGCACGCACGATCGAGCTGCCCCAGAAAGCCGATGTCTGCATCTCGGAGATCGTCGGCGCGATCGGTGGGTCCGAAGGTGCTGCAGAGATCATCAACCGATCTCGGCGCCTGCTGAAGGAGCCTTCGGCGATGTTGCCCCAACGCAGCGTGACGCGTCTCGCCGCCGTGTGCCTGCCGGAGGGCAGCTTCGAGTGGGGTTTCTCCGATGTGGCGGCGCACTATGTCGATCGGATCTTCGCCGACATCGGGCGTCCGTTCGATCTGCGTCTGTGCGTCAAGAACCTTCCTCCGCAGGCGATCCTGTCGACAGCCGGCGTCCTGGAAGACCTGGACTTCACGCAGCAGGTTCCCCTGACTGCGACCCACGAGGAAGATCTGGAAATCCGGCATGGAGCAAGCTTCACGGGCCTGCTGGCGTGGCTTCAACTCCACGTGGACGCCGAGCATGTGGTGGACATCCTCGACAACCCGGCGAGCTGGCTTCCTGTCTACCTGCCGGTGGATCTCGATGACCGTTCGGTCGAGGCGGGTGACCGCCTGCGGCTGAAGATCTCGCGGAGTCTGGCGCCCAACGGACTGAATCCGGACTTCCACATCATCGGCAGCATCATCGCGCGCGATGGTTCCGCGCGACCTTTCGAGGTCCACAGCCTGCACTTCGGCGGCGGCTTCCGAGGCACTGACTTCTACCGGCGACTGTTCACGCAAGAAGCGGCACCGAGGGCTCGTGTCACGACACCACGCGATGTGCGGGCCCAGTTGAACCGACGTCTTCCATCCTTTGCCGTGCCGGCCTACATCATGGAGCTCGACCGGCTGCCCGTGACGGTCAGCGGCAAGATAAACCGTCTTGCACTTCCGAACCCGCTGGATCCTGACGCAAGGCTTGCACTCGGGGCAGGGTTGTCCACCGATCCCGCACGTGCGGACGAGGCAACGGCACCCTCGAGGTCGTCAGACGAGACCAGTCTGGTGGAAGAGACGATCGCTCGCGTGTGGGCTGGCGTCCTCGGCTGCGACCAGGTCCTCCCCGACGACGATTTCTTCATGCTCGGCGGAGACTCGATCCGGGCGATCCAGATCTCCTCCAGGCTGCGCCGTCTGGGTCTGAAGGTCGAGGTGCAGGACGTGTTCCAGAATCCGACGGTGTCTGCGCTGGCTGCCGTCGTCGAAACCCAGGTGCCCTTGTCGTCCCAGGGCGAGGTGTCGGGAACGGCGCGTCTCTTCCCGATCCATCGGTGGTTCCTGTCCTTCGCCGGACCGAACCCTCACCATTTCAACCAATCGGTGCAGATCCGATCGGTCGCGGGTCTGGATCGCGACGCCGTCCGTGGTGCCCTTGGAGAGATCTGGCGGCACCATGATGCGCTGCGGATGCAACTGCCTGCCGGGACGTCCGACGCCGGGTCCTTCGTCGTTCCTTCCCATGACGATGGTCCGGATTCAGGAGGCCCGGTGCTGATCGAAGTCGATCTCGAGGGCGAGGACGTTCGCGACGCGCTCGAGGCGCAGGTACAGCGCCTGCACGAGGGTTTCAGGCTCGACCGGCCCGGGCCGTTGTTCGGCGGTTGGCTTGCGAAAGCTTCCGGCGGCGACAGGCTCATCCTTGCCGCGCATCATTTCGTCGTGGATCGCGTCTCCTGGGACGTGCTGCTCGAGGACTTCGAGCAGGCCTACGAGGCCCACCTTGCTGGTCACCCTGCCGTGTTGCCGTTCAAGAGCTCCTCCGTGCTTGCGCATTCCGACTTCCTGCAACGCCTGGCGCAGCGACCTGAACTCGACGCCATGCGGCTCCATGTGGCGAACCTGCCCTCGGACGAGCCGCCGCTGAGTTCCAAGGGCCTGCATCGGGCCGGTGACATGGAAACGGTCCGTCGAGTCCTGGATCCCGACATCAGCCGCAACTTGGTGTCCATGGCCAAACGTCTCGGACATCCGATCGACGACCTGCTGCTGGCGGGTTTCGCCATTTCTTTGCGGGACGCTCTCGGTCGCGTGCGTACGCTGGTCGACTTGGAATCTCACGGTCGGCTGATACCGAGGGGCCTCGCAGCGGTCGCCGGTGTGGACATCGATCTCACGCGCACCGTCGGCTGGTTCACTTCCTTCGTGCCGTTGCCGCTGAGTGCAGAGTACGGTGTGGATCTGCTGCATGTGGCCAAGGAGGTCAGGGCCATACGCGATCGACTGCCCGACGAGGGCTGGACCTACGGACTCGTCAGGTGGTCCACCCAGCCTGGCTCCCTGGATCTAGCTCCAGTGGCATGCGTGGGTTTCAACCACCTGGGCACCCTGACGACAGCAACGTCTGCGGGTCGATTCGAGATCGACTGGGATCCGCCAGGGCAGACCGTGGGGCTTGACACGAGCACCTCGCATGCATTGGACCTCCTCAGCCTCGTGGCCGATGGTTGTATCGAACTCACGGTGACTGCCGACGTCACCGTGGTGTCGGCGGAGCGTGTCGATCTTCTCCTGAGCTCGCTGGTGGCCACGCTCACCGCGGCAGCCCAGGCAGAGGGCGTCGCTGAGGTCGAATCGGCACCGGCCGCCTTCACACACCCCGTGACCGCGGAGGAACTCGATCAGATCCTCGCCCTGGACTGATGGCTGCGTCTTGAACGACCGGGCGGCATCCGAGTCCAGGAGAACTGCCGGCCCCGGCGCATGACGTTGGACGATTCTGGCCGGACATTGATCGGAACGAGCCGTCTGCCTCGATCCTGATGATTGTCCGGGCCGACGGGACGCGGCAAAGACGTGAGCATCGATCCGTTGCAGGCGTAGCCGTTACCCCGCAAGCATGTTGCGGCTTCTCCGCGCCCTGGCTGCCTCTTCCAGTGCAGACTCCCCCTTTGTTCGGACCATAGCCGGCCATGCACATCCTCCGCTTCTCAGACCTCGTCGCCGCCGGCCAGGCGGCCGGCCGCCGCGTCTTCATCCGCGCCGATCTCAACGTGCCGCAGGACGACGCCGGCCGCATCACCGAGGACACGCGCATCCGCGCCTCGGTGCCCTGCATACGGATGGCGCTGCAGGCCGGGGCGGCGGTGATGGTGACCTCGCACCTGGGGCGCCCGACCGAGGGCGCGTTCAAGCCCGAGGACTCGCTCGCGCCGGTGGCGCAGCGCCTGGGCGAGCTGCTCGGGCGCGAGGTGCCGCTC
>JBEICA010000116.1:0-10125 GCA_040373665.1 Burkholderiales bacterium | reverse complement strand
CCTGCAGGGCGGCGACGGCAACGACACGATCGAGGGTGGCGCCGGCGCCGACTCCCTGGCGGGCGGTGCCGGAAACGACACCGTGCGCTACCTCGGCTCCGGCACTGGCGTGACGATCAGCCTGGCGAGCGGTACGGGCCTGGGCGGTGACGCCGGCGGGGATGCCCTGTCGGGCTTCGAGAACGTGACCGGCTCCCTGTACGCCGACAACATCACCGGCGATTCCGGCAACAACCTGCTGGACGGCTCGGCGGGCGCGGATACCCTCACCGGTGGTCTGGGAGACGACACCCTGCTGGGCGGCTCCGGCGGCGATTCCCTGGTGGGTGGGGATGGCTCCGACTGGGCCTCCTACGCCGACGCCACCGTGGGCATCACCGCCAGTCTGGCGACGCCCGCCGGCAACACCTTCGACGCGCAGGGCGACAGCTACAACGGCATCGAGAATCTGCTCGGTGGCATCTACGCCGATCGCCTCACCGGCGACGGTGGCAACAACCGGCTGAGTGGCGGCGACGGCAACGACACCCTGCAGGGCGGGGCGGGCAACGACACCCTGACCGGCGGCGATGGCGTGGACACCGCGTCCTACGCCGCGTCGGGCCAGGCGGTGACGGTGAGCCTGCTCACCGGCACGGGTAGCGGCGGCGACGCCGACGGCGACGTCTATGCCGGCATCGAGAACCTCACGGGCTCAGTCCACGCCGACCTGCTCACCGGCGATGCCGGCGACAACCGCCTGGAAGGCGGGGATGGCGCCGATACGCTCGACGGTGGTCTCGGCGCCGATGCCCTGATCGGCGGCAACGGCGTGGACTGGGTGTCCTACGCCTCGGCCACCACCGGCGTGGCGGCCAACATGACCACCCCGGGCGAGAACACCGGCGCGGCGGCGGGCGACACCTACGACAGCGTCGACAACATGCTGGGCAGCGGCTTCGCCGACGTGCTCACCGGCAGCGCCACGGCCAACGAGCTCGACGGTGCCGATGGCAACGACACCCTGGAGGGCATGGGCGGAAACGACACCCTGCGGGGTGGCGCAGGCCAGGATACGGCGTCCTACACCCGCTCCAGCGCGGCGGTGACGGTGGATCTGGCCTCCGGCGTGGTCAGCGGTGGGGACGCGGCGGGCGACAGCCTGGTGAGCATCGAGAACGCGGCCGGCAGTGCGCATGCCGACACCTTGTACGGTGACGCCGGAGGCAACGTCCTCGAGGGCAATGGCGGCAATGACAGCCTCTACGGTCGTGACGGCAACGACTCGCTGGACGGCGGGTCCGGTGCCGACATGCTGGAAGGCGGTGCCGGGGCCGACACCCTGGTGGGCGGTGCCGGGGCCGATACGGCGACCTACGCCGGCTCCGCGGCCGCGGTAAGTGTGAACCTGGCCACCGGCCTGGGCTACGCCGGCGATGCCACGGGCGACCAGCTGGCGGAGATCGAGAACCTGATCGGCTCCGCTTTCGCCGACACGCTGACCGGTGGCGACACCAACAACAGCATCGAGGGCGCGCTCGGCGCTGACACCCTTGCCGGCGGCGCCGGCGCCGACACCCTGGTCGGCGGCGAAGGCGACGACGTGCTCGACGGTGGCGCCAACGCCGACCGGCTGGTGGGCGGCAACGGCATCGACACCGCCTCCTACGCCTCGGCCAGCATGGGCGTGACGGCGAGCCTGGGCGATCCGTCGGTCAACACCGGCGATGCCTCGAGCGACAGCTACGAGGGCATCGAGAACCTCGAGGGCGGCAGCTATGACGACCTGCTGATCGGCGACGGCGGCAACAACTCCATCCTGGGGGCCGTCGGCAACGACACCCTGGTGGGCGGTCTGGGCAACGACACCCTCAACGGTGGCAGCGGCACGGACGCGGCCAGCTACTCCGGGGCCAGTGCCGGGGTGACGGTGGATCTCGCCATCACCGTGGCCCAGAACACCGGTTCGGCTGGCTGGGATCTGCTGCAGAACATGGAGGGCCTGATCGGCTCGTCCTTCGACGACCGGCTGCGCGGCAACACCGCCGGCAACCTGCTCGACGGCGCGCTCGGCAACGACACACTGGTCGGTGGCCTCGGCGCCGATGTCCTGCTGGGCGGCGAGGGCACCGACCTGGCCGACTACAGCGAGTCCTCCGCCGGGGTGGTGGTGGATCTGACCAACGCCTATGGCGCCGGCGGCGACGCCCAGGGCGACCAGATCTTTGGCGTCGAGAACCTGCTCGGCACAGCCTTCGACGACAACCTGTTCGGCTCCCAGTCGAACAACCGGCTCGAGGGTGGCACCGGCAACGACCTGCTGCTGGGCCGGGGCGGCATCGACACACTGCTCGGCGGGGACGGCCACGACACCCTGGACGGCGGCCTTGGTACCGACGAACTGTGGGGTGGCGATGGCAGCGACACCGCGGCCTATTCCACCGCGCAGAGCGGCATCACGGTCAACCTGGGTGACACCTCGCAGAACACCGGCGAGGCCGCGGGCGACCTGTTCAACAGCATCGAGAACGTGCAGGGCGGCTCCTTCAACGACCGCCTGATCGGCAATGGATCCGCCAACCGGCTCGAGGGCAGCGTCGGCAACGACACCCTCATCGGCGGCGCGGGCGCCGACACGCTGATGGGTGGTGCAGGCTCCGACACCGTGTCCTACGAGACCTCGGCGACGGCGATCGAGCTGAACCTCGATACCGGCGTGGGCATCGGCGGCGATGCCGAGGGCGATGTGTTCGACGCGATCGAAAACGTGCTGGGCACCCAGTTCAGCGACGTGCTGCTGGGTGAGTCCTCGGCCAACGCCTTCTTCGGTGGCGCCGGCGACGACACCCTGCGCGGCTACGGTGGTACCGACTCCCTCGACGGCGGCGATGGTACCGACCTGCTGGAGGGCGGCAGCGGTGCCGACACGCTGCGTGGAGGCACCGGCACCGATACCGTGACCTACCTGGGTTCCGGCGGCGCTGTGAACGTCAACCTGCAGTTGGGCAGTGGCAGCGGCGCCGATGCCGAGGGCGACATCCTGTCGGACGTGGAGATCGTGATCGGCTCGTCCTTCGGCGACTCGCTAACGGGCAACGACGTTGCCAACATCCTCGAGGGTGGATTCGGCGACGACACCCTGCGCGGCGGCCTGGGGGCCGACACCCTGCGTGGTGGAGAGGGCCGGGACACGGCCTCCTACGCCGGGGTCACCACCAGCATCACCGTCAACCTGCTCGACCCGACGCTGAACACCGGAGAGGCGGCGTCCGACGTGATGGAAAGCATCGAGTACATCGTCGGCGGCTCCGCGGCCGACAGCCTGACCGGCAATCACGACGACAACAGCCTCGACGGCGGGGAAGGCAACGACAGCGTGTTCGGTCTCAGCGGTGACGACAGCCTGTTCGGTGGCAGCGGCGACGACACGGTGGAAGGTGGCGCGGGCTACGACGTGCTGAGCGGAGGGTCGGGCACCGACACCCTGAGCTTCGCCAACGCCTCCAACTGGACCCGCGTCTCGCTGACCGGTGGCTGGAGCGACGCCCATTACACGGTGTATGACACCTCGGGCAACGTCACCAACTGGCAGGCCTGGGAGCGGGACAGCCTGTCCGGCTTCGAGAACGTGGTCGGCTCGGCCCACTACGACGAGATCACCGGCAACAGCGGCAACAACGTGCTCGACGGTGGCAGCAATGGCACCGACAACTTCTGGGGTCTGGGCGGGGCCGACACCCTCATCGGCGGCGCCGGCACGGACTCGGCGTTCTACGACGCGTCCGATGCCGCCGTCACCATCAACCTGGCCGCGGGCACCGGCACCGGCGGCCATGCCCAGGGCGACGTGCTGAGCGGCATCGAGCGGGTCCGCGGCTCCGCCTTCGGCGACAGCCTCATCGGCGACGCTGCCGGCAACCACCTCGTGGGCGGGGGTGACAATGACACCCTCGACGGTGCCGGCAGCAACGACACCCTGTCGGGCCAGAGCGGCAACGACTCGCTGCTTGGCGGGGCGGGCGACGACTGGCTGTCCGGCGGCGATCTCACCTTCGACACCTGGACCGGCGGGTACGGCAACAGCGGGAACGGCGGCAGCGATGGCGATGACTTCATCGACGGCGGCAGCGGCAGCGACTGGGTGGACTACATCCACCAGTACGCCGGGGTGACCGTGGACCTGCGCATCACCACCGCCCAGAACACCGGCGGGGCGGGCACCGACACCATCGTCAACGTCGAGAACATCCGCGGTTCGCAACGCGGCTGGTACGACATGAGCATCGCCAACGACCGCCTGACCGGCAACAGCGGGGCCAACCACATCCAGGGCCTGGGCGGCAACGACACGCTATACGGGGCCGGCGGTGCCGACACCATCGATGGCGGTGCCGACTGGGACATCCTCAATCTGGCGGAGGCTGCCAGCGGGGTGACCCTGAGCCTGATCACCGGGCTGGGCACAGGTGGCGAAGTGGCAGGGTCGGTGTACTACAACCTCGAGGAGGTGGTGGGCAGCGCCTTCGCCGACAGCATCGAGGGTACCGACACCGCCAACCAGCTCAGCGGCGGCGACGGCAACGACACGCTCTTCGGCGCGGCTGGGACGGACACCCTGATCGGAGGTGCCGGCAACGATTCCCTTCTGGGGGGCGATGGCAACGACCAGCTCCAGGCCGGTTCCGGTGACGACACGCTGCTGGGTGGCCTTGGCGCGGACACCTTGCTGGGCGGCTCCGGCATCGACTGGGCCTCCTACGCCGGCTCCGCTGCCGCCGTGACGGTGCGGCTGGACGACGGCGAGGGCTACGGCGGGGACGCCGAGGGCGACGTCATCGCCGGCATCGAGAACGTTCTCGGCTCGAGCCACGCCGACCTTCTGGTGGGCACGGGCAACAACAACGTCCTCGATGGCGGTGCTGGGGATGACACCCTCGAGGGTGGCGGCGGGGCCGACACGCTTACCGGCGGCGGCGGATCGGATTGGGCCTCCTATGCGAGTGCCCAGTCGGGGGTGACCGTCAATCTGGCCGCGCCAGGGAGCAACACAGGCGATGCCGCCGGCGACACCTACGACACCATCGAGAACGTCCTGGGCGGCGGCTACTCCGACGTGATCACGGGAGATGCGACCGCCAACCGGCTCGACGGTGGCGCCGGCAACGACACCCTGTCGGGCGGTGCCGGCAACGACACCCTGGTGGGCGGCAGCGGGCTCGACTGGGCCGACTACACGGCCTCCAGTTCGGCGCTGGTGATCGACCTGACCGCTGGCACGGCCACGGGCGACGGCAGCGACACCCTGTCGCAGATCGAGAACGTCACCGGTTCCGGCTTTGCCGACAGCATCGTCGGGACATCGGGGGCCAACGCGCTGTCGGGCGGTGCAGGCAACGACACCCTGGTCGGCGGCGGCGGCGCCGACAGCCTGCTGGGCGGCGACGGCAACGATCGCATGACGGTGAACGACGTGGGCAGCCTGGTCCAGGCCAACGGTGGCGCCGGCACCGACGTGTTCGAGTGGCTGTCGGCCTCGTCCTCGGTGAACGTGTCCACCCTGGTGGGCAAGGTCAGCAACATCGAGGAGATCGACCTGCGCGACGGGGTGACGTCCTCGGTCAGCATCGATCTGGCGTCCATCCTGTCCATCCACGGGGGCAGCAACCCGGGCAATGCCCTGGTGCTGCGCCTGGACAGTGGCGACACCCTGAACATCGGCGGGGTGTGGCAGCAGACCGCGGGGCCCTACACCGTGGGCAGCGAGACCCTGTACGACTACTCCCTGCACACCTCGTCCACCAACGACCCGGCGGCGGCCACCCTCGTGGCGGCTTACGGAACATGAGGCCGATCTCCGGTCGTCTGCGGGCGGCGCCGTGCGTTCCCGGGTCGGGGGCGCACGGGCGGGCGCCGGGACATCCCGGTCGCGGTGGGGCGCCCCCATGACGCCGGCCTGAGGTCCCGGTCGTGCCGGCTCGCCCCGCCGCGCGATCCTCCAACTCCGCCAGACCGGCCTCGCGCCGGCCGGCGATCACCGCCGCCCCCGACCGGGCGCGGCGGTTCCCTGTTCGTCCGCAGGGTCTAAAGCCCATCTTCGAGACGCCGTAAACGCCTGAGAGCGAGGCGTATGGCCTTGGCATCGAGGCAGTCCGGAACACCGGAGGGCGGCAGACCATGACAGACGAGACCAGCGGCGGCGGCGGGCACCCCCAGGGTATGCCATCCGGATGCCGTGCGCCCGGTGCCGGGCGGGGCGGAGGTGTCCATGGCCGCTAGCGCCGGCGCCGGCGCGCTGCGCTTCATCCGCGCCAACCGCCGACAGGTCGGGGAGCTGCTGCTCGCAGGCTTCGTGAGCAACGTCTTCGTGCTGCTCCTGCCGCTGTTCTCCATGATTCTCTACGACCGGGTCATGGGCAATCAGGTGCATGACACGCTGCTGGCCCTGTCGCTGGGCATGGCGCTGGCCCTGATCCTGGACCTGTTCCTGCGCGTGGTACGGGTGCATTTCGTGGAGCACGCGGGCGCCCGCTGGGACATGCGTCTCGACCGGCGGCTGCTCGACGGCGTGACGAGCGCACCGGCCGACCAGCCCATCCGCGCCGGTGTGCTTTTGTCGAGATACAAACAGGTGGCGGCGGCGCGGGAGTTCCTGTCCTCGGGCTATCTGCTGCCGCTGGCGGACCTGCCTTTCCTGATCGTGTTCCTGGGTGTTCTGGCGTCCGTGGGCGGGGTGATCGTTCTGGTGCCTCTGGTGGCGGGCCTGTTGCTGGCCGCCTCCAACATCTTCCTCACGCGCGTGTCCGTGACTCATATCCGTGCGGTGGCGAAGGAGCAGGCCGACAAGCTCTCGACTCTGGTCGAGGCGGCCGAGGCACGCGAGATCCTGCGTGGCCAGCGTGGCGGCAGCCGCCTCGGCGAGCGCTTCCTGCGTCTGTCCGAGGCCACGGCCCTGGCCGGGGCCCGGGCGCGTTTCTGGAGCGGGCTGGCGCAGCAACTCATGCCCCTGGTCATCACGGGGGCGGCGGTGGCGATCCTGGTGGTCGGGGTGTTCCGCGTCGAGGATCAGCTGATGTCGGTCGGTGCGCTCACCGCCTGCTCGTTGCTGTCCAGCCGCATCGTGGTGTTCTTCGGGTCGGTGGCGAGCATCCTGGCCAGGCTGAAGGAGTTCCGCGATGCGATGCGCGATCTCGACGGCATGCTCGCCGCCGAGGCGCGGGAGGTGACCCCCTGGGGTGGTGATGCCCCGGCGGCGGCACCGAAGCTGGTGGTGTCCAAGCTCGCCTTCGCCTACGGCGACCGCGCGCCCTGCCTGGAGGAGGTCGACCTCACGGTCGAGCCGGGCAGCTTCGTCGTGGTGGTGGGGCGGGCGGGATCCGGCAAGTCCACGCTGATCCGCCTGCTGTCGGGCTCGCTGGCGCCGGACGCCGGCAGCCTCTCCCTCGGCGGACGGGTCATCGAGAGCGACGAGGATCGCGCCTGGCTGGGCCGGGTGGCGGCCACCAAGCCCCAGGAGGCCGGCTTCACGCGCGGCAGCTTCGCCGACGCGGTGCGCGAGTGGGCGCACGACACGGGCGACGAGGCCGTGCTGCACGCCCTCAGGGAGAGCGGCTTCGGCGAGGCCCTCGACCGGGCGCTGCTGGGCCTGAATTCCGAGGTCGCCGCGGGCGGCCACAATCTTTCCGGGGGGCAGCGTCAGATGCTGGCCATGGCGCGGGTGTTCGCCAGCGGCCGACCGCTGCTGCTGCTCGATGAACCGACGGCCGGACTCGACGGTACCTCCGAACAGGCCATCCTCGCCGCCTTGCGCGCCCGCCGCGGCAAGGCCACGGCGATCATGGCCACGCACTCGCCGGACGTGATCGCCTTGGCCGACCGGGTGATCGTGATGGATCGCGGGCGCATCGCCGCCGACGTCCTGCCCACTGCCGTCCTCGGGAGCGTTCCCGGGGCCAACGCGCGCCAGCGCGCCCCTGCGCCCGGGGCCCAGCCGGCGCAACCCTCCAAGAGCCTCGCCGCCTCCTTGTCCCAAGTCGCCTGAAGATGCAGCATCCGCCGATCCCACGCCTGCCCGATCCGGGCCGCAGCCGCCTTGCGGCCCGGCTTGCGGCCGGGCTCGCGCTCGGCTTGCTGATCGTGGAGCTGCAGGCCGCCGACCCGAAGCGGCCGTCGCCCGCCAAGGCGGTGGCACCGGCGCAGCAGTCGATCCAGACAGGCGGGACCACCGCTCTGGCGGCGGCCGCGCCACCGCCGCCGAAACCCGGGCTCGCACCGGTGGCCAACGCCGCCACGGCGGCCCGGATCGCCGCCGCCCGCGTCACCACACTCGGTGGGCCACAGACCACCGCGTCGGATCTACCCGAGGGCGTCGACGGCCACCCCGGCAGCGTGACGACGTTGAGCGCGCCCGAGACCAGCGTCGCGCCCAAGGCGAATGCCGCCACCGCCGCCCGAGTGGCGGCGCTGGCGAAGACCCTGCCAGCGGGTTCGGCGCCGGTCGCCCAGGAACTGGTGACCAGGGCCGCCGAGTCCATTGGCGCGCCCGTGGGCCCTGCGACGGAGGCTGGCACCGAGCCCACGCCGCCGCGTCGGGGCAAAGGGTTGGCGGCCGAGGCCAACGCCGCCACGGCTGCGCGCATCGCCGCCTCGACCCAGCCGCCCGCCGCGGCGGTCGACCCGATCCCGACACCCGTGCCTGTGACCGCGCCTGAACCGGTCATCGCCAACGCGGCAAAGCCGGAGGCACCGACGAAGGCGGGGGTGAAGTCCGGCAAGCCCGGCAAGTCGGGCAAGGCCGCCGCTGTCCCGGTGCCCGAGGCGCTCATGCCGTCCGGGGAGACACAGACAACGGATGCCACGCCGGTGCCTGACACCGCGCCGGTGGCCACGGTCAACCCGGTCGTGGATGCCGGCCCGAAGCCACCGCGCCGCGGCAGCGGGATCGCCGCCGATGCCAATGCCGCCACCGCTGCCCGGATCGCCGCCTTGGCACCGCCCGCGCCGGTGGTCCCGGCGCCGGTGTCCGAGGCCGTCACCGTCCCCGGCACCGGTGGTGACGCCGAACCGAAGGGGCCGCGCCGGCGCAAGGGTGTCGGACCCGATGCAAACGCCGCGACGTCGGTGCGCATCGCCGCCATGACCCCGCTGCAGTCCACGGGCACCGCTGCCGGGAAGGGCGACGATGATCCGGATTCCGACGGTGGCGACGAGCCCCTCGGTGTGTCCGATGCAGCCCCCGCCGGCAAGCCGCCGCGAGGCAAGGGCAGTGTGGGGCCGCGCGCCAATGCCGCCACGGCTGCGCGCCTCGCCGCGCTGGCGGCACAGCGGCCGAAGCCCGCTGCCAAAGGCGCGGAGGAGCGGTCCGACCGGCCTGAATCGGAGTCGCCACCGCCGGTGGCCCTGCCGCCACCGGATGCGATGGCACCCCCGGGCCCTGGAGGCCTCAAGGCGACGGACGCGGTGACCCCGGTGGCGGTCACCGTCGCCACGTCGGCGGACGCGAAGCCTTCGTCCCCCCCCGGAAGCGGGGGGTCTCCCGTTTCGGCCACCACGGTCGAGACTGCGGTCGACGGGTCCGAGCCCGGTGAGAGTGCGCCGGCGCCCGCCGCGAGTCAGTCGGGCGGTATCGGTCAGAAGTCCCGCCTCGCGAGCGCGGCAAAGGCGGCCACCGCCGCCCGGATCGCCGCGCTGGCGCTGCCGAACGCCGTGCCGCTCGACCTCTCGCGCGTGTTCGCGCCCGAGGGGGCCGCGGGCCTCGCCGGCCAGGAGGCGGCCGAGATCGCCAGGCGCGACACTCCGTCGCCTGCCGGCCCCGGCCAGACGGCCAAGGCCGGCAAGACCACGAGGCCCGGGGGTATGCCGGTCGGTGCCGCCAACCCGGCGCGCAGCGCGACGGCGGCAGGACCGGTGATCAAGTCTGCGGCGCTGCCCCCGCTCAACCCGGAACTCCTGCCGCCGGCCGACGCCGTGTCGCCTGCGGAAGCGCCCATGCCTCCCGCCGAGCGTGGGGCGGCGGGCACGGAGCCCTCGGCTCCCGCCGAATCCGGGCGTGAGGCCGCTCCGGTGTCCACGCCCCCGGTGCCCGAAGCGGCTGCTCCCGCGGCTGAACCGGCCGCCAGGCCCATGAAGCCCGGCCGCGGCGGCAAGGGG
>JBEICA010000302.1:0-4377 GCA_040373665.1 Burkholderiales bacterium | reverse complement strand
TCCGGCTTGATGAACTGCATGGTGTCGTAGATCGCCAACCCCGCCGACACCGAGCCGCCGGGAGAGTTGATGTAGAAGAAGATGTCCTTGTCGGGATTTTCCGACTCGAGGAACAGCAACTGCGCCACGATCAGGTTGACCGTCACCTCGTTGACCGGCCCCACCAGAAAGACCACACGCTCCTTCAGCAGACGGGAGTAGATGTCGTAGGCGCGCTCGCCCCGGCCGCTCTGCTCGATGACCATCGGAATGAGACCCAACCCCTGGGGGTCCCACTCCCGCTTGTCGTTGCCCCAGATCATCAACCGTTCCCCATGATGTCTTCGAATGCGACCGGCTTGTCCGTGACGCTGGCCTTGGAAAGGAGCCACGACACGACGTTGTTCTCGACCACCACGGCCTCGATCTCGCGCACCCGGTCCGGCGACTGGTAGTACCAGCGCATCACGTCCTCGGGCCGCTCGTAGCTCTGGGCGTAGTCCTCGATCACCGCCTTGACCTGTTCGGGCTGGGCTTCGATCTTCTCGAGACGAACGATTTCAGCAAGAACCAGACCGATGCTGACGCGACGCTTCGCCTCCGGCTCGAAAACCTCGCGCGGCATGTCGCCGGCTCCCTGCTGCATGCCCCGTGCCTTCAGGCTCTCGGCGGTGCCGGTGACCAGGCGGTCGGTCTCCATTTCGATCAGCGCCTTGGGGACTTCCATGGTGGCGTTGTCGAGCAGCGCCTTGAGGGCCTGATCCTTGACCTGCTTCTCGACACGGCGCTTCACTTCGCGCTCGAGGTTCTGGCGGATGTCCTCGCGCATCTTGCCGAGGTCGCCGTCCTCGATACCGAGCGATCTGGCGAGTTCCGCGTCCAGCGGCGGCACGCGCGCTTCGCGCACGTCGCGCACCGTGACCTCGAAGGTCGCTTTCTTCCCCGCCACCTCCTTGCCGTGGTAGTCCTCAGGGAAAACCATGTCGAAGACACGGGTCTCGCCCTTGCTCATGCCCGTCACCTGCGCCTCGAAATCGGCGAGCAGGCGGCCCTCGCCGAGCGTCACGGCCTGACCGGTGGCGGAACCACCCTCGAAGGCGATGCCGTCGATGCGGCCGGTGTAGTCGATGATCACCACGTCGCCCTGCGCCGCGGCGCGCTCGACCGGCTCATATTGCGTGCGCTGCTTGCGCAGAATGTCGACCGTGCGGTCGATGTCGGCATCGCCGATGCTGACCAACGGGCGCTCGATGGCGACGACCGACAGATCCCCGATGGCGATCTCCGGAAAGACCTCGAAGGTCGCGGTGTATTCGAATGCGCTGGCCTCGTCGGGTGCAGGCTGAGACTCGATGCGCGGATAACCGGCCACGCGCAGGTTGTTCTCGCGGACCGCGTCGCCGAAGCTGCGTTCGACGGTGTCACCGAGCACGTCCTGGCGGACCTGGGGACCGTACTGCTGCTCCACCACCTTGAGCGGCACCTTGCCGGGCCGGAACCCGTGCAGCTTGGCGGTGCGCTGGAGGCGCTTGAGCCGGTTGGCCACCTCGGCGTTGATTTGATCGATCGGCACCGCGATCTTGAGGCGGCGTTCCAGGGTTCCCAGTGTTTCCAGACTCGCTTGCATTGCAGTCACTCGACAGATGTCCGTATGAGTATGTTTTTGGTCGCTTCGTTCGCGCGGCCGGCGGGGCAACCCATGCCGGCTGCATCATCATCCCGGTGGGCCGCTGCCGGCCTTCCGGCGCTGCGACCATCCAGGCGGCGCCCCGGACCGACCCTGGTGCGAAAGGGGGGACTCGAACCCCCACACCTTTCGGCGCCAGATCCTAAGTCTGGTGCGTCTACCAATTCCGCCACTTTCGCGCGTGACCCATTCTAGTACAATCCCCTCCCTCGCGCACCCCGAGGCCTTAGATGGCGCTCGCAACTCGATGAAGCATCGAGAGTTTTGCGCCAAATCTCCGGTTTGCACGTGGGCATAGACCACTACGAGAATTTTCCGGTCGCCTCGGTGCTCCTGCCTGCCAGGCTGCGGGCGCCGGTCGAGGCGATCTACCACTTCGCACGCGAGGCCGACGACATCGTCGACGAAGGCGACGCAACGCCACAGGCGCGCCTCGCCGCTCTCGATGCCCGGCTTCTCGAACTCGACCGTATGGATCACGGCGAGGTTCCCGAATTGCCGCTTTATCGTGAACTCGCCGTTCAGACAGCGGCGCACCGGCTGCCCACGCAACTCCTGCGCGATCTGTTGGACGCCTTCCGCCAGGATGTGACGAAAACCCGGTACGCCGACTTCGGGGAGCTCATGCACTACTGCAGACGCTCGGCGAACCCGATCGGCCGCCTGCTGCTCCACCTGTACGGAGAGACGGCCCCGCGCAGCCTCGCCATGAGCGACGGCATCTGCTCGGCCCTGCAGCTGATCAACTTCCTCCAGGATGTGGACAGCGATTACCGCGACCGCGGCCGCGTCTACATTCCCCAGGACGAGATGGCCCGCTTTGGAATCTCCGACCAGGACATCGCCAGTCGCCTTGCATCGCCGGGATGGCGCCAGCTCATGAACTTCCAGCGCGACCGTGCCAGACGCCTGCTGCAGGCGGGTGCGCCGCTGGGACGCGTCCTGCGCGGCCGCATCGGGCTCGAGCTGCGTGCCATCGTCATGGGGGGCGACCGCGTTCTGGAGAAGCTGCACGCCGCCGACGGCGACGTGTTCGGGCTGCGCCCCGTCCTGCGTGGCCTCGACTGGCCGCTCGTGTTCTGGCGTGCGCTGGTGCGCTGACCCCGTGGAACACGCACCATGACACCCGACCGGTACTGCCAGGAGCGCGCCGCCCGCAGCGGGTCCAGTTTCTACTACAGCTTTCTGTTCCTGCCCCCGGACCGGCGCCGCGCCATCACCGCCCTGTACGCCTACTGCCGGGAGGTCGACGACGTGGTGGACGAGATCGCCGATCCGCAGGTCGCCCGCAGCAAGCTGCAGTGGTGGCGCTCGGAGGTGGAGCGCCTGTTCTCCGGCCAGCCGCAGCACCCGGTGACCCGGGCCCTTCAGCCCTTCCTCGACACCCTCGGACTGCCGCGCCAACACTTCGAGGACATCCTCGACGGCATGACCATGGACCTCGAGTACAACCGGTACCCGGACTTCCGCACCCTGGAGGTCTACTGTCACCGCGTCGCCGGTGTCGTCGGGCTGCTCTCGGCCCGCATCTTCGGTCACACACAGCCCGCCACGCTCGAATACGCGCGCGACCTGGGCATCGCGCTGCAGCTCACCAACATCCTGCGCGACGTGGGCGAGGACGTGCGCCGCAACCGCATATACATCCCCCTGGATGAGCTGGCGCGCTTCGGCGTCACCACGGACGACCTGATCCTGTTCCGCGAGACACCTGAACTCGGGCGCCTGCTGCAGTTCCAGGCCGCCCGCGCCCGCGAACACTACGATCGCGCCTTCGCCGCCCTCCCGGCCGTCGACCGGCGCGCCCAGCGCGCGGGGCTCATCATGGGCAACATCTACCGCCGGCTGCTCGACGAGGTCGAGGCCGAGGGGCCTGCCGTCATCAACCGCCGGGTGGCTCTCACGCCGATCCGCAAGCTGTGGATCGCCTGGCGCACCTGGACGCGCGCGTGACCGCATCCGGCACGACCCGCGTGGCGGTGGTGGGCGCGGGGTGGGCCGGGCTGGCCGCCGCAGTGGATCTCGCCGCGGGCGGCCGGCACGTGACGCTGTTCGAGGCGGCGCCGGTACCCGGCGGGCGCGCCAGGCGTGTCGACCACGCCGGCACTGCGCTCGACAACGGCCAGCACCTGCTGCTGGGCGCCTACGGTGAAACCCTGCGGCTGATCGCGCGCGTCGCCGACCCGGGCACAGTCCTGCGGCGGGAGCGCCTGCGGCTCCGCGTCGCGGGCGAGCTCGACCTCGACTGCCCTGCCCTGCCCGCCCCGCTGCATCTCCTGGCCGGCCTGCTGCGCGCCCGCGGACTGGGCTGGGGTGATCGCTGGAGTGCGGTGCGCTTCATGACCGCCCAGCGCCTGCGGGGCTTCCGGCTGCCCGGGCCCATGACGGTCCGTGCGCTGCTCGACGCACATCGCCAGACACCCCGGCTGTGCCGCCTGCTGTGGGAGCCACTGTGCGTCGCGGCGCTCAACACGCCTGCGGAGCTGGCCGACGCCACCACGTTCCTGACCGTGCTGCGCGACGGCCTCGCGGGCCCCGGCGGCGCCTCGGACCTGGTGCATCCGGCATCGCACCTGGGCGCGATGTTCCCGGAACCCGCCCTGGCCTGGCTGACGGCGCACGGCGCCGACGTGCATCTCGGCGAGCCGGTCACGGCGATCGATCCGGACGACGGTGGCTGGCGGCTGTGCACGCCGCGACGCCACGCGCCG
>JBEICA010000218.1:0-6144 GCA_040373665.1 Burkholderiales bacterium | reverse complement strand
GAACACGACCTCGCCCCCGACGATGCGACCAGGCGGGTCGGCCACCAGGCGCAGGATGGAGAAGGCAGTGACCGACTTGCCGCAGCCGGACTCGCCCACCAGCGCAAGCGTCTGTCCGGCCTCGATCGAGAACCCGACGCCGTCGACCGCGCGGGCCACACCTGCGCGCGAGTGGAAGTGCGTCCTGAGGTCCTGAACCTCGAGCAGGGCCATGGCCGGTCAGCGGTTCTTCAGCCGGGGATTGAGGGCGTCGTTGACGCCCTCGCCCACGAGATTGATCGCGAGTACCGTCAGCAGGATCGCCACGCCCGGCAGGGCGCACACGTACCACGCGCTGCGCAGTACCTCGCGCCCGGCCCCGATGATGGTGCCCCAGCTCATGACGTTCGGGTCGCCCAGGCCGAGGAAGGCCAGCCCGGCCTCGGTGAGGATGGCACTGGCCACCATGAGCGAGCCGGTGACGACGATGGGCGCCAGGGCATTGGGCAGGCAGTGCAGGACGATGATGCGCAGGTCACCCATGCCCATCGCAATGCAGGCCTGCACGAACTCGCGGCTGCGCAGACTCAGGAACTCGCCGCGTGTCAGGCGCGCCACCGGTGGCCAGGACACCACGCCGATCGCCAGCACGATGGTCGCCACGCTCGGCTGGAAGATGGCCACCAACACGATGGCGAACAGGAAGGCCGGGATGGTCTGGAACAACTCGGTCAGGCGCATGAGGGCGTTGTCCACCCCCCCCCCGAAGTACCCGGCCAGCGCGCCGATCGTCACGCCCAGCAGCAGGGCGACGACAGTGGCCACGACCCCGATCACCAGGCTCACCCGGGCGCCGTGGAAGATGCCCGCGGCCAGGTCGCGCCCCATCATGTCCGATCCCAACGGATACGCCGGGTCCGCGCCCGGGGCGAGGAAGGGTTCGGCCACCATGTCCCACGGGCTGTCCGGGTACAACACCGGGGCAGCCAGCGCCATGGCGATCACCACGAGCAGGATAAGTGCGCCGCCGAGCGCCGGGAGGTTGCGCGCGAACCGGGCGAGAAAAGCCTTCATCGCAGTTCGATCCTCGGGTCGAGGCGGGCGTAGGCCAGATCGACTGCGATGTTCACCACCACCACCAGCAGGGAGGAGAGCAGCAGGATGCCCAGCAACAGGTTGTGGTCGCGCTGGAACACGGCCTCGAAGGCGAGCCGGCCCAGGCCGGGCCAGCCGAACACGGTCTCCACCAGCACCGAGCCGCCGAGCAGCGCGCCGACCTGCAGCCCCAGCATGGTCACCATGGGCAGCAAGGCATTGCGGAACACATGGCGGTAGGCGACCCGGCGCTCGTCCAGCCCCTTGGCCCGCGCCGTGGTGACGAAGTCCTGACCGTAGACCTCGAGCATGGAGGCACGCATGAGCCGCGTGTAGAGCGCCATGTAGAACAGCGCCAGCGTGATGGTGGGCAGCACCAGATGGGCTGCCACGTCCGTCACCGCCGACCAGCCCGTGAGATCGGCCCCCACGGTCTGCATGCCCCCGGAGGGCAGCCAGCCCAGGTGCACCGAGAACAGCAGGATCATCATCAGGCCGATCCAGAAGATGGGCGTGGCGTAAGCCAGCAGCGCGGCGACGCTGATGAGCCCGTCGAGCGGCCGGCGCACGTGCCGGGCGGCGCTCACCCCCAGCCCGATGCCCGCACTGAAGGCAAGACTCACGGCAGCCACCATGAGCAGCAGGGTGGCCGGCAACCGGCTCATGATCAACGCCGTCACCGACATGTTGTGACGGAACGAATGACCCAGATCCAGCGTGGCCACATTGGCGAGGTAGCGCAGCAACTGGACGTGCAGGGGCTGGTCCAGACCGAAGTCCGCCTTCAGCCGGGCCAGGTATTCCGGCGAGGCGCCGCCCGCCTCACCCGCGAGCACGTCGGCGGCATCCCCCGGTGCCAGATGCAGCAGGAGGAAGTTGAATACCGCGATACCCAGGACGATGGGCACCGCCTGCAACAGGCGACGCAACAGGAAGACGGCGAAACCCGGCATGGGACGAAGCGGCGCTCAGGCGCGAGGAGCGGCGGACCTCACTTCTGCAACCACGCGTTCTTGAACGATCCGTAGACGCCCTCGGCCGAATCGGTGTGGTCGCGCACCTTGCGGTTGGCGAGCGTGAAGAAGCGGATCTCGAACAGGTCAAGCACCGGCATGTCCTCGGCGGCAATCGCCTGCAGCCGCGCGATGAGTTCCTTGCGCTTGCGGCGATCGTGCTCCACCTGGGACGCCTCGATCACGGTGTCCATTTCGGGATTGGAGTATCCCGAGGCATTGGAGAAGGGCACCCCCTTCTTGATGTTCTTCGTCCAGTAGATGCGCTGCACGCCGATGGTCGGATCCGGCAGGGCATAGAAGAAGTTGCTCGACAGGTCGAAGTCGTTGTCGGTGTAGATGCGCTTGAGGAACGCCGCCGTGTCCTGGCTGCGGATCTCGACGTCGATGCCGACCTTCCCCAGGGCCTGCTTGAGGTATTCCGCCGTGCGCTGGTAATCGGCACCGTAAGGCAGGTAGTCGTGCACCAGACGGAAGCGCTTGCCGTCCGCGCCCCGCTTGAAGCCGGCTTCGTCGAGCAGCTGCTCGGCCTTCTTCGGATCGAAGGGGAACTGCGGCACCGCGGCGCTGTAGAACTGGGTGAGCACCGACGGCACCGGGCCCGTGGCCGGCTTGCCGAAACCGAACCAGATGGTCTTGACCACCACGTCCCGGTTGAGCGCATGGGCGATGGCGTGTCGCACCCGCTTGTCCTGCAGGTAGCGGTTCTTGAGGTTGAACTCCAGCAGGAACAGTGGCGCGAGGTACTCGTAGCCCTTGGTCTCGAGCTCGAAGCGGCCGGTCGCCTCGAGCCGCCTGACGTCGTTGAGCGGCACCGGACTGAAGCCCCCGAGCTGCACCTCGCCGGTCTCGAAAGCGGCGGCGCGGGCGACCGCGTCGGGGATGATGCGCAGGACAATGCGGTCCAGGTACGGTTTGCCGCGATCCCAGTAGTTCGGGTTGCGCTCGAGCTGGATGTAGTTGCCCTTCTGCCACTCCTTGAACACGAATGGCCCGGTCCCCACCGGCTTGTTGTTGTAGGGGTTCTGCGCCATGTCCGTGCCCTCGTAGAGATGGCGCGGCAGCACCTGCCCCTCGTAGCTGGACAGGGCCGACATGATGTAGGGCGAGGCCTCAGACAGGCGGAACACCGCCACGTGGGACGACGGGGTATCCACCGCCAGCAGCTTGGCGAAGGTGGAGCGGCCGCGCGGGTGCAGTTCCTTCCACACCTTCATGGCGGAGAACTGCACGTCTGCCGCGGTGAAGTCGCGCCCGTCGTGCCACTTCACTCCCTTGCGCAGGTTGAACACGATGGACTTGCCGTCGGGCGCAACCTTCCAGGTCTCGGCCAGCGACGGCTTCGGGTTCATGTCGTAGTCGTAGCTCAGCAGGCCCTCGAGGATCTTGGTGGACACGACGCCGATGGGCCCGGCGGAGTTGAAGGCCGACACGAGGCTGGGCGGCTCAGGCTGCACCACCATGGTGAGGGTGCCGCCCTTGACGGGCTCCTCGGCGGACACGATGGACACGGACGCGAGGACTGCGAGCACAGCAGTGGCGAGGAACCTGCTCAGACCCATGGGAACGACTCCGGTGTTGCTGGATGAGGGTGCCCGGAGTGTAGCAAGAACGGCACCGCCACCCCGCATCGCACCTGCTCAGCGGTGGCGTTCGTCCTCCAGGATCATGTCGGCGGCCTTCTCGCCGATCATGACGCAGGCGGCGTTGGTGTTGCCGGACACCACAGCCGGCATGATCGAGGCGTCGACCACGCGCAGGCCATCCAGTCCGCGCAGGCGCAGCCGCTCATCCACCACGGCCATGGCATCGGCACCCATCCGGCAGGTCGAGGTCGGGTGATACACCGTGCCTCCGACGGTTCGGGCGTAGTCCAGCCATTCGTCATCGGTGGACACAGCCGGACCGGGCGCATGCTCCGCCAGCACCTGCTCCCGCATGGGAGGCGTGTTCACAACGCGTCGCGCCATTCTCAGGCCATCGATCACGGTGCGTCGGTCGTCCTCGGTGTCGAGGACGTTGTAGTGGATGGCCGGCGGTTGCGCGACATCGGCGGTGACGATGCGCACCCGCCCGCGCGACTGCGGTCTCAGCGGCGACATCGATACCGTGAACCCCGGGAAGGGGTGCAGCGTGGTCCCCATCCGGTCGGTGCTGAAATTGATGAAGTAGAGCTGGATGTCGGGGCGTTCGACACCGGGCCTGGAACGCAGGAAGGCCCCGGCATAGCCGGCACTCACCGTAAGCGGCCCGCGACGCAGCAGCGCATAGCGCAAGGCGGTGCCGAGCTTGCCCAGGGGGGTGCGCAGAGCGTCGTTGATGGTCAGGGGACGCGCGCACTTCCACACCGTGCGGACGTAGAAATGGTCCTGAAGATCCTCGCCGACGCCGGGGGCGTCATGAACCACCGGGATGCCGAATGACTGCAGCAGCGCGCCAGGCCCCACCCCGGAACACTGCAGCAACTGCGGAGAATTGAAGGCGCCGGCACAGAGCAGCACACCCGCACGCGCGCGCGCCGTCTGTTCGGCACCGTCCTGCCTGAAGCTTACTCCGGTGGCACGGCGTCCCTCGAACAGCAGCCGCGTCGCGAGCGCTTCGGTGTGCACCTCCAGATTGCGCCTCTGCAGCGCGGGACGCAGGTAGGCCACCGCACAGCTCACCCGCCGCCCGCGACGCGAGGTGCTGTGGTAGTAGCCGAAGCCCTCCTGCGACGACCCGTTGAAATCATCGTTGCGCGGCGCCCCCGTGGCCTCGCCCGCCGCGATGAATGCATCGCACAGAAGATGCCGGTCCGGCAGGGCGCTCACCGCCAGCGGACCGCCGCTGCCGTGCCACGCGTCCGCGCCGCCATCGAAATCCTCCGAACGGCGGAAATAGGGCAGCACGTCCGCGAAGCCCCAGCCGCGATTGCCCAGGGCCGCCCACGCATCGAAGTCCTCGCGCTGGCCGCGTACGTGCACGAGGCCGTTGATGGAACTCGACCCGCCGAGCACCCTGCCACGCGGTGTGAAGATACGACGCCCGTTCAGCGCAGGCTCCGGCTCCGACTGGTACATCCAGTTGACCGAGGGCGTGGCGAACAGCCGGCCGTAGCCAAGGGGCACGTGGATCCAGGGATTGGTGTCGCGCGGCCCGGCCTCCAGCAGGAGCACGCGACGCCTTCCGTCGGCCGTCAACCGGTTCGCCAGCACGCATCCGGCGGAGCCGGCACCGACGATGATGTAGTCGACCTCCACGACCCGCGCGCCGGTTCAGGACTCAGCCGCGACCACGATAGGGCGGCACCCCGGGGTCGGGGATCCAGAC
Source organism: Burkholderiales bacterium (assembly GCA_040373665.1). Classification (GTDB taxonomy): domain Bacteria; phylum Pseudomonadota; class Gammaproteobacteria; order Burkholderiales. Next base: position 748 of record JBEICA010000218.1, on the reverse strand, counting down.
CCCGACGGGCGGCCGGGCGGTCTGCCAGAAGACATCGATCGGGATGCCGCCGCGCGGATACCACCAGCCGCCGATGCGCAGCCAGCGCGGCGCCAGCAACTCGCGCAGGCGCTTGCCTATGGAGATCGTGCAGTCCTCATGGAAGGCGCCGTGGTTGCGGAACGCGCCCAGGTAGAGCTTGAGCGACTTGCTCTCCACGAGCCAGCGCGCCGGCACGTAGTCGATCACCAGGTGGGCGAAGTCGGGTTGTCCGGTGATCGGGCACAGCGAGGTGAACTCCGGCACCGCAAAGCGTGCCATGTAGCGCACATCGGGATGCGGGTTGGGCACGCGCTCGAGCAGCGCCTGCTCCGGCGCAGCCGGCAGCGGTGTGGTCTGACCGAGCTGCTGCAATGCGGGTTTCGTGGCGGCTCGTGGTTTTTTTGCGGCCATGGAGAGTCGGTTCCGGCAGGGGATCGGCGGCCGGAATGATACCCGGCATCGCGCTGCCGTCCCGGGTCCGCGACGCTCAAGCCCCCGGTACCGTGCCGCCGACCCTGCGGCCGGCGGCATAGACCGCCGCGACGCAGCGGTCATCGCCCAGGGTCTGCATCACGCCGAGCCAGTGCCCGGGGCCGGCCGCCCGGCCGGCGACCCAGGCGAGCAGTGGCGTGGCGGACGGATCGAGGACCACGACGTCCGCGTCCAACCCCGGGCGCAGATTGCCGACGCTGTCGGCGATATCCAGCGCACGTGCCGCGCCGCCGGT
>JBEICA010000312.1:0-4011 GCA_040373665.1 Burkholderiales bacterium | reverse complement strand
GTCGTCCGCCAGCGCCAGCAGAAACAGCTCCGAAGCGATGAACTGGTCTGCGCGCTTCTGTGCCTCCTTGTCGGTCACGTTGAGCAGGCCGGCAAGGTCACGCGATACGTTGACCTCGCCGCCTGCACCCTCGACCTTGGGCAGGCGATCGGCCGCAGCACGGACGGCAGCAGACAGGGCCGGCACGTTGACCCCCGCCCGCTGCAGGATGGAGGCCGAAGATCCATCCTCCTGCTGCAGCAGGGCGAGCAACAGATGGTGCGGCTCGATGTAGCCGCTGTCGCGACCGACCGCGAGACTCTGGGCGTCGGCCAGGGCCTGCTGGAACTTGGTGGTGAGCTTGTCGAAGCGCATGTTTCCCCCGGATGTGGATCTGTCTGGATCGGCAGATGGGGCCCGGCTGCGGCTTTTCAACCGGCGGGCGCGCAGGCACTACAATCGGACGTCTGTTCTCAGCGAGGCCACCATCATGTCCAGGACCCTAGCCACCCTGCTGCTGTCCGGCGCCATCCTCGCCTCCGGACCGGCTGCGGCGGAGGCCGACTTCGACGCTGCTCTGGAGGAATCGCGCGCCCTCGCCGGCCAGCTCGGCTCGCAGCTCGGCGCCGCACTGAAGAAGGAACTCTCGGCCGGTGGCCCGGAGTCGGCCATCGGCGTCTGCCGGCAGGTGGCTCCCGATCTGGCCGGACAGCTGTCGCGTCAGAGCGGCGGCCGCGTGGCCAGGGTGAGCCTCAAGACCCGCAATCCCCTGCTCGGCCAGCCGGACGCCTGGGAGCAGTCGGTGCTGCAGAACTTCGAGCGCCGGCTGGCGGCGGGCGAGAAGCCCGAGACGCTGGAACATGCCGAGTTCGTCACCGAGCCGGCGGGACGCAGCTTCCGTTACATGAAGGCGATCCCCGTGCAACCGATGTGTCTTGGCTGCCACGGCGCCCCCGAGGCGATGGCCCCGGGCATCCGTGAACGTCTGGCCTCCGACTACCCCCAGGACCGTGCGGTGGGCTACTCACCCGGCCAGTTGCGCGGTGCCTTCTCGGTGCGCAGGCCCAGGTGACACCATGTTGCGCCAGCTCTTCGATCCCGATTCGTCCACCTACAGTTATCTGATCGCCGATCCAGCCACAGGCGCGGCCGTACTCGTCGACCCCGTGCGCGAGCAGGTCGAGCGCGACCTCGCCCTGGTGGCGTCGATGTCATTGCAGCTGAAATGGATCGTGGAGACCCACGTCCACGCCGACCACATCACCGGCGCGCGGGCCCTGCGGGCGCGCAGCGGTGCCCGAACGGCCGTGAGCCGGCATTGCGGTGCCGAGGGTTTCGACCGGCTGCTCGACGACGGCGACGACGTGGTCTTCGGCCACGAGGTGCTGCACGTGATCGCGACCCCCGGTCACACGCCCGGTGGGGTGTGTTTCCTGTGGCGCGACCGTGTGCTCACGGGCGACACGCTGCTGATCGGGGGCTGCGGCCGGACCGATTTCCAGAACGGCAGCGCGATCGCCCTCTACGAGAGCATCACCACGCGGCTGTTCTGTTTGCCGGACGACACCCTGGTGTATCCGGGCCACGACTACCGTGGACGCCGCGTCTCGACCATCGGGGAGGAAAAGGCGACCAATCCCCGCCTCGCCGGCAAGTCCCGCGACGAATTCGTCAGCATCATGGAAAACCTCGATCTGCCGCTGCCGAAGCACCTGCACCGGGCGGTGCCGGCCAACCTGCAGGGAGGTTCCGATTGAAGGCCATCGTGTTCGATGCCTACGGCACCCTGTTCGATGTGCAGTCGGTGCTTGCCGAGTGCGAGCGCCTGTTTCCTTCGCGTGGCGCCGAGGTGTCGCGCCTGTGGCGCCAGAAGCAGCTCGAGTACAGCTGGCTGCGAAGCATGATGGATCGCTACGAGGCGTTCGATCGGGTCACGGAGGATGCGTTGCGGCACACCTGCGCCGCTCTCGGTCTGACGCTGGAGGCGGATGGCAGCGCAGCCTTGATGGCATCCTACCGACGTCTGACGCCTTACGCGGAAGTGCCGGCTGCGCTCACGGCGCTTGCCGGCCGCAGTCTGGCCATCCTGTCCAACGGGTCGCCAGGCATGCTCGACGACGTCGTGCGCAACGCGGGCCTGCAACACCACTTCGAGGCCGTTCTCAGCGTCGACCCGCTGCGTGTCTTCAAGCCGCACCCGCGGGTCTACCAGTCGGCGGTGGATCGGCTGGGGGTCGGCGCGGCGGACATCGCCTTCGTGTCGTCGAATTTCTGGGACATCGCCGGTGCCACTGCCTTCGGCTTCCACACCTTCTGGATCAACCGCGCCGGCATGGCCGCCGATCAGCTGGGCGTGACCCCCGCGGGCATGCTGCAACGGCTCGACCAGCTGCCCGACCTGCTCGGCAAAAGCTGACGCGGAAGGACATCCGCGTCGATCTCAACCGCGCTTGCGCGCCACCAGGTCGACCAGGGCCGATCGGCCGACGTGCTTGCTGCCCTCGGCGAGGTCGGCCTCGTACTCCTCGAGCCTCAGCAGATCGAATCCGCTGAAAGCCTCGCGCAGCAGGTCCGCCGTGTACAAATGGGCGATGTCGCCGGGCCCGCCCGTCCGGTACTCGAGCTGGCGCGGGGTGTAGCCCTGCAACAGCACCAGTCCGCCTGGACGTAGCGCTGTGCGGAACCCTCCGAACAGGCGCTGCCGCTCCGCTGGAGCGGCGAACTGGATGAAGATGCAGACGATGGCGTCGAAGGACTCAGGCTCCCAGACCCAGTCGCGCAGGTCGCACGCGCGCAGCGTCGGAGACACGCCGTGCGTCGCGGCCAGCGTCCTGGCCTTCGTCAATGCGACGGGCGAGATGTCCAGCCCGCTCACGCGGTGGCCCTGACGCGCCAGCCAGACCGCGTTGCGGCCCTCGCCACAGGCAACGTCCAGCACGTCGCTGCAAGGGGGGATCCGATGGGCCTCCCGCGCCAGGAAAACGTTCGGCTCACGCCCGAAGATGTACTCCGCGGTGTCGAAGCGGCCATCCCAGAAGGTCCGCGCGTCATCGTGATCGGCCATGGTCACTCCCTGTTGCGCGATGGCCGCAGGGGCACGCCATCGGCACACGCACGTCCCATGGACTGGCATGGCGGCATCACGGCTTGTCATCGCCGGTCAGCAGCAGCGCCCGTGCGCGCTCCCGCACCGCCTCGTCGACGGCTGGCACCACGCCGGACGCACCCACGGCGTTGCGACGCCTGAGCGTGCGCTGCAACACCACCATTCCACCGACCAGCAGCACGAAAGGACCCACCCACAGCACCCAGGTGCTGCGCTTCACCGGCGGCCGGTAGAGCACGAAGTCGCCATAGCGTTGGGTGAGGTAGTCCTTGATTTCCTCGTCCGTTCGACCGGCACGCATCATGTCGCGCACCTGGTTCTTGAGGTCCACCGCCAGTTCGGCGTGCGAATCCGCCAGCGACTGGTTCTGGCACACCAGGCAGCGCAACTCCGCCGACAACGTCATCAGGCGTTGCTCGAGCGCCTGTTCGGAAGGCGCCGGCACCTGAGCCCAGGCGATCCCGAGGCTCAGGAGCAGTCCGAACCACCAGGCCGCAAAGCCGTTCAACCCTGCAACTCCCTGACCAGCGGCAGGATCTTCTCCCGCAATGCGGCTGGCGTTATCGGACCGATCTGCTTGTAGCGGATCACGCCCTCGCGGTCGATGAGAAAGGTCTCGGGGACACCGTAGACCCCGTAGTCGATGCCGACCCGGCCGTCTGCATCCACCACGGACGCCTGATAGGGATTGCCGAACTCGTCCAGCCACTTCAGGGCGGCGTCGCGCTGATCCTTGTAATTGAGGCCGTAGATCGGCACCACCCCCGACTTGCCGAGTTCGACCAGCAGCGGATGCTCCTGCCGGCAGGAGACGCACCAGGACGCCCAGACGTTCAGCAGCCAGACCCTGCCCTTGAGGTCCGCCGGGCTCATCACCGTCGACGACTGGTGCAGTTGGGCCAGGGAGAACGCCGGCGCCGGCTTGT
>JBEICA010000355.1:0-3161 GCA_040373665.1 Burkholderiales bacterium | reverse complement strand
GTTGATGCGCTCCATCTCGCCCAGCCCGCCCAGCCGCTTCAGCCACTGGAACACCAGCCCGGCAATGTAGATCGAGTAGGTCGGGGGCGTGTTGTACATCGAACCGTTGTCCGCCATCACCTTGTAGTCGAGCATGGCAGCCGTGCCGGCAGGCGCCATGCCCAGCAGGTCCTCGCGCACGATCACGATCGCCAGCCCGGCAGGCCCGATGTTCTTCTGGGCGCCGGCATAGATGAGCCCGTAGCGCGCCACGTCGATGGGGCGCGAGAGGATGTGGGAGGACATGTCGGCCACCAGCGGCACGGACCCGGTGTCCGGCACCCAGTGGTACTCGACGCCGCCGATGGTCTCGTTGGTGGTGATGTGGACGTAGGATGCGTCCGGAGTCAGCTTCCAGCCGGACTGCGGCGGCACGTAGGAGAAATTGCGATCCTCGGCGCTGGCGGCGACGTTCACCGTCCCCACACGCCTGGCTTCACCGATCGCCTTCTTGGCCCATTCACCGGTGTGGACGTAGTCGGCCACCTTGCGGGCCCCCATCAGATTGATGGGAATCATCGAGAACTGTAGCGAGGCGCCCCCCTGCAGGAACAGCACCTTGTAGCCGGCAGGCACGGCAAGCAGTTCCCTGAGGTCAGCCTCGGCCTGGGCGATGATGGACTCGAACTCCTTGCCCCGGTGGCTCATCTCCATCACCGACATGCCCGAGCCGTGCCAGTCGAGCATCTCGTCGCGCGCCTGGGCCAGCACTTCCTGGGGCAGGACCGCGGGCCCCGCACTGAAATTGAACACTCGTTCCATTTACTCCGTCCCTTCCCCGTCCGAATCGGCGGCAGGCAACGCGTCCGCCGGCGGGATATCGCCCTCGCCGGTACCGTCCTCGGCGAACTCGCTCGCCACCCCGTCCTCTTCCTTCTCCACCACCCGCTCGAGGCCGGCAAGACGCTCCCCCTTGTCGAGGTCGATCAGCGTCACGCCCTGGGTCACCCGGCCCATCTCGCGGATCTCGGCCACGCGGGTGCGTATCAACACCCCTCCCGTGGTGATCAGCATGATCTCGTCGTCGGCATCCACCAGTCGGGCCGCGACGACGCGGCCATTCCGGGCGCTGGTCTGGATGGCGATGGTGCCCTGCGTCCCGCGGCCATGCCGGGTGTGCTCGGCGACCGGGGTACGCTTCCCGTAGCCGTTCTCCGTGGCTGTGAGTACGGTCTTGGATTCGTCTGCCGCCACCACCAGCGAGATCACCATCTGCTCCCCCGCGAGGCGCATGCCGCGCACACCCCGCGCACCCCGCCCCATGGGCCGGACGTCGGTCTCGGCGAACCGCACAACCTTTCCAGCGTCGGAGAACATCAGGATGTCGGCACCGCCGTCGGTGATGGCTGCCCCGACCAGATAGTCGCCCTCGTCCAGATCGACGGCGATGATGCCGCTCGGCCTCGGCCGCGAGAACTCCGACAGCGGCGTCTTCTTGACCGTGCCGTTGGCGGTCGCCATGAAAACGAAGTGCTGGTCGTCGAATTCACGCACCGGCAGCACCACGTTGATCTTTTCACCCTCCGCCAGCGGGAACAGGTTGACCACGGGCTTGCCCCGGCTGGAGCGTCCCCCCTGAGGCACCTCGTAGACCTTGATCCAGTAGACGCGGCCGCGGTTCGAGAAACACAGGATGTAATCGTGGGTGTGAGCCACGAACAGACTGTCGACGAAATCGTCTTCCTTGGTGGCCGTCGCCAGCTTGCCCCGACCACCGCGCCGCTGGGCCCGGTAGTCCGCGAGCGGCTGGCTCTTGATGTAGCCGGTGTGGGACAGCGTGACCACGAGGTCCTCGGGGGTGATGAGGTCCTCGATTCCGATGTCCTGCACGTTGAGTACGATCTCGCTGCGCCGCTTGTCGCCGTAATGCTCCTTGAGCGCCGCGAGCTCGGCCGCGACGATGGCGGTGATGCGCTCCGGCCTCGCCAGGATGTCGAGCAGGTCGATGATGCTGTCGATCACCTCGCGGTACTCGGAAGTGATCTTGTCGCGCTCCAGACCGGTCAGCCGCTGCAATTGCATCTCGAGGATGCGCTGAGCCTGGATCTCGGACAGCCGGTAGCCCTCCGGCCCCATGCCATACTCCGGCCCCAGACCGTCCGGGCGGAGGTTGCCTGACCCCGCCCGCGACAGCATTTCCTCCACGAGCGAAGAACGCCAGGTGCGGCCGAGCAACTGCGCCTTCGCATCCGCCGGCGACGGCGCCGAGCGGATGAGCGCGATGATCTCGTCCACGTTGGACAGGGCGACTGCCAGCCCCTCGAGCACGTGCGCCCGTTCCCGCGCCTTGCGCAGGTCGTACACGGTGCGCCGGTTGACGACCTCGCGCCGGTGACGCAGGAAGGCCTCGATGATCTCCTTCAGGTTGAGCAGGCGGGGGCGGCCGTCCACCAGGGCGACCATGTTCATCCCGAAGCTGTCCTGCATCTGTGTTTCTTTGTACAGATTGTTCAGGACCACCTCGGGCATCTCGCCGCGCTTGAGCTCGATGACCACACGCATGCCGGACTTGTCGGACTCGTCGCGGATCTCGGAGATGCCTTCCAGCCGCTTCTCGCGCACCAGTTCGCCGATGCGAATGAGCAGTTGCGCCTTGTTGACCTGATAGGGCAACTCGTCCACCACGATGGCCTGCCGGCTGCCCTTCTCGAGATCCTCGAAGTGGGCACGGGCGCGGATGATCACGCGCCCGCGGCCGGTGCGGTAACCCTCGCGCACCCCGGCGACACCATGGATGATCCCGGCAGTGGGGAAATCAGGCGCCTGAACGATGTCGATCACGCTTTCGAGGTCGACCTCGGGCTCGGACAGCACCTTCAGGCAGGCGTCCACCACATCGGCGAGATTGTGCGGCGGGATGTTGGTGGCCATGCCCACCGCGATGCCGGCGGCGCCGTTGACCAGCAGATTGGGGATGCGGGACGGCAGGACGAGCGGCTCCTGCTCCTTGCCGTCGTAGTTGGGACCGAAATCGACGGTCTCCTTGTCGATGTCCGCCATCAATTCGGTGGTGATGCGCTCCAGACGACACTCGGTGTAGCGCATAGCCGCGGCGTTGTCGCCGTCGACAGACCCGAAGTTGCCCTGCCCGTAGATCAGGGTGTAGCGCAGGCTGAAGTCCT
>JBEICA010000220.1:0-6096 GCA_040373665.1 Burkholderiales bacterium | reverse complement strand
GTCGAACGTCAAGTTCGGAATAGGGGACGCGGCAGCAGACAACGACGGTAGGGTCATCCGGTGCAGCCTGCATGCCGACATACCGTTAACGCTTGTATACGTACCATGTTCCAGCATGAAAACGGAAAGCGACGCGAGACGAATAAACTTCTACAATCTACTCTTGAAGGCAATGCTCGACGACAAGAACAGCAATGGGGTTACGTCTGCAATAATAGGGGACATGAACGTCACACCATCGTCAGGTGACTGCATCATCAAAATGAGAGGAGGAATCCAAACCAGTATGGAAGGAATAACTTTCCCATCTTGCAGACAACACGAGAGGACAGCACTCAACAAGTTAATGGCATCGCTCGAACTGGTCGACGCCTGCTGGACCGAGCACGAGCGGCTGCAGCATGAGAAAGCGGCCCTGGGCTTCTACCTGAGCGGCCATCCTTTCACGGCTTACCGGGAGGAGTTCGCCAGCGTGGTGCGCACTCCGCTGGCGCGGCTCTCGGCACCGCCCCCGGGTGAACCCCAGAGCGCGGTGGTGCTCGGCGGGGTGGTCGAATCGCTCCGGTTCATGAAGACACAGAGCGGGCGGATGATGATCCTGCTGCTCTCCGACGGTACCGGATCGCAGGAAATCACCGTCTATGGCGAAGTGTTCGACCAGTTCCGCGATGTGGTGAAGGAGGATGTGGTGGTGTTCGTCGAGGCGAAACTGCGGGCCTTCCGGCGCGGCGGCGAGGACGGCGACGGCGGCCTGAGTCTGCGCGTCACCGCGGAGCGCATCCTCGACGTCGCCGGTGCCAGGGCACGTTTTGCCCGCGGCCTGCGGCTGCGCATGAACGGCGAGGCGAGCGCCGAGCGCCTGCGGCAGTTGCTTGCCCCCTACGTGAGGGGTGCCTGTCCGGTGTCGGTCGAATACCGCAACGGCCGCGCGCGCTGCGAGTTGTCGCTCGGCGAACAGTGGCGCGTGACACCGCACGACCAGCTGGTGCGTGCCCTGCACGAGTGGCTGCGGCCGGACAACGTGCGTTTCGTTTACTGACCCAGGCCACGGCCGCAGGTGATCGGATCACCTGCGGCGGCCAGACCCCTGGATGACCCTGTGCCGACGACTCCGATCCTGATAGATCACGCCCTTCTCGACCACGCCAGCCATCTGGCAGCCGACAGCCCCAGGCGCAGGCGCAATCTCAATTTCCATACCGCCGATGGGGATGCCTGCCACCGCCTGCTGAACGCCATCGAGCCGGGATCGTACGTGCCACCGCACAGGCATCTCGATCCCGCGAAAGACGAGACCTTCGTCGTGCTGCGGGGCGCCTTCGGGCTGGTGACGTTTTCGGATGACGGCACCATCACCGCAACCACGGAGCTGCGCGCCAACGGCCCGACCCTCGGGGCCACGGTGCCGCACGGGACCTTCCACACCCTGCTCGCGCTCGAGGCCGGTTCGGTGTTCCTCGAAGCCAAGGCCGGACCCTACCTGGCCCTGACCGAGGCCGAGCGCGCGCCCTGGGCCCCGGCAGAGGGTGACGCCCGGGCTTCAGACTATCTGGCGGATCTTGCCCGGATGTTTCGACAGCCCGGAGCGTGGGTGTGATGTCCCGGCCAGGGCCGGTGGTCAGTCCGAAAGCGTGGCGCGCAGCTCGCGCAGATAGCGCAGACCCTCGATGGCGCGGCTGCCGTACCAGGAGGTCATCTCGCCATCCACCAGACTCACCGAGGGGTGGCACTGCGGCGGCAGGGTCGCGGTGACTTCCGCGATGTGCCGGGCCAGGAAGCTGTAGGGCTCGCTGGAAAGCAGCACGTGACGCACCCCCTGCATGAGCTGCGGCGTGAAGTCGACCGAGGGGTAGCGGGAATGGGCCACGGGCGGCGCCGTGTCCCAGCCGACCAGGGCCAGCATGCGCGAAATGTAGGTCTCGCGCGACACCGTCATCCAGGGCGACTTCCAGATCAGGTAGAGCACGGCCTCGCGCTCCAGCCCGGCTGCCGCGGCCCGCGTCAGTGCGAGCTGCTCCTCGAAGCTGCCGCATAACGCCTCGGCCCGCGCCTCGCGGTCGAACAGGCCGCCCATCAGGCGGTACAGGGCGAGGTTGTCCTCGGGCTCTATCGGGTGGGTGACGACGATGTTGGGCACGAAGCCGGCGAGCTCATCCACCACGGGGCGCGGGTTCTCGTCGATGTTGACGATGAGGTGGGTGGGGCCGAGCTTGCGCACCCGGGACACGTCGATGGTCTTGGTTCCGCCCACCTTCGGCACCCTGCGCACCGCCGCGCGCGGATGGATGCAGAAGCCCGTGCGGCCGACGATCCTGTCCTCCAGACCGAGGCTGAACAGCAGCTCCGTGATGCTGGGCACCAGCGACACGATGCGCACGACGCCACGAGCGGGCGCGTGCGCCGTGCCCGCGGCATCGACCAACCAGTTGTCGCCTGTTGCGTGTGACATCGCCGTTCCCGGAAGGGCGTTCGGGCAGGTCCGGGGCGGCACCGGCGCCGACACGCCTCTCGTGCCGATTCTAGCCCGGAGATTTCACCAGGGCAGACCCGAAAACGGGCGCAGTCCGCGGGTTCAAGCGGGCAGACCGTCAGGGAGCCGCGCCGAACCACCGCGCCACCAGGGGCAAGAGCACCGAGGCAAACAGGGTCGAGGTGGCCATGCCGATGCCGGCGAGGGTGCCTGCCGCCTACCTGACCTTGATCTCGGTCCAGATGCGGTTGACCACGCGTCGCTGCTTCGGGCCGTAGTCCTTCAGCATCTCCAGGCTCCTGGCCGTCGCCGCGTCGGGGAACACCGATTTCATCTTCCGGATCTCGGGCTTGATGTACTGCTGCGCATCCTGGTTGGGATTGCCCGAGCCGATCATGTTCGTCAGGTCGGCCGAGTTGCGCCCCTGCAGCATGAAATCGATGAACTGGTGGGCCAGATCCGGGCGCGGGGCGGTCTTGTGTATCACCATGGCGTCCAGGGCGAGCACCGCGCCTTCGCGGGGCAGGGCGTCGCGGATCCTGAACTTGCGCTTCGCCGCCTGGGCATCGAGGTCGGCCTGGAACATGTCGTTCGAGTAGCCGTGCGCAACCCAGATGTTGCCCAGCGTCAGTTCCTTGATGTAGCTGGAGGCGTTGAACGCAGCCCAGTAGGGCTTGGCCTTGAGGATGAGCGCCTTGGCCTCCTGCAGGTGCCTGTCGTCGGTGTCGTTGACGGAATGGCCGAGATACTTGAGCGCCGCGCCCATGAGCTCGCGCTGGCTGTCGAGCACGGTGACCTTGCCCTTGATCTTCTTCAGGATCTCGGGATCGAAGATGGTGGCCCAGGAGTCCACCGGAATGCCCAGTTCCTGGATCTTCGCGTCGTTGTATCCGATCAGCGTCGTGGTCATGGCGTAGGGCACGGAGTAGCGGTTGCCCAGGTCGAACGCGGTGTTCATGTATTGCGGCATGACGTTTCTCATGGATGGCAACTTGCCGTGGTCCAGAGGCATGAGTGCATCCATGCGGATCAGTGTCTCGACCGCGCTCATGGTGGGCACCATCACGTCGTAGCCCTTGCCGCCTGCCTGAAGCTTGGCGATCAGCTCGTCGTTGTCCGAGTAGTAGGTCTGCTTCACCTTGCACTTGCACACGCCCTCGAAACGCTTGATCGTCTCGTCGGACATGTAGTTGTTCCAGTTGTACAGGTGGAGAACGTCCTCGGCCACAGCCATTCCCGCTGCGACGACGAGGCCCGCTCCTACCGCCAGGCATGCCAGCAACCGCTTCATGGTGGTCATCTCCCCAGGCAAGGTCGGATCAGAGAAAGTCTGATCACGGAAGGTTTCATCAATGTCCGCCGATCACGCGGCGGCCGGGTCAGGCTCACTGGCCGCGCAGCGCCCCGGGTGACAGGCGGCTCGCGATCACGATCAGCACCAGTGTCAGAAGCATCAGCAGCGTCGAGATCGCATTGACCTCCGGCGTGACGGCGATCTTGATCATGGAGTAGATCTGCAGCGGCAGTGTGGTGGCGTCAACGCCGGCGGTGAAGAACGTGATGACGAAATCGTCGATCGACAGGGTGAAGGCCATCAAGGCCCCGGCGACGATGCCCGGCATGATCAGCGGAAGCGTCACCAGTCTGAACGCCTGGGCCGGCGTCGCCCCCAGATCACGGGCCGCCTCCGTCAGGCTCTCGTCCATGCCGGACAGGCGCGAACGCACCACGATCGCGACGAAGCCGATGCAGAACGCGATGTGGGACAGCATGATCGACACCAGCCCGAGGGTCATGTTCAGCATGACGAAGAACATCAGCAGGCTCACGCCCATCAGGATCTCGGGAATGGCAATCGGTGTCAGCACCAGCACGGGGAGCAGCCGCAGGCGGTAGCGGTACATGGCATAGCCGGCCAGGGTCCCAAGCACGGTCGACACACTGCTTGCCACCAGCGCGATCACCAGGGAGTTGAGGGCGGCGGCGAGCATCTGCTCGTCGTGGAACAGCACGTCGTACCAGTGCAGTGTGAAGCCCACCCACTCGGCGTTCAGGCGCGAGTCGTTGAACGAAAACGCCACCACGATCGCCAGCGGCACATACAGGAAGGCATAGACCAGTGACGCGACGCTCCAGAGGAGCCAGGACTGGCGGCGCATGTCAGACCCGCTGGCGGCGCGCGAACCACGCCGCCAATCCCGCGAATCCGATGGCCGCCGCCGTCAGCACGATGGACAGCACGCTGCCGAAGGGCCAGTCGCGGGCGTCGTAGAACTGCTGCTTCACGAGGTTGCCGATCAGGATGCCATCGGTGCCCCCGAGGATGTCGGGAATGGCAAAAATGCCAAGCGCCGGGATGAACACCAGAGCGGCACCGGCATACACGCCCGGCAGGGACAACGGGAACGTGACACGCCAGAACCGCTCCCACGCGCCCGCCCCCAGGTCCTGGGCGGCGTCCAGCAGGGCCGGGTCGTGCTTCTCGAGGTTGGCGTAGAGCGGCAGCACCATGAAGGGCAGATGCACGTAGACCAGTCCGATGAGCACGGCAACGGGCGAGAACAGCAACGGCACGGGCCCCGCGCCGAACAGCGCCGCCACGCCATTGACCGCACGGGAGAGGGCGGACTGGGGGCCGAGAATGATCATCCAGGCGTAGACGCGGATGAGGAAGTTGCTCCAGAAGGGCAGGATCACCAGCAGCACGAGGAGATCGCGGTAGCGCCTGGGGCTGCGCGCGATCATCAGCGCGAGCGGATAGGCAAGCGCCAGGCAGGTCAGGGTGGTGAGCGTGGCGTAGAGAAACGACTTGAGGAACAGCTCGACGTAGATCGGGTCCCCCACCAGCCGCTGGTAGCTCTCCAGGGTGAGGCCTGCGATCTCGTCCGGGTCCCCGGACCCGGCCAGCGGCGCCAGGCCTCCGAACTCGCCGGGATAACGAAACGAGGCCACCACCATGATGGCGGTGGGAATGGCGAAGAACAGCAGCAGATACAGCAGTGGCGGTCCGCTGAGCAGCCACCTCTGGGCGCGGGGAGGCAAGGCTTCACCCCGCCCTGTCCGGCCGCAGCGCAGCGCCGGGGTCGGAGTCAGTCATGGAGATAGTGCCCGGCGTCGTCGCGCCAGCCGATCTGCACGGCATCGCCCGGCTCGAAAAACTTGGACGACCGCCCGGCCGCGCTGTTCGGCAACATCACCTCGACACGGCGCCCCCCCTCCACCTCCACGATGTAGAGCGTGACGTCCCCGGTGTAGAGGTAATCGAACACCCGGCCGTGGAAGCGGTTGCCGAGATCGTCCGCGAGCAGTTCGCGTCCGATTGCCACCTTTTCCGGCCGCAAGGCCAGCGTGCCCTTGGATCCCGCGGCAACGACATCCGCGCCCGCAGTGCAGTTGAGGGTGCCGAGCCCAGCCACGTCGAGCCGCATGAACTCCCGACCGGCGGACAGGACATCGCATTCGAACAGGTTGCACTCCCCGATGAAGTCGGCGACGAAACGATTCGTCGGGAACCCATAGATCACCGAGGGTTCGTCCAGCTGCTCCACACGCCCACGGTTCATGACCGCGATCCGATGCGACAGCGCCAGCGCCTCCTCCTGATCGTGGGTGACGTAGACGAAAGT
>JBEICA010000171.1:0-7487 GCA_040373665.1 Burkholderiales bacterium | reverse complement strand
GACCGGCCACGCCCAGGGCGAGCCACGACATCCCCACGTCGTGCAACAGTTCGGCGGTCGTGGTCCAGGGAGCGATCAAGCCGCCGAGCGACGGCGCGGCCCAGTGCAGGGCCGGGATGGCGGCCCACACCGCCAGCAGCACGATCTTGCGGCGGATGTTGTAGCCGATCTTGATGGCCTCCTTGTGCTCGTCCGTGGCCTGATTGACTTCGTCGTAGCCACGTGGCTCGAAGAAGAAGTGGCCGGCCTGTCGGGTGGTCATCGAAACACACCAGGCCAGAATGGCCGCCAGGGCGGGGTCCACGAACAGCAGGCCATAGGCGGCCAGGAAGCTCAGCGCGCTCACCAGGTGCAGCGACTGGTTGATGCGGCTGTGGTGGTAGTAGCGGTGATCGTCCCACCGCTGCACGCGCAGGGTCTCGGCGTATCGGTTCACGTGTCGTCCCTCGAAGTGGATGGAGGTGTGCCACGCACGGGAGGCGCGACAGCGTCGGGATGCTCCCATCGCCGCGTGAAATTGCGATGACAGCGCGGCTGTCATCAAAACATCGCTTGAGTGCTTCAGCATTGTCACGATGAATCGCGCCCAAGCCGGGGAAATGCCCGTCCTGCACATCGAGAACCTCGATCCCGCGCGTCGTCACCTGCGGCTCGCGGTGGTCACCGAAACCTACCCACCCGAGGTCAACGGCGTTGCCATCACCCTGGCGCGGCTGGTGGAGGAACTGCGGCATCGCGACCATGCCGTCCAGCTGATCCGGCCACGCCAGGGTGCGGCGGATCAGGGTGGCGCGCGCGAGGGTGTGGAGGAGGTTCTCACCCGCGGCGTGCCGATCCCGCGCTACCCGAATCTGCGCATGGGCCTGCCCAGCAAGCGTGCCCTGGTGCGCCAGTGGACCTGGCGGCGGCCGGATGTCGTGCACATCGCCACCGAGGGACCGCTCGGATGGTCGGCGCTGCAGGCGGCCAGGCAACTGCGGCTGCCGGTAAGTTCGGACTTCCGCACCAACTTCCACCTGTACAGCAGTCACTACGGCATCGGCTGGCTCGAGAAGCCGGTTGCGGCCTATCTGCGCAAGTTCCACAACCACACGCATCTCACCACCGTGCCCACACGCGCCCTGCAGCGCGAACTCGCGGCGCTCGGCTACCGCAATCTCGAGGTGGTGATGCGGGGGTGGACACGGAGCGCTTCGCGCCCGGGCGGCGCTGCGAGGACCTGCGGCGCGAGTGGGGTGTGGGGCCGGCGGATGTCGTGGTCGCCTGCGTGGGTCGTCTGGCCCCGGAGAAGAATCTCGGCCTGCTGATCGAAGGCATGAAACGTCTGGCCTCCGCCTCGCGGCCCGTCCGCCTCTTGCTGGTGGGCGACGGGCCGCTGCGGGTGGAACTGGCGAGGACCTTCCCCGGCGTGATCCTCGCGGGAGAGCGGCGGGGCGAGGATCTGGCACGGCACTACGCGAGCGCCGATGTGTTCGCCTTCCCCAGTCTCACCGAGACCTTCGGCAACGTCGTGACCGAGGCCATGGCCAGCGGACTTGCGATCGTCGCCTTCGATCGCGCCGCCGCGGCGGAAGTCATGGAACACCGACTCACCGGGATGAAGGCGGCCGAGGGCGACGCGGGGGCTTTCCTGGGTCACCTCGACGCCGTGGTGGAGCAGCCCGGGCTGCGAAAGGCCCTGGCGCGCGAGGCCCGGCGGCAGGCATGCGAACTGGGCTGGCCGGCGGTCGCCGCGCGCGTCGAGCAACTCCTCATTTCCGTCGCCGCACGACACTGAGGCTTGGCGTGGCCGGCGGCGGGCGTTTGTGCCGCAAGGCGGAATTCCATCCGGTCCACGGCACTGCCCCGACGGGTTGCACCACCCGCCTGCGCCAGATCCTTCATTCGTGCGAGCGCTATCTGGCATTATTCCGGTAACAGCGCCGCCTTCACTGGCGGCCCTCGGGACGTCGCGCTCAGTGCGAGGGGGTGGATGAAGGTCGCGCCGATACCGGAAAACGAAGACGACCGCCTGCGGGCACTGGCTGCGCTGGGCGTGCTCGACACGCCTCCCGAGCCCGATTTCGAAGAGATCACCAGGCTGGCGTCCGTGGTGTGCAGGCGCCCGATCGCGCTCATTTCATTCGTCGATCGCGATCGCCAGTGGTTCAAGAGCCGTTTCGGGCTCGATGCGGCCCAGACGCCGCGGGACGTCGCCTTCTGCGCCCATGCGATCCTGCAGCCCGGGCTTTTCGAAGTGGCGGACGCGGACGCCGACCCACGATTCCGTGACAACCCCCTGGTGACCGGCCCGCCGGGCGTCAAGGCTTATGCCGGCGTTCCCCTGATGACCTCGGATGGCCTGGCCCTGGGCACCCTGTGTGTCATCGACCACAAGGCCGGTGCGCTCGACGCCGATCAGCGCGCCAGCCTCGAGGCGCTGGCCCGGCAGGTGATGCGCGTGTTCGAGTTGCGGCGCACGGTGGTCGACCAGGACAAGCTGCAGCGCGAGTTGCTGAATCGTTCCCGCCGCTACGAGGCCATCATCGACAGCGCAGGCGTCGCGGTGATCGCCACCGACACGGACCTGCGCATCCGCACCTTCAATCCGCAGGCCGAGAGCCTGCTCGGTTATCACGCGGGAGAACTGGTGGGCAGCGCCAGCGCGGTGGCGCTGCACGACATGGACGAGATCAAGGCCAGCCTCGGCGTGGAGGCGGTGGCCGGGGACGACAAGGCCAATCTGATCCGCTGGATGGAGCGTCACATGTGGCGCCATGTCGACTGCACATACGTCGGCGCAGGCGAACGCAGGATCGCGGTGACGCTGTCCTTGTCACCGCTGCTGGATTCCGATGGTGAAAGCACCGGCTACATCGTCGTGGCCAAGGACACCTCCGACCAGCGGGCGCGCGAGATGGCGGAGGCGCGCCGACAGTACATCGAGCGTGCGGTGCAGCGGGCCCACGCCGGCTTCATCGTCGGCAAGAGCGCCAACGCGACCATGGAGACGCTGCTGGACGACACCCTCGATCTGACGGGCTGCGAATACGGCTTCATCGGCGAGATCCTCAAGGACGAGTCGGGTGCGCCCTACCTGCATTCCTTCGCCATCACGGACATCGCCTGGGACCAGACCACGCGGGAGTTCTACGATACCCACCGGGAGTCCGGCTTCATCTTCAGCAACCTGAACACCCTGTTCGGCCGCGTCCTGACCTCCGGTGAGCCGGTCCTGTCCGGGCATCCGGCCAGCGACCCGCGTTCCGGTGGCCTGCCGCCCGGCCACCCGCCGATGTACAACTTCTGCGGTGTGCCGGTCCACTTCGGACACGATCTGATTGGAATGATCGGGCTGGCCAACTATCCGTCGACGCCCGACGACGTTCTGGTGGAGTCCCTGCGGCCGCTGACCAACGCCTGCGGTGCCATCTTCCATGCCACGCGTCTGGAGCGGCAGCGGCGCGAGGCCATCGACCAGTTGCGGGTGGAGCAGCAGCAGACGGCGGCGGTGCTCGAGTCGGCGGTGGAGGCCTTCATCGAGATAGACCCGGACGGTCGGGTGGTCAAGTGGAACTCGGCGGCGGAGCGCGAGTTCCTCACGCGCACCGCGGACGCCGTGGGACATCGCCTCGACGACATCGTCGCCGTGATCGACGGGCGCGGGCAGGGCAGCCTGCACGAGGCGCTGCTGCGGCAGGTCGGCAGCGCCACCTCCACCCTGGAGTGCGTGCTCGGGCGCGCGGACGGGACGCGTTTTCCCGCGGAGGTGGTCGCCTGGCGCACCGACAGCGCCGACGGCCATCTCTACGCCATGGTGCGCAACGTCACCGAGCGCCAGGAACTGCTCGAGCAACAACGGCTGAGGTTCCAGACCGAGACGCTGCTGCGCGAGGTGCACCATCGGGTGAAGAACAACATGCAGGTGGTCTCGAGCATGCTGAGCATCCACTCCAGCAAGCTCGAGGACGCCGCCGCGCGGGAGGTGTTCCGGGAGTGCCGGGAGCGCATCCGCGCCATGTCGATGATCCACGAGCGCCTCTATGCCACCGGTCGTTTCGACCGCGTGGACGTCGGCCAGTACCTGCGCGAGATGGTGCCTCTCATCGTGCAGTCGAACGCGCCCAACCACTGCCGCATCGAGGCGGATGTGTCCGAGGGGGAGTATCCGGTGGAACTCGATCGTGCCGTGCCCCTGTCGCTCATGGCAACGGAATTGCTGCTCAACTCCATGAAGCACGCCTTCACCCATCGCACCTCCGGCCACATCCGGGTGGACATCCGGCAGGAGGGCGGGAACCTGTCGATCGCCGTCATCGATGATGGCGAGGGCGACGCGGACATCGCCAGTCGGGCCGGCACCGGTGCCCGGCTGGTGGCTACGCTGGCGCGGCAGATCGGCGCCACCCTGGATGCACATTCCGGCCCCGAAGGCACGCGGGTCACGGTGCGCATGGAGCTGACGCAATGACCACTGTGCGCGAGGTCAAGATTCTGGTCGTCGAGGACGAGGCGATCACGGCCATGGACATCGAGACCGAACTCAGCGGTCTGGGGTACCGGGTGTGCGGCATCGCCGATGACCGGGCGAGCGCGCTGAGCCTGTTCGACAACGAAAAGCCCGAGCTGGTACTGATGGACATCCGGCTCGCGCGTGGAGACAACGGCATCGCGGTTGCCGCCGAAATGGTTGCGAAGCGCGACGTGGCCATCATCTTCCTGACGGCGCATTCCGACGCCGGCACCCTGTCGCGCGCGCTCTCGGTGTCGCCGCTTGCCTACATCGTGAAGCCCTTCGGCGCCAGGGAGCTGCGCACCACGATCGAGGTGGCGATAGACAAGCACCGCAAGGACATGGAGATCCGCGAACTGGCGCGGCGGCTCAAGGCCTCCGAGGTGGACCTCGTGGCCGCCAAGGAGGCGCTGGCCGAACTCGCCGTCACGGATCCGCTGACCGGTCTCAGGAACCGGCGCGGTCTGGACCAGGCGCTGGATCGCGAATGGCGGCGGGGTGGCCGGGACATCTCGCCCCTGGGCATCATCATGGTCGACGTAGACCACTTCAAGGCCTTCAACGACGCCTATGGTCATGTTGCGGGCGATGACTGCCTGCGGCGCGTGGCGGCGGTCCTGCGCGACGTCGCCACCCGCAGCAGCGATGTCGTCTGCCGCTATGGGGGCGAGGAATTCGTCATCCTGCTGCCCAACACCAGCGACGAGGGGACGCGTGTTGTCGCCGAGCGCGTGGTGGAGGGGGTTCGAGACATCGCCATCGAGCACGGGCGTTCGGATGCCGGTCCCGTGGTCACCGTCAGTGCCGGTTTCGTGGCTGCGCGACCCTGGGTTACCGAGGATCCCGAGCATGCCATGCGGCAGGCCGATGACGCGTTGTATCTGGCCAAGCGCCAGGGCCGCAATCGCGCCGTGGCGGGCGGCTGACCCGGCCGCAGCGGACGCGTCGCCGCAGCAAGGATGCCGGCGGGTTGGCGTCAGGAGCGTGGCTGCTCGCCCTCGAGCGCCGACGGGTGCCAGGTCAGGGAGGGATCGGCCGCCACGCGCTCCAGCATCCAGTCGATGAACGCTCGCACCCGCGCCGGCAGGTGCCGCCGGGATGGCGTGACGATCTGCAGCGGTCGCGTACCCCCGGACCATTGGGGAAGCAGTGGCACCAGATCCCCGCGCCTGACGTGGGGCAGGGCGGCGAACGGCGGGGCGAGGGCGACGCCCGCGCCGTTCAGGCAGGCGCTCAGGGCCATCTCGCCGTCATCGAATCGCACCTGCGGTTCGCCTCGAATCTCGACGGTTTCGCTGCCACGTTGCAGGCGCCAGATCTGTGCTTCGCCGGTTTGCCGGTCGAAGACGCCGAGGCGGGTCGAGCGCTCGAGTGCTGCCGGGTCCGCGGGCGCTCCGTGCTGCAGCAGCCAGGCGGGTGCGGCGTAGAGACCGAAGTGGACCTCGCACAGCGGGCGGAACACGAGGCCGGATTGCGCCAGCGGACCCCCGCGGATGGCGCAGTCGATGCCCTCTTCGATCAGGTGCGCGAGCCGGTCGCTCGTGCCCAGATGCACGCGCAGCTGCGGGTGACGCGTCAGGAAATCGGGCAGGGCGGGGATCACGATCCACTTCGCCACGGGAACGACCACCTCAAGCCGGAGGGTCCCGGCCACCTGACCCTGGATGCCACGCAGGGCCTGTTCGATTTCGTCCAACGATGCGAGCACTTCCAGGCAGCGGGCGTGATAGCGCTCGCCGTCTTCGGTGAGGTGCAGGGCACGGGTGGAGCGCTGCAACAGTCGTACGCCCAGATGCGCCTCCAGCGCCGAGATCCGTTGCGAGATCCGCGACTTGGGCGTTGCCAGCCGCTCCGCCGCCCTGGTGAAGCTGCCGCTGTCCACGACGGCGGCGAAGGTGCGCATGGCCATAAGGGTATCCATGGTCAGATTGTCCAGAAAAACTGAATTGAGTTGTAATGAAGGCCTTATTTTTTCATGAAAACAATATCATTAGGATTCGTCTCGGCGTTGGATGTGAAGCGCCACCCGTCTTTCACCGAGGAAACCAACATGTTTGCAAACCCGTCGATACGCCTTCGTGGTGCCTGCGGTCTCGCTGGCGCCGTTCTGGTCGCCCTGTCCGGCCTCGCGCCCCCGGCGGTCGCGGCCACCGGCGCGGAGGGGCCTCGCGAAGTCGCCCAGGCCTTCGAGCGGCACTTCAACGCCGGTGATGTGGAGCGCCTCATGTCCCTGTACGAACGCGGGGGCGTGCTGGTACCAGCGCCCGGTCAGGTGGTTCGTGGTGCCGATGGGGTGCGGAACAGCCTGCAGCACTTCCTGAAGACCGGGATGCGCATGTCGCTCCAGGTGCGCGAAGCCTACGAGGCGGGGGACCTCGCCCTGCTGGTGGTGGACTGGACCCTGCGGGGCTCGGCGCCTTCGAGTGAGGCTGCCGAACTCGCAGGGACCGGCACCGACGTCGTACGCCGTGGTGCCGATGGCAGATGGCGTTACCTGATCGACAATCCTTTCGGTGTGCAGGCACCCGCGCGCTGACCAGGAAAGAGGGCTTCCAGCATGATCCACCACATCTCCATCCCCGCCTCTGACCCGGGCCACGTCGCCAGGGTGCTCACCGAGCTGTTCGAGGGCGTGTTGACCGGATTCGGGCCGCATCACGATTCCTACATCGCCTGGGCCGGTGACGAGCACGGCACCGCGATCGAGGTCTACCCGCTCGGCACCGAGATGTTCCCGCACCCCGGTGCCGGTCAGGCGCAGTTCCGCATGACTTCGGCGTCGCGGTTTGGTCCGGTCCACGCCGCGGTATCGGTCCACCGTTCCAGGGAGCAGATCTTCGCCCTGGCACAGCGCGAGGGTTGGCGTGCCGTGGAACTGCCGCGCGGCCCGAACAACGTCATCGAGTTCTGGGTCGAGAACGCGGTCATGCTGGAGCTGATGACGCCGGACATGGCAGCCGACTACGTGAGGGGTGCCGAGCGCCTGCGCGCCCTG
>JBEICA010000287.1:0-4641 GCA_040373665.1 Burkholderiales bacterium | reverse complement strand
GCCTCGTCCGGCGTGTTTTTTTTTCGGGGGGGGGGCGCCGCACCCACCCCCCCGGGGCGCCCCGCCTGGCGGGCGCCCCACGCCTCGTCGTCGACCAGCGTGGCGTGATAGATGACCTGGACACCGTGCTTCAGGCAGAGCTTCACCGAGTGGGCGCTGCGCGCGTGGGCCGCCACGCGCTTGCCGTGCATCTGCGCCACCTCGCACACCGCCGCGATCTCGGCTTCGGTCATCACCGTCTGGTGTGCACGGGCGTGAGGCACGAATTCGTCACCCGAGGGATTGATCTTCAGCGTGTCCACGCCTTCACGCACCATCTCGCGCGCGGTCTTGCGAAATTCGTCGGCGCCGTCGCAGACGATGGCAAAGGTCTCGCGGTGCATGTGCCGCAGGCGGACATCGCCGAGTCCGCCGGTCGTGGCCAATTCGGGGCTGGCCGCACGGGTGCGCGGACCGGGAAACTCGCCGGCATCAATGGCATTGCGCAGCACGACGTCGAGACGCGCCTTGGCCGCAGCGGCGCTGTTGCAGGACGTGAAGCCCTGATCGAGCATCTTCCGCGCGTTGCGCACCGTGCGCAGGATGTGCTCCTCGGGCGGAACGAATCCGAGGCTCTCGAGATCGGCGGTGTCGAGGAAACTCAGGTGCGAATGGGCCTCAACCAGCCCGGGCATCAGCGTTGCCCCACCTCCGTCGACCACCTCGGCTCCGTCGGCTGCGACCGGCGTGCTGGCGGGCATCACCGAACGGATCCGATTGCCCTCCACCAGCACCGTGCCGGCGAATGGCGCAGCACCACTTCCATCGAGCACCTGGACGTCCCGGAACAGGGTTCTTGCAGCCATGGTCTTCCTCCGTGGTTGGCAGGACGCGCCGTGACCATCATGGTCCTGCACGCCGCGAATCGATGCTACCGAAAGCCGCCGCGCGGATCACGCTGCAGTGCGCCGTGAGGCGCAAGCCGGGGGCGGGACATCGTCAGGTTGGGCGGCCCGGTGTGGTACCCGCAGCCCGACGCAGCCAGGGCATGGCTGCGAACACGCCCAGCATTGCGAGATACACGCCTCCGGAGACAGGATCCCGACCGCTGACGTAGCCGACCAGGTCGCGGTCGGCGAGCACTACCGCCACAAGCAGTTCGGCCCCGAGCAGCATCCCCAGGGCCAGTACCCCCAGGGCAATCCAGCCGGCTGACCGCACCCGCGGCGTGAAGCGTCGCACGACGATCCCCGCCGCCCAGAACATTGTGACGAACATGAACGGCATCTCCGCCAATTCAGCCAGCCGCTCTCCGAGGCGCGGCACCAGCAACGGGACCCGCACCGCGCCGAGGACGACCCCCACGCCGAACACCAGTCCGAAGTAACAGGCTGCGCCCAGGGCGACTGCGCCTGCGGGACTGAGCGACGCGGGATCCCGCATCAGGCGGGCACCCGGCGGCGCTGCACAGCGGTAACCGCAACGGACCGGCGACTGTGCACACCCGGGTCGCAGACGCGAAGCGTGACGGCACGGCGCACGGGGGGAAGCGCGGCAGGCACTGCGCGGACCTGTCGCGGGGCCGGCATGACAGGCCCTCCCGAGCCCGGATGTCTCAGCGGGCCATGCGTGGATGGCAAGGTGCAGTGCGCGGCTGGCCGTGCATCCCGCGCCAAGGCAATCGCCGAGCCTGTTGGCGCGAAGCGGAGGCGCGGGATGACCGCAAGGCGATCGCCAGCGCGCGTGGAGGCCGGCAGACCAAATCGTACCGACAGCCAATTCCTCGCAAACCCAATGGACATCGGTGCGCAGCTCATTTTCGGGGCCGACCGGGTGAAATATCCGGATCAGGGTCTGTCCATACGACGGACGCCAGATGCGTTGCCACCCGAAAAGTCGCGAGCCAGGCGCAAAACGACGCCGGGGTTGGGCCCCGGCGAGGCTTTGCAACGACGCGCGCGGCGTTTCCGGTGGCAACCCATGCTGAAATGGGCCCTAGTTTCCCGGCACCGCCATGGAGCGCAAGAACGCCACAAGCGCCCAGCGTTGCTCCTCGCTGAGGGCCTCCTCCCCGCCCGGCATGATATTCATGCCGTTGATGCGTCCCCGGGTGATGGTCTCGAACAACTCGGTGGCACTGAGGTCTGCACGGCCCTGAAGCGAAGGCGCGCCGCTGGCGCCGCCGATGCCACCCTCACCGTGGCAGTAGCTGCAGGATTCGCCGAACAGTTCACGGCCCTGCGCGACCATCCCGGGCGTGCCCGGGTCGGGGACACCTTCCGCCGTGACCCCGGTCACGAAGGCAAGCGGCAGCGCAACCATGAGCGCGCATTGCGCCGTCCGGCTCACTGGGCAGTGTCCAGCGTGAAGGCGATCATGGTCGCGCCGCCGCTGACCCTGCCCAGTTCCGGGAACCACTGCGGCCCGGAGATCGCGGCGTAGCCGCCGAAGCCGCTCGGCACGAGGATGACCTGCCTTCCGCCCGCGGTGTAGCTCACGATGCCGCCGCGCGATCCCGACCCTGTTCGGAAGCTCCACAACACAGCCCCGGTTTCCGCGTCGTGGGCACGAACGACACCCTCCCCGTCCTGGTTGAAAATCAGGTCGCCCCCGGTGGCGAGCACGCCGGCATAGGCCGGCACGGTGTAGGGAATGCTCCACCTCAGCTCGCCCGTGATGGGATCACGGGCATCCAGTCGCGCGCTCGGCGCCTCCCCTGGCGGCGGAACACGCCTGACGTCGCGCACTCCCGAGTAGGGCTGTGCCAGGGGGAGCCGGGAGGGGTCGGGGACGCGGGTGGTGGTCCAGGTGATGCACGACTCCATGCCATTGAGGTACCAGAGCCCGGTGCGGGGACTGTAGGCACCGGCATTCCACTGCCTCGCACCGCTGGTCGCAGGGCACTGCACGAAACCGCTGCCGGGCACGTGTTCGCGTCGACCGACGAGCTCCCCGGTGGTCGGGTGGATGTCGTCCACCCAGGTGATGTGCCGGGCAAAGCGCCAGACGTTGCGCAGCGCGCCGTCGTGCTTGTCCATCACGAAAACGAATCCGCCCTTGTTGAGGTGCACCAGATAGTCACGGCCGTCGCGCGAGATCATCACCGCCTCATAGGCGGCGTCGTAGTCCCACGCGTCGTGGGGGATCTCCTGGCGGTGCCACTTGAGCCGGCCGGTCCCAGGGTCGAGGTTGACGATGCTGGCCGTGTACAGGTTGTCGCCGCGCCGTTCCTCGGGCGCCCAGGGCGCGGCGTTTCCGGTCCCGTAGATCACGGTATCCGTGGTCGGGTCGTAGGTGCCGGGCATCCATGCGCCTCCCCCGCCAAAACGCCCGGTGTCGCCGGGCCAGCTTGCGGGGTCGTCCCTGATGGTGTCGAAAGTCCAGGCCAGCCGGCCAGTGGCTGCCTTGACGCCGTAGATCTGGCCGCGGCTGGCCAGATCACCCCCGGTGGGGCCGAAGGTGAGCATGTCGCCCGCGACCACGGGCGGCGAGGTGAAATTGCAGCCGTGACACCCCTTGAACGGTGTGAGCTGCGTGGCCCAGAGCTCCTGTCCTGTCTTCTGGTCGAGAGCAATGGCGCGTCCGTCCACGGTCCCCAGGTAGACACGTCCGTGCGCAACGGCGACGCCACGATTCCACGCGGGAAACACCGCCTGAGTGACGGCGGCGTCGAGCTTGGGCTTGTAGCGCCACAGGGTGACGCCTGTGGCACCGTCCACCGCGTGGACGACGTTGAAGGCCGACGTGTAGTAGACCACTCCCTCCAGCACGACAGGGGTGGACTGGATGCCGTGCGTGATGTCCCCGGGCTGGTGGATCCACGCCACCCGCAGCCGCTGCACGTTGCCGCGGTGCACCTGATCGAGCGGGCTGTACCGCCATGCATTCCAGGTGCGGTGGTACTGGGGCCAGTCGTCGGGTGCTTCCAGACCAGGGGACGCGGGCTCGGCGCCCAAGGCGGCGCACCGCATGCCGGCGGCAACGACGAGCCACCCCAAAGCGACGGTACGGATGCAGCGGCTCATGGCCACCTCCCTGGCAACACACCATCCGATGGTACGCCACATCGGGGTCGGACCAATTCAACCCTCTGTTTTTAAGGAGTGCTTGCGCGAAAACAGGGGCCTTTTCAGGGCTTGGAATGCCCTTTCTCGGGGGGTATTTCACACCGCCGGCGGCGCTGGGCCGTGCCGGTGCGGAATCGGAATGCGCGCGGGCGTCACATCGACGACCGAACCGCTGCCGGCCACGCCTTCAACCGTGTACCGCGTCGGCCCACATCACCCCGATCTCGGTGATGCCGCTGGAGATCCCACCCTCGTGCACGACCAGACTGGGACAGGCGAACTTCATCGGCATGGTCAGCCTGTGCTGGCGCACATACTCGAAGCGCTCCTCGAGCGCCGCGTGGACCGTCGGGTCGAGTGCGGTGTCGCCGATGACCAGTGCGCCCTCGCTGGCGTCGATCCGCGGCCGGTGCATGGCGGTCGCGGGGTCGTCACCGAAGTCCACCAGGAAGGACAACAACTGGGTCACGGCCGGCAGGATGCGCCGCCCTCCCGAGGCACCGATGGCAAAGCGCCGCCCGCCAGGCTCGCCAACGATGGGGCAGTAGTTGGTCAGACAGCGCTTGCCGGCGCCGAGCGAGTTGGGGCAGCCGGG
>JBEICA010000076.1:0-14033 GCA_040373665.1 Burkholderiales bacterium | reverse complement strand
GGCTGCATGCGGCGGTTGCCCGCGGGCTTGACCCTCACGCCGATGGCTTCCCCCTGGCTGCGCGCAAGCTCCGTGGTGGCGGGGCGGCTCGGCGGGAAGTCATCAAGCGCCTCGTCGAACACCCCGGATTCATCGAAGGCCGGCAGGATGGCCTCGGGCGTGCCCTCGGCGTACACCATGCGGCGCACTGCCCCTGCAGGTCCGAGGGCCGCCAGAGCCTGCACCTCCTCGGGGGTGCCGCCGAAGCCCGCGCGCTCCAGCAGGTGAGCGGCACGTGCCGCATTCCACTCGGCAGCAGTGATCGGGGTCAGATCACCCGCCCAGGAGGAGGCCGCTGCCGCATGGCCGGCGGCCAGCGACATCAGGGTGGCCAGGGCGAAAACGAGGAGGTTTTTCATCATCGGTGGGCTCGGCATCATCGGATCTCTGTGACACAAGAGTGGCACGGGGCGCGGTCGGCCGCCGCCGGGAAAATCCGTAGCTCCGGCTCATGGATATCATGAGCGGCCGCTCCCTGGCCACGCACGCTGTGCGGGCGAGTATAGCGGCCGGCTCCCCGGGCGGGTGTTCCCGCTCCCCTCAGCGGGTTGGACGGCGCGTCGCCAGACTGTCGAGTATGGCGCGCGGCGCCAGGGTTCGGACAGTGCGTTCCCGCATGCGCGTGGCCGTCCGCAGGATGGGCTTGCGCCAGCCGCCACCGGCGGTGAGGTATTCCAGCCAGCCCTTGCGCGCCATGCGTTCGCGGATGAAGGCGATATCGTTCCCATCCGGCAGGCGGCATGCCTGCGCCGGCTGCGCCTTCCGCCGCAGCAAGGCCTTCAGATTGCCGCGGTCCTCGACTTCGAGCAGGTCGAAATGGCGGCTGGCCGCAGCCGCCAGCGTGTGACGGCTGTAGTAGTACAGGTGGGCGCGGAAGTAGGTGTTGTGCGGCGAGGCGTCAGCCTGAAGGATGTTCGGCACCTCGATGAACAGGTGTCCACCCGGGGCC
Organism: Burkholderiales bacterium; assembly: GCA_040373665.1. GTDB lineage: Bacteria > Pseudomonadota > Gammaproteobacteria > Burkholderiales. The sequence continues at coordinate 13,045 of JBEICA010000076.1, read as the reverse complement.
AGGATTCCGGCGATGCGGGTCAGGGCGTCGTGCGGATGGGCCATGTGCTCGAACACGTGGAACATCGTGACCACATCGACGCAGCAGTCGCCGGCGGATTCCAGACCGGCGGTCCGCACCTCCACACCGTAGGCGGACTGGGCGAACTCGGAGTAGCCGACGTTCGGCTCGATGCCCCGGGCGTCGTAACCGCGCCGGCAGGCGAGGTAGACGAACTCACCGCCGCCCGCGCCCACGTCGAGCAGCCGGGTGCCGGTGCTCCGGTGGGGCAGCCAGCGTGCGAGCAGGTCCAGGCGATCCAGTGCGGCGACACCGGCGCGGTGGATGTGGCGCGGGCGGGGCTGGTGCACCTTCTTGTAGTCCGCCCGGTAATGATGCGAATAGTAGGTCTCGAGTTGCCGGTCCGAGGGCATGTCGGTCTGCTGCACCAGCCCGCAGCCGAGGCAGAGGGCGATCTGCAGCGTTTCCCCGGTCTTGGCGTCCCGCCGCAGCCGGTGCTGCAGTTCGCGGCCATCGCAGAGGCGGCAACGGGTGCTGTCGGGGGTCGGGGCGCCACCTAGGGTCGAAACTTCCGTGGGTGCGAAGGGGATGGGTCTGCGTACCAGGTGGGTCCAGGGCATCGTGTGAGTTCCGTGAATGGGGGCGCATGCCATCACCACCGGACAGGCCCGTGGCGATGGTGGCGGCGGCACCGCGAATGCGGCGCGTCAGGCGTCGACGGAAACCCTGGGCGGGGCTCGGGCCGGTGGTGCGGGAGGTGGCTGTTCGGGCGGCGCAACACCGTCCGCGGCCGGGACGATGTGTGGCACGGCGGCGATCAGCCGGAGGTCTCGTGCCGGCCCCATCGCCTCATCCGCATCGGTATCTGCGTGGCGGCGGCAGAGGTCTGCCTCCTCGATCAGCGGAGGGTGCCGCAAACCACAGGCGGGCCCGTCCAGCGCTTCGTCCTCCAGCGCCTCGAGCCCGGGCAGATGCAGACCCGCCTGCATCGTGGCCCGAGGATCGGCCTCGGTGTGGGCGTGCAGGAAAGGCGCGAGCACATGCAGTGGGAGCAGTGCCAGCAGGAGCAGCAGCGCGCCGAGCCGGGCCAGCGCAGTCGGCCCGAAACCGGCGGAGTGCTCGCCGGAGGCAGAGCGGAGGCTCATGCGGCTTCGGTCTCCTTGTCCTCGAACCAGCGATACAGCGTCGGTACGACCACGAGCGTGAGCAGGGTGGAGGTGATCAGGCCACCGATCACGACGATTGCGAGAGGACGCTGCACCTCCGAGCCCGGGCCGGTGGCGAACAGGAAGGGGATCAGCCCCAGCATCGCCACGGTCGCGGTCATGAGGACCGGTCGGAAACGCATGGTGCACCCCTGGATCACGGCGTCGGCGGTGGACAGCCCATCCTCGCGCAGGGAACGGATGTAGGACACCAGGACCACGCCGTTGAGCACGGCGATACCCCAGAGAGCGATGAAGCCCACGGATGCCGGCACCGACAGGTACTCGCCGGTGACGAACAGGGCGACGATGCCACCGATGGAGGCGAAGGGCAGAACGGTGATGATGAGGGTGGCGTAGCGCACCGAATTGAACAGCGTGAACAGCAGGAAGAAGATGGCCGCGATCGTGACCGGCACGATGATCATGAGGCGGCTCATGGCGCGCTGCATGTTCTCGAACTGCCCGCCCCACTGGAGGTAATAGCCCTCGGGCAGCTTGACCTCGGCGGCGATGCGGTCCTGGGCCTCCTGCACGTAGCCGCCGATGTCGCGGCCGCTGACGTTGGTCCCGACCACGATGCGGCGCTTGCCCTGTTCGCGGCTGGTCTGCACCGGACCATCCACCACGGCGATGTCCGCCACGGCCCGCATCGGCACCACCGCGCCGGAGGGGCTGGTGAGCAGGGTGTCGGCAATCACGTCCACTTTGTCGCGGAACTCCTCCGGGAAGCGCACCACCGCCGGGAAACGGCGCTCACCCTCGTAGATCTCGGTGGCGCCGCGGCCGCCGATGGCGGTCTCGATCACGTCGTGCACGTCCGCCGCGTTGAGTCCGTAGCGCGCCATGAGGGAACGGCGCAGCGTGACGGTGAGGTATTGCTGTCCGGTCAGGCGTTCGATCCGCAGATCCTGGGTGCCGCGAACCTTGTTGAGCACCCGGGCGATGTCGTCGCCGGCGCGCTTGAGCTCGTCGAGGTCGTCGCCGAAGATCTTGATCGCCACCTGGGAGCGCACGCCGGTGACCATCTCGTCGACCCGCTGGGCGATGGGCTGGTGCATGATCAGGCTGATGCCGGGCAGGTCCTTGAGGCGGTCCCGGATGTCGTTCTCGAAGCTCTCCTGTCCGGTGGCGCCTGCGGGCCACTGATCGCGTGGCAGCAGCGACACCACGGGGTCGGAGTCGCTGTGCGGCTGGGGGTCCGCCGGGCTCTCGCCGCGGCCCACCTTGTTCACCACCATGCGCACGCCCGGTACCGCTGCGATGCGGCGCGAGGCCTCCATCTCGAGCTTCATCACTTCCTCGAAGGACATGTTCGGCATGCGCGAGATGGCGGGCGTGATGGAGTTTTCCTTCAGTGTGGGGATGAAGGATTTGCCGAGCAGGGGGAACAGCGCCACCGAGCCCAGCAGCGCCAGCACCGCCACGATGACGGTCTTGCGCTCGTTGCCCAGGGCGAGGGTCAGCAGGCGAAGGTAGTGACGCTTGAGGAAGGCGATGGGCCGTGTGTCCTCCTCATGACCGCCCTTCAGGAAATACGCGCACAGGGCCGGCGTCAGGGTGAGGGCCAGCAGCAGCGAGGCCGTGAGAGCGATGGCGATGGTGTAGGCCAGGGGCGCGAACATCTTGCCCTCCATACCCTCGAGCGTCATCAGGGGCAGGAACACCAGGATGATGATGCCGACCCCGTAGACCACGGGCGTGGCTACCTGCTGCACCGCCTCCAGGATGATGCGCAGCTTGCCCTCGCCCTTGCGGTGCGACAGCTGTGCGAAGGCGTTCTCCACGACAACCACTGCGCCGTCGACGATCAGTCCGATGGCGATGGCCAGACCGCCCAGCGACATGAGGTTGGCCGAGATGCCGAACCAGTTCATGGCCATGAAGGTGATCAGGGGCGCGATGCACAGCGAGGCCACCACGATCAGGCTGGAGCGCAGGTCGCCGAGGAAGACGAACAGGACGATCACCACCAGCGCAATGCCTTCCATCAGGACCTTGACGACCGTCCACAGGGCGGAGTCGACGAGCTCGGTGCGATCGTAGAAGGGGACGATCTGCAGGCCTCCGGGCAGCATGCCCTTGTCGTTGATGTCCTTGACCCGCGCCTTGACCCGCGACACCACCTCTTTCGCGTTGCCGCCGCGCAGCATCATGACGATGCCGCCCACGGCTTCGGTCTCCCCGTTCTTGATGAGCGCGCCGACGCGCACGGCGGCACCGATCTTCACTTCGGCCACGTCGCGGATGAACACCGGCGTGCCGCCTTCCTCCTTGAGCACGATGTTGCGGATGTCGTCGACCGAACGGATCAGGCCGATGCCCCGGATCAGATACTGCTCGTCCCCGGTCGGCAGGATGCCGCCGCCGGAATTGGCGTTGTTGCGGGTGAGGGCTTCGTAGACGTCGCGCAAGGCCACATGGTAGTGGCGCATGCGGTCGGGGTTCACCTGGATCTGGTACTGCCGCTCGAAACCGCCCTGGGAGTTGATCTCGGCCACGCCCTGGATGGAACGCAGCAGCGGCCGCACCACCCAGTCCTGCACGGTGCGCCGTTCCATGAGCTCGGCCTCGCTGATGGCGTGGCCGCGGTCGTCAGGCTTGTCCAGCGTGTACTGGTAGACCTCGCCCAGACCGGTGCTGACCGGGCCGAGAATCGGCGAGATGTCTCCCGGCAGCCGCGAGCGCACTTCGATGATGCGTTCCATGACCAGCTGGCGCGCGAAGTACACGTCGACGTCGTCGCGGAACACCAGGGTGATGAGGGACAGGGCGTTCCGGTTGAGCGAACGCATCTCCACCAGACCCGGCAGGCCGGTCATGGCGATCTCGATCGGCACGGTGATGAAACGCTCCACCTCCTCCGGCGAGCGTCCCGGCGCCTCGGTGGCGATCTGGACCTGGACGTTGGTGACATCGGGGAAGGCGTCGACGGACAGCGTCTTCACGGCGCGCACGCCGAAGGCCGCGACCGCGAGGGCGACGACGACCAGGATGATGCGCTGCTGCAGGGAGAAGCGGACGAGGGCGTTGAGCAAGGCGGTGTCCTCGGGGAGGTCGGGGCGCGTCAGTGACGCGGCGTCGCGGAGCAGGGAGTGGACATGCTCACTGGAGGTTCTGCTTGCGCTCGTTGTTGAGGTGGAAGGCACCCTCGATCACGATCACGTCGTCGGTCGACAGCCCCTCCTGAACCGGTCGCACGCCGTTGGCCTCGCCGCCCAGGGTGACCGGGATGAGCCGGTACGTGTTGGCAGACTTGCGCACGTAGACGTAGTCGCGGTTGTTCTCGCGCACCACGGCGTCCATGGGAACGACCAGCCGCTGCTGGGGCCGGTCCTGGATCAGCATGGTGGCCAGCATCGCCGGGCGGATGGAGCGGTCGGCATTGTCCACCTCGGTCCGGGCGGACACGGTGCGCGTCTCGGGATTGACGGTGGAACTGACGAACACGATGCGTCCCTGGATGGAGCGGTTGCCCAGGGCCGGAATCTGCACCTGCACGGTGTCCCCGATGCGCACCAGGTCCGACTGCTTCTCGGCGATCTCCGCCTGGATCCAGACCCGTGACAGGTCGGCGACCGTGAATACCGCGTCCGCCGGCTGCACCACCTGGCCCTGGGCCACGGGGCGTTCGATGACCGTGCCGCTGATCGTCGCCACCAGGAAGGACTGGGAATTCACCGTCCGTGTCTCCTCCAGTTTCGCGATGCTCTGCTCCGACATGCCGAGCACCTCGAGCTGGTCGTGGGCCGCACTGAAGTCGGCCTCCGCCTGGGCCTTCTCGGTCTCGCGGCGCTGCAGTTCGGCGGCGCCGATCACATCCGCCTCGAACAGCAGCTTGGCGCGCTCGGCGGCGCGCTCGGCCAGCACCTTCGCCGAGTAGGCCTTCAGGAAGCCCAGCTGGGCGGAGGACAGCTCGGTGCTGTTCAGGGCCGCCAGCACCTGACCGCGCTGCACGTTCTGGCCGACGATCGCCCGAAGGTCGGTGATGCGTCCCGTGACGGAGGACCCGATGCGCGCCACGCGGGTCTCATCCACGCTGGCGGAGGCCGGCACCCGCAGGGTTTCGCGGAATTCGACCGCCTGAAGAGGGCCTTCCTTGACCCATTTGCGGGTTTCACCGTCGGCGACTACCGTGAGCGGATCCGTCGCCGGGGTCTGGGCGGGCGCACCCCCCGATGCGGCAGGGGCGGTCTTGGCGGTGTCCTTCTTGTCCCCGCAGCCGGTCAGGGCCAGCAGGCAGGCGAGGGCGAGGGCGAGGGCCGGATGGCGGCTCATGGTGCATCTCCAGTGAATTCGGAGGCGGTCAGCCGTTCGATCTCCACGATGGCCGCCTGCTTGTCGAAACGTGCGGCGAGGACCGCGGCGCGCACCGTCCGCAGCACCCGCTGCGCATCCAGCACCTCGAGGAAGCCGCGCTCGCCGTAGCGGAAGGCCGACTCGGCGACGCGCAGGGCGTTCTCCGCCTGCCGGATCAGGCCGCCCTCGTAGGCGGCGATCTGCTGCCGGGCCACCAGCAGCCGGTTGTAATTGATGTCGAGTTCCCCCCGCAGCAGCAGGCGCTGCTGTTCCGCCACCAGCGAGGCCTGCTGCAGGGATGCCACGGCGTCCCCGATCGGGCCGCGGCGCTGGTCCCACAACGGGATCGGCACCGACAGGCCGAGCATGGTGCGGTTCTGCTCCGGCTCGCGGTCCACGCCGGCGCGCAGCGTCGGGCGCGGCAGCCGCAGGGCACGCTCCGACGAGAGGCGGTTCTCCGCCCGGGCCACTTCCGCGCGCACCCGGCGCAGGGCGGGGTGTCGTTCCTCGAGCCGCCGGTAGAGCGCCTCGAGGCTCTCGTCGAGCGTGAACGGCCGCAGTTCACCGGTGACATCGAGATCGATCTCGGGGCTGGCGCCGATCACGAGCTTCAGCTGCGCCAGGGCCTGGCTGACCCGGAGTCTGGCGCTCGCCGTCTGGTTGCGCACGCCGGCCAGCTCGGCGTCGATGCGGACCAGCTCGAACTTGGCGCGCTCTCCCACGTTGACGCTCAGCGCGATGCGGTTGCGCGTCTCTTCGAGGAGCTTCTGGTTGTCCACCGCCAGCGCCAGTTCGCTGCGTCGGCGCAGCACCGCGTAGTAGGCCTGCTTCACGTCCGTCCGCAGCAGCAGCAGCGTCTCGTCATAGCCGTGGCGGGCGCTTTCGACTCCGGCCTCGGCAGCCCGGATGCGCGGCTCACGCTGGAACGGCAAGTCCAGCGGCTGTCCGATGATCACGCTCAATCCGGGCCCGCTGGCCACGCCGGGCACGCGGGCACGCACGCCGCCCGCGAGGGCTTCGATTTCCGGGTTGGGATAGGTCCTGGCGGTCACCGTCCCGCTGCGGGCGCGGGCGATCTCGGCCGCCGCCAGCCTGACCCTGGGACTGTATTTTTCGGCGAGCGCCAGGGCCTCCGCGAGTGTCACGGGCGCTGCGGCGACAGGTGCGATCAGAAGGAGGGCCAGCAGGCTCCCCGCGGCGGCCGCCCAGGGGCGGACGGGTGATGTCATCTTCGTGTCCTGAGTCTTGCTCGACATGGCCGGTCCACGGGGCATCTGCCACGCGCCCAGCCGTTGTTGTCCGGGAGGCGTCGGCTGACCCCTCCGCGTGAACTGCTCAGCCGACGGGCGGCTGCGCGCTCAGCCCCGCGGCGGCGGTCGCCAGGGATCGGGCGACCAGCCGACCTCAGGCTCGGCGGCGGTCGTCCGCCACGTGCGCTCCCCCACGACCGCTGCGAGCCCTGCGGCGTGTGAGGCGGCGTGGGTCTCCGAGTCATCGCCCGCTTCGGGCGCCTGCAGATCAGGCTCCGCGTCCAGTTCCATCGCCATGGCCGCGTCCGCCCCGTCATCGGGCAGGCCTGCAACACTCCCATCGATGGCGAGGGCGGCACACACGACGATCAGACACGCGATCAGCAGGCGGGTGAGGGATCGGAGGAGGATGACGGTCTTCCTTATGGGTGATGCGGCATCGGCCGGGACGGCGCCGGATGCGTCCATGCAACCGACGCAGGCTCCGACCCGGGAACCAGGGACCGGTTCCGACGGATCGGCCAGGCGCAACGCGTGCCACCCGAAGTATCGGCGAAGGCTTTGTCCATGACAATCGCTCAATCGGCGCCCGCCACCTTGTCGCACGGGGCGGAGGATGCCAACCGGGCGCGTGCCCACTCCAGGACCCGGCGCGTGCGTGGCACCAGACGCGCCGCCGCGTCCTCCAGATCGAACCAGCGGAATTCGTGGTGCTCCGGCCGACCCGAGGACGGCGAGGGGCCGATCCTGACATCCCCCGAGGGGCACTCCGCCATGTAGTAACGGGCGATCTTGCCGCCGGCATAGGGCTCGGTCTCCGTCCAGATGTCACCCCAGCGGAAGTGCAGATCGGTCAGGGCGGTCTCCTCCCGCGTCTCCCGGCGGGCCGCCTCGAGCGGTGTTTCGCCCGGCTCTATGCCGCCTTTGGGAAAATCCCAGTACCCGAAGGCGCGCAGCAGCAGGACGCGCCAGGCACCGTTCTGGTGCCGGACAACCACCACGCCTGCCGACTTCCGCGTCCTGATCACCCAAGCTCCTTCCCGCCGACACCCGGGTGGCAGAGGCTGCCGCCCCGGACGGTGCGATGCCGCGAGCATACCGCCAACGGGCGCCCCCGGTGCGCGCGCTCACTCGATGGCCGGAGACCGGGTCCGGGGCGGCAAGCCTTTGCCGCCCCGGCAAGCAGGGCGGCGGCCCGCTGCCGCTCCCGTTGCCGCCCGGCGACTGTGACGTGAATCGCAAGTGCATGAAAAATCATTTAAAAGTGCGTGACATTCCGGTCCGCGTCGCATGGCACGAGGCCTGCACAAGGGTGCTGCGCCAACCTGACCACGACGAGTCGACCATGCTGGACCGCCTGAAAACCGTTTTCGAACCGCACGAGCGCGCACTGCGCCTGCGGGCCTACCGCAGCGAGGTGCTGGCCGGCAACATCGCCAACGCCGACACGCCCAACTACAAGGCGCGGGATTTCGACTTCCAGGCGGCCTACCGCGGCGCTCTCGAACGGAGCGACCTGCCCCTGACCCGCACCCACGCCGGGCATCTGGGGTCCTCGGCCAGCGCCGCCGCGCCGTCGTGGCTGGCGTATCGCCACCCGGTCCAGCCCTCGATCGACGGCAACACCGTGGAGCTCGATGCCGAGGTGGCCAGGTACTCGGAGAACGCGCTCCGCTACCAGGCCTCCCTGACCTTCACCAGCCAGCGCATCCGCGGCCTGTTCTCCGCCATCCAGGGGCAGTGATGAGCCTGATCAACGTCTTCGACATCGCCGCCTCGGCCCTCTCGGCCCAGTCCCAGCGGCTCAACGTGGTCGCCTCCAATATGGCCAACGCCGACAGTGCGGTGAGCGCCGACGGCACACCCTACCGGGCCCGCCAGCTGATGTTCGAGGCCCGCATGCTGCGCCCCGGTGCCATCGCCCCCGCGGTGTCCGTGAAGGGGGTGGTCGAGGACACCTCGGCCCCCCGTCTGGTGTTCGACCCCAAGCATCCCCTGGCCGATGCCAAGGGTTACGTCTCCTACCCGAACGTCAGCGTGGTGGAGGAGATGACCAACATGATCTCCGCCTCGCGTTCCTACCAGATCAACACGGACGTGATGAACACGGCCAAGAACCTCATGCTGCGCACACTGAGCCTCGGACAATGACGACCACGACCAACCCCATCCTCGCGTCCCTCAACCGTTCCACGAACGCCGCCGCACAGTCCGCCAAGGACGGAAGCGGCAAGGTCGACGAGGACCCGCAGAACCGCTTTCTCACGCTGCTGGTGAACCAGCTGAAGAATCAGGATCCGCTCAATCCGATGGAGAACGCCGAAGTCACGAGCCAGATGGCCCAGATCAGCACGGTCTCCGGCATCGACCGCCTGAATCTCACACTGGAGAGCATGAGCAGCGCGCTGGCCAGTGCGCAGTCGATGCAGGCCGGCTCGATGATCGGGCGCGGTGTCGTGGTGCCCGGCGACAAGGTGGACTACCAGGGCGGTGCGGTACCGCTGTCCTTCGATCTGGCCGGGGCCGCAGCGCGTGGCACGGTCACCATCCGCGACGCCGCCGGCCAGATGGTGCAGACCTACACGCTGGACGGCATGCGCGCCGGTCGGCAGACCCTGCAGTGGGACGGCTCGGCGCGCGTGGTGGGAAAGGCAGGCGCGGGCGAGTACACCTACGACGTCAAGGTGAGAGACGCCTCCGGAGCGACGCGCACGGTGGCCTCCGGCCTGCCGGCCAGCTACCAGGGCGCTCCCGTGCAACTGCCGGTCAGCGGTGTCACGGGCGAGCGCAACGTCAGCGTCACCGTGCGCAACGCTGCCGGTGCGACCGTCTTCAGCCGCGATCTCGCCTCGCTCGAACTGCGCGAGGGCGCGTGGAACTGGGGCGGGAGGCCTTCACGACCGGTGCCGCGGCGCCCGGCACCTACAGCTTCGAGGTCAGCGCGGTCGACGAGATGGGCAAGCAGGTCAAGGTCGACCGGCGCTTCGGCTTCTCCAAGGTCGAGAGCGTGTCGCTGGCGGACGGCATCCGGGTCAACACCCGTGGCCTCGGTTCGGTGGCGTTCTCCGACGTGCAGCAGGTGATCTGAGGGCGTCACCGGACGGTGGCGGCAAGAGAACAGTCTTCGTTTGCGGTTTCTTGAATCGGGAGTCGAAACATGGCATTCCAGACCGGATTGACGGGCCTCAACATCGCGTCGCGCAGCCTGGACGTGATCGGCAACAACGTGGCCAACTCGACAGTTGTGGGCTTCAAGCAGTCGGTGGCCCAGTTCGCCGACGTCTACGGCGGCGGATCGTCCGCCTCCAACCGCGCCGGCATCGGCGCCAAGGTGGCGGCGGTGGCCCAGCAGTTCGCGCAGGGCAACATCACCCCCACGGCGAATCCGCTCGATCTGGCGATCTCGGGGCGGGGCTTCTTCCGGCTGTCCGACAACGGGGCCATCGTCTACTCGCGCAACGGCCAGTTCAGCCTGGACAACGGGGGATACATCGTCAACTCGGAAGGCTACCGCCTCACCGGTTACCCGATCGACGGTGACGGCAACATCGTCAACGCGGCGCCCGAGACGCTGCGCTTCAACACCTCCGACCTGCCGCCGGTGCAGACCTCGCGCTTCGAGGCCAAGCTCAACCTCGATGCCGAGGAGGACATCAAGACTTCGGTGTTCGACCCGGACAACGTCAACACCTACAACTACTCCACCTCGGCGACGGTGTTCGACAGTCTCGGCACCTCGCAGATCATGACCATGTACTTCGTGAAGCGGAACATCGGCACCTGGGACATGTACGCCACTGCCCGCGCCGGCGACACGGTCTCGCAGGTGAACCTCGGCAACGGCGCAGGGGCTCCGCGGTCGCTGAGCTTCAACGCCAGTGGCCAGCTGCTGACCGCCATGCCGCTGACGGCGTCGGTGGCGGTCACCACCGGTGCGACCAACCCGCTCGTGTTCCCCGTGGACATGACCGGCACCACCCAGTACGACAACCTGTCGGGCGTCAACACGCTCTATCAGAACGGTGCGACCTCGGGCCGCCTGACCGGCTTCAGCGTGGCCGCTGACGGCACCATCAAGGGCCGCTACGACAACGGCCAGTCGCGCAATCTCGGGCAGGTGGTGCTGGCGGACTTCGTCAATTCGCAGGGTCTCGGGCCGCTGGGCGGCAACGTCTGGCAGGAGACGGTCGCATCGGGTCTGCCGCTGGTGGGCGTGGCCGGCAGCGGCACGCTCGGGGCGCTGCAGTCCGGTGCGGTGGAAGACTCCAACGTCGAGCTCACCGCCGAACTGGTGGCCATGATCGTCGCCCAGCGCGCCTATCAGGCCAGCGCCCAGACCATCAAGACACAGGACCAGGTGCTGCAGACCCTGGTGAACCTGAGGTGATGATTCCCGACACACGGGTGAACTGACGTGGACCGACTCCTCTACATCGCGATGAACGGCGCCCGCAGCATGTTCGAGCGGCAGGCGCAGATCTCGCACAACCTCGCGAACGTCTCCACGGCCGGTTTCCGCGCCGAAACGACGGCGTTCCGCGCTCTGCCGGTGCTCGGCCCGGGGCAGTCGACCCGTGCCTTCGTGGCCGAGACCACGACCGGCACGGACTTCTCCCTGGGGCCGATGCGCGAGACCGGGCGGCTGTTCGACGTCGCGGTCGACGGCAAGGGCTTCATCGCCGTCCGCGGCGCCGACGGGCGGGAGGCCTACACGCGGGATGGCGCTCTGGAAGTGGGGCGCGGCGGTCTGCTGGAGACGCGCAACGGACTGCCGGTGCTGACCGACTCCGGGGCAACGCTGGCCATCCCGCCGGAGAGCATCGTCACCATCGGCCGCGACGGTACGGTGTCGGTGGTGCCGACGATGGGCACGCCCAACACAGCCACCATCGTGGGGCGCATCAAGCTGGTCAATCCGCCGGAGAAGAATCTCGAGCGCGGCGCGGACGGCCTGTTCCGCAACCGTGACGGCAAGCCGGCGCGCTCCGACGCGGGCGTGGGCATCACCAGCGGCATGCTGGAGGGCAGCAATGTCAACGCCGTGGAGGCGATCACCAGCATCATCTCCACCGCTCGCCAGTACGACACGCAGATCCGGCTGATGCAGGCGGCCGACCAGAACTCACGCGGCCTCTCCCAGCTGCTGAACCTCAATGCCTGAGCCGCGCTGACGCGGCATCGGCGACATCGCACACGAGGACATCATGATCCGCTCTCTGTGGACTTCGAAGACCGGGCTGGAAGGCCAGCAGTTCAACGTCGACGTCATCTCCAACAACCTCGCCAACGTCAGCACCAACGGCTTCAAGCGCCAGCGGGCGGTGTTCGAGGACCTGCTCTATCAGGTCGTGCGTCAGCCGGGCGCCCAGTCCTCGCAGCTCAACCAGGTGCCGTCGGGCCTGCAGCTGGGCACCGGCGTGCGGCCGGTGGCCACGGCCCGCGTGTTCACCACGGGCAACCTGCAGCAGACCGGCAACCAGTACGACGTCGCCATCAACGGCCAGGGTTTCTTCCAGGTGCTGCTGCCGGATGGGACCCTGGCCTACACCCGGGACGGCTCGTTCCAGCTGGACAACCAGGGCAACCTGGTCACCTCCAGCGGTTACGCGGTCCAGCCGGGCATCACCATTCCCGCCAATACGACGAGCGTCACGATTGCCGCGGACGGCACCGTGTCGGCGGTGGTGGCGGGCTCTCAGATCGCGACCCAGATCGGTACCCTCCAGCTGGCGAACTTCATCAACCCGGGCGGTCTGCAGGCCCGCGGCGAAAACCTCTACATGGAGACCGCGTCCTCCGGCGCGCCCCAGATCAACCAGCCCACCACCAACGGCATGGGCTCGCTCAACCAGTTCTCGGTCGAGACTTCCAACGTGAGCGTCACCGAGGAACTGGTCAACCTGATCACCGCCCAGCGCGCCTTCGAGATCAACTCGCGCTCCATCCAGTCCTCGGACCAGATGCTGCAGAAGCTCACCCAGCTGTAAGCCCGCCGTCGCGTCCCGGACCGCGTCCCGGGCATCCTGAGGCCCGGGACGTCGAGCCTCGGCACCGCCATGCGCACCTGCCGGCCATGGTGCGCCCGCTCATCGCCCCGGGGCGCATGGTTCCGCGGGTGTGTCTCCTGTGGGTCACCTCCCTTGCCCAGCGGCGCCGGCGCGGCTTCCGGAATGGACATCCTTGCCGGGCGGCAAGGACAGGCTGGCCGGCAGGCTCTGCCGCGCATCCCTGGTGGTTCCGCAAGATGCTGTTTATTAGAGGTTTTATGGTGAGCTTCGGGCTGGCACGGCT
>JBEICA010000318.1:0-3928 GCA_040373665.1 Burkholderiales bacterium | reverse complement strand
GGTGCTCAGGGCGATCCGTGCCGGCAAGCATGTGGTCACCGCCAACAAGTCGCTCCTGGCCACGCATGGCAACGAGATTTTCGCCGCCGCCCGTGAAAAGGGCGTGGTGGTCGCATTCGAAGCCGCGGTGGCCGGCGGCATCCCGATCATCAAGGCGCTGCGCGAAGGGCTCACCGCCAACCGCATCGAGTGGATCGCCGGCATCATCAACGGCACCAGCAACTTCATCCTTTCGGAGATGCGCGACAAGGGGCTGGCATTCGACACGGTGTTGAAAGAGGCCCAGCGCCTGGGTTACGCCGAGGCCGATCCGACCTATGACGTCGAGGGCATCGACGCGGCCCACAAGCTCACCATCATGGCCGCCATCGGTTTCGGCATCCCGATGCAGTTCGAGCGCGCCTACACCGAGGGCATCACCCACCTGACGCGCGAGGACATCCGCTACGCCGAGCAGCTGGGCTACCGCATCAAGCTGCTGGGCATCACCCGGCGCACACCGGTGGGCATCGAGCTGCGGGTGCACCCGACGCTGATCCCGGCCAGGCGGCTCATCGCCAACGTCGAGGGGGTGATGAACGCGGTGCTGGTGAAGGGGGACGCGGTCGGTGCCACGCTGTACTACGGGGCGGGTGCGGGCGCCGAGCCGACGGCGTCGGCGGTGATCGCCGACCTGGTGGACGTGACCCGCATGCTCACGGCCGATCCGGAGCACCGGGTGCCGCACCTGGCCTTCCAGCCCGACCAGCTGTCCGACACGCCCATCCTGCCGATGGAGGAGGTCGAGACCTCCTACTACCTGCGGATGCGTGCCTACGACCGACCGGGCGTGCTCGCGGACATCACCCGCATCCTGGCCGACCACGGCATCTCCATCGACGCCATGGTGCAGAAGGAGCCGGCCGAGGGCGAGGATCAGGTGGACGTGGTGATGCTGACTCACCTGACGGTCGAGAAGCAGGTCAACGCCGCACTGGCGCGCATCGAGGCCCTGCCCAGCATTTCCGGGTCGGTGACGCGCATCCGCCTGGAAGAGCTGGGTCGCTGAGTCCGCCATGAACTACGTCTCCACCCGCGGCGGCATGCCGCCCACGCCCTTCACCGGCATCCTGCTCGAGGGGCTCGCCCCCGATGGTGGCCTGTCGGTCCCCGAGCACTACCCGAGGCTGGACCGGGCCACCCTGGACGCCTGGCGACCGCTGGGTTATCGCGACCTCGCCTTCGAAGTGCTGCGCCTGTTCATCGACGACATCCCCGTCGCCGATCTGCGTGCCATCGTCGACCGCACCTACACGGCGCAGGCCTTCGGCTCCGAGGACATCACGCCGGTGTCCACCCTCGAGCCGGGGCTGCACCTGCTGCACCTGTCCAACGGGCCGACCCTGGCGTTCAAGGACGTGGCCATGCAGCTGCTGGGCAACCTGTTCGAGTACGCGTTGGCCCGGCGCGGCGAGGAGCTCAACATCCTCGGGGCCACCTCGGGGGACACCGGCTCGGCGGCCGAGTACGCCATGCGCGGCAAACGCGGCGTGCGCGTGTTCATGCTCTCGCCGCACGGCAAGATGAGTCCGTTCCAGACGGCGCAGATGTATTCGCTGCAGGACGCCAATATCTTCAACATCGCGGTGCGCGGCGTGTTCGACGACTGCCAGGACATGGTCAAGGCGGTGTCCAACGACCTCGCCTTCAAGGCGCGCCACCGCATCGGCACGGTGAACTCGATCAACTGGGCGCGCCTGGTGGCCCAGGTGGTGTACTACTTCAAAGGCTATTTCGCGGTGACGCGATCCAGCGACGAGCTGGTGAGCTTCTCCGTGCCCTCGGGCAACTTCGGCAATGTCTGCGCCGGACACGTGGCGCGGATGATGGGGTTGCCGGTGCGTCGCCTGGTCGTGGCGACCAACGAAAACGACGTGCTGGACGAATTCTTCCGCACGGGGCGCTACCGCGTCCGCCCGGCCGCGGCAGTGGCCCAGACCAGCAGCCCGTCGATGGACATCTCGAAGGCCTCCAATTTCGAACGCTTCGTCTACGACCTCGTCGGGCGCGACCCGACAGTGGTGGCCGGCCTGTGGTCGGCGGTGGACCGGGGCGGGGAGTTCGATCTCGGGCCGACGCCGCACTTCGGGCGGGTGGCGCAGTTTGGTTTCGTTTCGGGGCGCAGCACTCACGCCGACCGGCTGGAGACCATCCGCCACATGTATGCGAGGCATGGCGTGATGGTCGATACCCACACGGCCGACGGCCTCAAGGCGGCCCAGCCGCATCGCGAGCCGGGCGTGCCCATGGTGTGCCTGGAGACCGCCCAGCCGGCGAAGTTTGCCGCCACCATCCGCGAGGCCCTGGGCGTCGAGCCGCCGCTGCCGGCCGGCTACGCCGACCTCGAAGGCCGACCCCTGCGCTACGAGGTCATGGACGTCGACGTGGCAGCGATCAAGGCCTTCATCGAAGCGCGCAGCTGAGGCGCGTGGACGATCCGTTCACGCAGGCGGATGCCATGGGCGGTGGCGCCGTCCCGCCCGGGGAGGCTGGCGTGTCCGGTCGCGTGGAGGTGGTGTTCGCGCCCGAGGGCGCATTGTCGCGCGCGATTCCGGGCTTCAGCGTCCGTCCGCAGCAGCTCGAGATGGCGCAGGCGGTCGCTGCCGCGCTCGAAGACCGGGCGGTGCTGGTGGCCGAGGCTGGCACGGGCACCGGCAAGACCTTCGCCTATCTCGTTCCCTCGCTGCTCTCGGGCGGCAAGGTGATCGTCTCCACCGGAACCAAGACCCTGCAGGACCAGCTGTTCCAGCGCGACCTGCCGATGGTGCGCGAGGCCCTGGGGGTGCCGGTGAGCATCGCCCTGCTCAAGGGTCGCGCGAACTACATCTGCCACTACCATCTGGAACGCGCCCGCCGCGACGGGCGCTTCGAGAGCCGCGCGGACGTCGACTACCTCGAGCGCATCGCGCGCCACGCCCGGACCAGCCAGACGGGCGACCGCGGCGGCCTGCCGGACGTCCCCGAGGATGCCTCGGTGTGGCCGCAGGTGACCTCGACGCGCGAGAACTGTCTGGGCCAGGAATGCCCGAACCACCAGGAGTGCTTCGTCCTCAAGGCGCGTCGCGAGGCCCTGGAGGCGGACGTGGTGGTGGTCAACCACCATCTGTTCTTCGCCGACGTGATGCTTCGCGACGAGGGGGCGGGCGAGCTGCTGCCGAAGTGCAACGCGGTGATCCTCGACGAAGCCCACCAGCTGCCGGCCACGGCGAGCGTGTTCTTCGGCCGCAACGTCTCCACCGGCCAGCTGGTGGAGCTGGCGCGCGACGTGCGCGGCGAGGTGGCTGCCGGAGCGCGCGACTTCCCCGAGCTGGCCGAGGCGGCGCGCGCCAGCGACAAGGCGGCACGCGACCTGCGGCTGGTGTTCGTCAACGACGGCGGGCGCCTGAGCTTCGAGGAGGCGATGCGCCGCAACGGACTCCTGCCGGCGGCCCGGCAACTGCTGGAGACGCTCGAGCGCATGAGCGCCTTGCTCGAGACCCAGGCGGAGCGCAGCGAGGGCCTGAAGCGGTGCTGGGAGCGGGCCCTCGAACAGCAGGGCCTGCTGCAGGGCTGGCTGGATCAGGACGACCCGGACATGGTGCGCTGGGTCGAGGTCTTCGGGGCCTCGGTGCAGTTGCAGAGCACCCCGCTGTCGGTCGGTCCGATGTTCCGCCGCCAGGTGGAGGACGGCGCGCGTGCCTGGGTGCTGACCTCGGCGACGCTGTCGGTGCGGGGGGATTTCTCCCATTTTCTCGCGCAGCTCGGCATCGACGACGCGCGCAGCCGCTGCTGGGACAGCCCGTTCGACTACGGTCGCCAGGCGATGCTGTACGTGCCCACCGGCATGCCCGATCCGAACACGCCGCAGTTCACGGCCGCGGTGGTGGACCGTGCCATGCCGCTGATCGAG
>JBEICA010000258.1:0-5162 GCA_040373665.1 Burkholderiales bacterium | reverse complement strand
GGTGCGGGTCGGCGCGGGTGGATGCGACGAGCCGTGGCGCTGGCTGGGGCGGCGGCGCTGGTCCCGTTCCCGGCGCCTGGCGTGGCCGCGCCGGAAAAGACCAGGGTGGTGATCGCTGTCGGCGGGCGCGCCACCCTGTACTACCTGCCGCTGACACTGGCCGAGCGGCTGGGGTACTTCCGCGACGAGGGCCTTGAGGTCGAGATCGCGGACTTTCCCGGCGGCGCCAAGGCCTTGCAGGCGCTCATGGGGGGTAGCGCGGACGTCTGCTCCGGCGGCTTCGAGCACACCCTGCAGATGCTGGCCAAGGGACAGAAGCTGCAGGCCTTCGTGCTCCAGGGCAGCGCGGCCCTGGCCCTGGCGCTGGTCAAGGGCCGGTTCGAGGGCTACGCCGGGCCGAAGGATCTGCGCGGCCGGCGCATCGGCGTCACGGCGCCGGGCTCGAGCACCCACATGCTGGTGAACCACCTGCTGGCTTCGGCGCAGTTGAAGCCGGAGGACGTATCGATCATCGGCGTGGGTACCGGCGCCTCGGCCGTGGGCGCGGCGCGCGCCGGCCAGATCGATGCGCTGTCCTCGGTCGAGCCGGCCCTGGTGATGCTGGAGCGCTCCGGCGACGCGCGGGTGGTGCACGAGACCTACAGCCCGGCAGGGACCCGCGCCGTGTTCGGCGGCGCGCTGCCGTCGGCCTGCCTGTATGCGAAGCAATCCTTCATCCAGTCCAACCCCGGCACGGTGCAGGCCCTGACCAACGCCATGGTGCGGGCCCTCGTTTGGCTGCAGCGCGCCGGCACCGATCAGATCGTGGCCGCCGTGCCGCCGGAATTCACCCTGGGCGACAAGGCCGCCTATGTCGCCGCGCTGGAACGCCTGCGCCCGGTGTATTCGCGCGACGGCCGCATCCCGCCGGAGGGTGTCGTGCTGACCCAGCGCGTGACCGCAGCCCACGATCCCGCGGTCCGGGCAGCCACCGGGCTGCAGCCCGAGGCCGCCTACACCAATGCCTTCGTGGACAGGGCGAGGGTACGCTGAACCAGCGTCGCGCCCGCCGGTCCGACACGCGATCACACTCCCTTCCAACCCCGCCCGGGCTGCGCACATGAACGAACAGCCGTCCCCGATCACCGCAGACAGCCAGGTCGCCCGCATCTTCGAGTGGCGGCGTGGCTTCAACACCATCCACCTCATCGACCTCGGTTTGCGCCTCGGCCTGTTCGAGGCCCTCGCCGCCACGCCAGGCAGCAGCCCGGAAGTGCTGGCAGAGCGGCTCGCGCTGCACCCGCCGTATGTGCGCACCTGGTTGTGGACGGCCCACGGACTGGGGCTGGTGGACGCCGATGGCGAAGAGGCGTTCCGGCTGGCACCCTACATGGACCAGATCCTCGCCAGCCGCAGTCACCCGCGGTACCTCGGGGGTTACGTGCAGCTCGGCACCGAGGTGGCGGCAGAGGATTTCCGGCGCGGGCGCGAGGCCTTCCGCACGGGCGCAGTGACACCCTTCCAGGGGCGTGGCGAAGACTTCGCGCGCCTCATCGCGGACTCCACCTGGGGCCTGCAGATCGCCACCGCGCGCAAGATCCTGCCGGGGCTGCCGGGCATGAAGGAGGCCCTGGAAGCGGGCGCATCGGTGCTGGAGGTGGGCTGCGGTACCGCCAACTTCCTCCTGCAGCTGGCGAAGGCCTTCCCGGCCTCCCGGCCGGTCGGTGTCGACATCGACGCCGACAGTCTGGCCGTCGCGCGGACGCGGGTGGAGCAGGCCGGCATGACCGAGCGGGTGCAGCTGCTGCACGGCGACCTCGGTGCCGTGGTGCCACCGGCGAGCATGGACGCGGTGGTGATGATCGAGGTCCTGCACGAGATCTCGCCGGCACTGCGTCCTCACGTGGTCCGGGCGGCCGGCGCCACCCTGAAGCCCGGCGGCTGGCTGGTGATCGTCGACGAGACCTACCCTGCGACGCTGGCGCAGACGCGGGATCCGGCCTTCCGTTTCCCGCTGCAGACCGGCATCGAGGAACTGCTCTGGGGCAACGTGCTGCCCACCCAGGCCGAGCAGGAGCAGCTGCTGCGCGACGCCGGCTTTCCCGAGCCGCCGGGACGCAGCCTGATCGGCGAGGGCTTCACCGTGCTGACTGCGCGTCGCCCATGAGCCGCCTGTACGACGAGGTCCTGATGGACCACATCCGGGACGCGCGCAACTACCGCGAGATGCCCGAGGCCGACCGTCGCGGCGAGGCGGTGAGCCCGGTGTGCGGTGACAGCTTCCAGGTGTTCGTGCGCCTCGACGGCGAGGTGGTGGCGGACGTGAGCTTCCAGTGCGAGTGCTGCGGCATCTCGATGGCTTCCGCCTCCATCATGACCGAGTGGGTGCGCGGGCGCCGCATCGCCGAGGCCCTCGCCCTGAAGGACGTCTTCCTTGACGCCATCGGTCGCCACGCCGAGTCCCTCGGCGCGGACGCCCACCCCGACCACACCGCCATCCTGCGGGTCGTGCGCGCCACTTCCAGCCGCGAAGGCTGCGCCAGCCTCGCCTGGCAGGCCCTGAACCAGGCCATCGGGGTCGGACCTGAAAAGGTCATTGATGCATAAGGTTTTTGTGGCAAAAAACGGTCGTTTTTCGGGCTTACAGGGCCATTTTCGGGGGCAAAATGCCCGAGCTCGGGGCGGCCATTGCGCTCAGGGCGCGGGAGTGACGACGTGCTGATCCGCATCGATCCCCGGGAGGTGGAGATCACCGCCATCCGCGCCCAGGGCGCCGGCGGGCAGAACGTCAACAAGGTCTCCAACGCCGCCCACCTGCGCTTCGACATCCGCGCCTCGTCCCTGCCCGAAGAGGTGAAGCAGCGCCTGCTGGAGTGCCGCGACCACCGCATCACGGCCGAGGGTGAGGTGATCCTCAAGGCGCAGCGTCACCGCAGCCTGGAGCGGAACCGCGAGGACGCGCTGGCGCGCCTGCAGGCGCTGGTCGATGCGGTGTCCCAGCCGCAGGTGGCACGCATCGCCACCCGTCCGACCCGGGCCTCGCAGCGGCGGCGGGTCGAGGAGAAGGTCTCGCGCGGACACATCAAGGCGGGACGGAAGAAGATCGACATGGAGTGAGTGCCGGCAGTTCGGGGAGCATTTCCCGGCGCACGACGTTCCCCTCGCCCGGCCGGCACACCCCGCAGGCCACACCCATACCAAAGTCGGCAGACCGAGGTCGGTTGCATTGCGCCATGCCGCCATGGCATCGTGGGCACATCGCTTCCAATATGAGCGGGAACCCGATCATGCGCGCTTCGCGACCCCTCCGACTGCTGGCCCTTCTGGCCTCCTTGGTCACCGCCCCGGCCCTCGCCCAGAATGGCGGCCAGGATGAGCTCTGGGAAATCACCATGAGCGTCCAGTCCGACGGGATGACCATGCCCGCCATGACACAGAAGACCTGCGCGCCCAAGGGCAAGCGTGAGGAACGCGTCCCGATGGACAAGAACTGCCGCACGCTCGAATCGAAGCAGAGCGGCAACCGCAGCATCTTCAGGTTCGAGTGTGTCGAGGGTGCTGACCGTTACACCGGCAACGGCGAGATCGAGGACCTGGGAAAGGAGGCCTACCGCGGCTTCATGAACAGCAGCGGGACGCGTGACGGCGAGAAGTTCAGCATGCGCGTCGACATGTCCGGGAAACGGGCCGGCAACTGCACCTGGGAAGACCCGGCCAAACAGATCGCCGCCATCGAGAACAAGATAAAGGCGGATATGGCAGCGATGTGCGACAACTCGATCGCCCGGCTCGAGTCCGTCATGGTATTCGGCGCACCCGGCATGGCGCCGGAGTCCGTGGTGTGTCGCGACCGGCAGGTCGCGTTCTGCGCCCGGGCAGCAGGCGAACTGAAAGGCATCCGCGACCGTGCCCGGTGGGATGCCGTGCAGGACCAGTACGGCGGCGACAGATTCGAAAGCGCGTGCAAGCTCTGCAAGCTCGATGTCGCGGCCACCATCGGTCCCTTGTGCAGCGATGCCATTGCCAAGGGGGATTGGTACTGGGTGAAGAACCGCTGCCCCGAGGCCGCCTCGCTGCGCGAGCAGCACTGCGCCGGACGCGACATGAGCTACATGGACCCGAAATATGTCCCGATGTGCACTGTTCTCGGTGGCACGAAAGCGGGCGGCATCAAGTCCAGGCCTGCCGCCGAGGGCAAGCCCGCCGATCCCGCCAAGAAGCCATCGCTCACCGACAAGCTCAAGGAAGGCGCGGACACGTTGAAGAAGTTCCTCAAGTTCTGAACCGCCTGCCGTCGCCGCGCGCCGAAACCTGATCGCCCGCGACTGCAGCGGGCTCAGCCCGCCGGCACAGCCCGGTCGCGCGCCCAGGCCCGCAGGTGGGCGACCTTCTCGCGCATCACCACCGACAGCGGGCGGGTGCGGGCGATCTCCTCCAGGATGAGTGCGTCGCTCAGCGGTTCGCGCCGGGCGTGGCTCTCGTACAGCGCAGAGACGATGGCCTGCTCGATCTCGGCCCCGGAAAACCCCCCGGTGGCCGCGGCGAGCCGGGCCACGTCGAAGCCAGCGCGCGCTTGCCTGCGCCGGTCGAGGTGGACGCCGAAGATCTCGGCCCGCGTTGCTTCGTCGGGCAGATCGACGAAGAAGATCTCGTCCATCCGGCCCTTGCGGATGAGCTCCGGGGGCAACTGTTCGATGTCGTTCGCGGTGGCGACCAGGAACACCTTGCTGCGCCGCTCGGCCATCCAGGTCAGCAGCGTGCCCAGGATGCGCCGTGACTCGCCGCCGTCGCCCTGCCCTGTGGCCAGACCCTTCTCGATCTCGTCGATCCACAGGACGCAGGGGGCCATGGCCTCCGCGCCCTTGAGCGACTCGCGCAGGGCGCGCTCGGTCTCGCCCAGCCACTTGCTGTAGAGGGCGCCGAAGTCGATGCGCATCAGCGGCACCCCCCAGGCGCCGGCGACGGCCTTGGCGGCCATGCTCTTGCCGCCCCCCTGCACGCCGAGCAGCATGACGCCCCGTGGCGGGTCCAGTCCCATGGCGGCGGCGTCACCCAGGAAGGGTTCGCGGCGCTGCTCCAGCCAGCGCTTGAGCCTGGACAGGCCGGCGATGTCGGAGAAACGGGCGGTGTCCAGCTCAAGGGTCAGCACTCCGTCCCCGCCCACGAGCTTGTGCTTGTGCGCG
>JBEICA010000449.1:0-1525 GCA_040373665.1 Burkholderiales bacterium | reverse complement strand
GGTAGGCCGTGTTGGGCTCGAACCAACGACCAAAGGATTATGAGTCCTCTGCTCTGACCGACTGAGCTAACGGCCCCCGGCCGGCAGTGTAGCGGCGCCGTCGCGGACCGGCCACCGCCCGGGCGGCCGCCAGGGCCCGCCACGCGGGCCACGGCAGCCGGGTCCCGCGGCGGTGCTTACTTCTTCGTCGCCGCGCCGCCCTTGAAGGACTGGAACACGCGCGTCTGCACGCGGCGCGCGTCCTGCGGCAGGGCCTCGGGCACGGCGAGCTTGCCGATGTCGGCGCTGCTCGCGAAGACCACCGGGTTGGCCGCGATCTCGGGCTTGACGAAGGACTTGGAAGCCGCGTTCGGGTTGCCGTAGAAGACCGTGTTGGTCAGCGCGGCGTGGACCTGCGGACGCATGATGTAGTCGATGAACTTGTGCGCGTTCTCGACGTTCCGGGCGTCCTTCGGGATGGCCATGGTGTCCATGAACATCGTCGCCCCGCGCGGCGGGATCAGCGCCTCGATCTTCTGCCCGGTCTTGTTCTCGACCGCGCGGTTGTTGGCGATGAGGAAGTCGCCCGAATAGCCGAGAGACACGCACAGCGTGCCGTTGGCCAGCTCGTTGATCGGCCCGGGCGAGGAGATGCGGGTGATGTGCGGGCGCGCCTTGGCCAGCACATCGCGCGCGGCGTCGTAGTCCTTCGCGACCCGGCTCCAACCCGGCTTGCCGGCGTGGAGCATCGCCACCGGCACCACCTCGGACGCCGAATCCAGCACGTGCGTGCCGCAGCTCTTGAGCCGGGACACGTACTTCGGGTCGAACAGCAGGTCCAGCGGGTTGGCCGGCATCGGCAGGTCACCCAGGGCCTTCTTGACCTTGTCGGGGTTGATCCCCACCGTGACGAAGCCCCACAGCCACGTCACGAGGTGCTTGTTGCCGGGGTCAGAAACCGCGAGCTTCTCCAGCAGCGCTGGGTCGAGGTTCTTCCAGTTGGACAGCTTGGACCGGTCCAGCTCCAGCAGCAGCTTGCCGTCGATCTGCATCTTGGCGAAGTGCGCGCCCGGAACGACGATGTCGTAGCCCGTCTTGCCTGCCACCAGGCGGGCGTGCAGCGTCTCGTTCGCGTCGAAGGTGTCGTAGCGGACCTTGATGCCGGTCTCCTTCTCGAAGTTGGCGATCGTGTCCGGGGCGATGTAGTCCGCCCAGTTCAGGATGTTGAGCTCCTTGGAGCCCTGGGCCCAGGACGCGGCGGGCAGGGCGAGGGCGGCGGCCAGCACGGCGCAGGCGGCGAAGGCGGTACGGATCATGGCGGCGGTGGAGGGGTTGACGCCGTCACGTGACGGCGATGGGAGTGTCGATGCAGCGGGATTTCCGCAGGTGCAACGAGGAAAACCCATGATGCCAGCAAGCCCGGGCCCCGCCGGGTGCTCATCGGGTCGACAGCGCGTGGCTGACCAGGCGCGAGGTGATGTCGACGATCTGGATCATGCGGTCGTAGGCCATGCGCGTCGGGCCGATGACGCCCAGGGTGCCCACG
>JBEICA010000245.1:0-5473 GCA_040373665.1 Burkholderiales bacterium | reverse complement strand
GCCGCCGACAACACCGAGGGCACCTCTCGCAGCGCCTCAAGTGCGATGCCGAAGTTGGCCGCGGCGAAGGTGACGTGCCGGATGTCCAGCGGCAGGCCGAGGTTGTACCCGACGACGCCGGTGAGTCCGAGCATGAAGCCGAAGGCGACGTTGCCCGCCAGCCCCCCCAGGTTGTCGCCCATCCAGCGACCGAGCCGGTCGGCGCGGGCGTCGCCCGCGATCCGGCGCAGCCAGGGCAGGCCGCGGATGCGGTCGGGGATATGGCGATAGACCGCGGCGTTGTCGAAATAGCCGCTCACCAGTCCCGCCAGGAACAGGTACACGCCGGCGATGGCTGCGTGGAACAGGGCAAAGCTCTGCCAGGGGTGGAGGTCTTCCATGAGGTGACGTGCGGTATCCGGCGTCACGGTGGTGTCGCCGGTGAACCGCCCCCAGGCCAGACAGATGGCGAAGGCGAGGGGGAAGGCCAGGACGATGTTGCCGACGATGGCGATGAACTGGCTGCGGCACAGCCGCACGATCATCTCCACCATCTCGCCCGGATCGGGGCGTTGCCCCGGCGGTGCGTCCAGGGCCATCGCGAGGTGGGTCGCGGTCATGGCCGGCTGTTTCGTGGCCAGCGTGAAGTGCATCACCTGTATCAGCACGAAGCCGATGGCGTAGTTGAGACCGTAGAGCAGCCCCTGGATCAGCGGGGCGGCGTGGAGGTCGTGCAGCCACAGTTTGGCGAAGGCCAGCAGCGGCACGATCGCGCCCGCGCCGAGGGCGGCACGGAACATCTGCCGGTACTCGGACGTGGTGCTGGTGATGTAGTGCTCGCCGGTGCGGCCCGCATGTTCGGTGATCTCGCGGGCGAGCAGCTCGGTGTTGCGCGAGAAGTGCGGGCGCAGTCGTGCGCGGGCACACTCGGCCGCGACCAGCCGCTTGAACAGCTGTGCCGAAGTCTCGAGGCGATGGCGGCCAGGGCCGGGGTCGAGCAAGGGCAGCATCAGGCGCTGGCGCTCGATGTTCTCGCTGGCGCGCTGCAGTCGGTAGGTGAGGGCGACGCTGACGCCGGTGTTCGGCGTGTTGCGACGGATGCGGGCGATGGTCTGCTCGCACTGGTCGAGCAGTACCAGGATGTGACGGTGATCCAGCGCGAGCGGCGTGCCGTCGCGCAGCGCCTCGTGCCAGGCGGCGATGAAGCGTTCGGTCTCCAGTTGCTGCGCGACGAAGGCGGATTCGAAGCGCCGCAGATCTGGCAGCACCTCGGCCAGATCGGGTTCCAGACCGGTGGCGGCAAGGCGATAGGCGATGATGCGCACCGATTCGAGCAGTTCCAGCAGCGTGTGGCGGTCGGCCTGCGGCGCGAGGAAGTCGAGCCCGATGAGGTCGAACAGCCGTGCCCAGTGCTCGTCGGCGATGGCGCCCACCCAGAGCAGGTCCGTGTTGCGGTGGAACAGCCGTGCCAGCACGGAGCGCAGCGAGCCGGCGTCGTAGGGTGCCGGCAGGAGCCGGTCGCCCACGCGGCGCCACAGCTCCGAGAAGAAGCCCGTGCTCGGCAGGATGCCGAGGTCGGAGTAGAGGGTGGACTGCTCGCAGGCGGAGAACTCGCGCGCAAGCTGGTGCGCCAGCGCGTCGCGCCACGCCGTGTTGGCGGTGAGCAGGTATTCCAGGGCGTGCAGGTGGGTGAGCGCCGTTGCGCCGTCGTGCGGCCGGGACGGGCGCAGTTCATCGACCAGCGTCACCAGCAGATCGGTGGCACGCTCGTCACCGCGTTCGGCGATGCTGCCGAGGATCTCGGCCAGCCGGTCACGTGCCGGGCCCGGGACCTCGGTCATGAGGGGCATGCGGGATGCTTCACATGTTCGGGTAGTTGGGGCCGCCGCCGCCCTCGGGCACGACCCAGCGGATGTTCTGGGTCGGGTCCTTGATGTCGCAGGTCTTGCAATGCACGCAGTTCTGGGCGTTGATCTGCAGCCGGTCCGAGCCCTCGTCGGTCTTCACGTATTCGTAGACGCCGGCGGGGCAGTAGCGCTGCTCCGGCCCCGCGTAGCGCGACAGATTGACCGACACCGGCACCGATGCGTCCTGCAGGGTGAGGTGGACCGGCTGGTTCTCCTCGTGGTTGGTGTTCGAGATGAACACCGAGGACAGACGGTCGAAGGTGATGCGGCCGTCGGGCTTGGGGTAGTCGATGGGCTGGAATTCGGAGGCCGGCCGCAGGCACTCGTGGTCGGCGTGGGTGTGGTGCAGGGTCCAGGGCGCCTTGCCCTTGAACAGCACCTGGTCGATGCACACCAGCAGGGTGCCGGTGACCAGGCCCTTTGCCATGGCGGGCTTGAAGTTGCGCGCCCGGTGCAGCTCCTCGTGCAGCCAGCTGCGCTCGAAGGCCTGGGGATAGGCGGCGAGTTCGTCCTGGGCGCGGCCGGCTGCGAGCGCCTCGACCGCCGCCTCGGCGGCCAGCATGCCGGACTTGATGGCAGCGTGGCTGCCCTTGATGCGCGAGGCATTGAGGAAGCCGGCGTCGCATCCGATCAGCGCCCCCCCGGGGAAAACCAGCTTGGGCAGGGACTGCAGGCCGCCGGCTGTGATGGCGCGCGCGCCGTAGGCGATGCGCTTGCCACCCTCGAAGAACGGGCGGATCGCCGGGTGGGTCTTGTAGCGCTGGAACTCCTCGTAGGGCGAGAGGTAGGGGTTGGCGTAGCCGAGCCCCACCACGAAGCCCACCGCCACCTGACGAGTCTCGAGGTGGTAGAGGAAGGAGCCTCCGTAGGTGTCGCTGGACAGCGGCCAGCCGGCGGTGTGGATCACCAGGCCGGGCTGATGTACCGCGGCGTCCACCTCCCAGAGCTCTTTCAGGCCGATGCCGTAGGTCTGGGGATCGCGGCCCGCATCCAGCGCGTAGCGCGCGATGAACTCCTTGCCCAGGTGGCCGCGGGCACCCTCGGCGAACAGGGTGTAGCGTCCGCGCAGTTCCATGCCCGGTTGGTGAGCCTCGGTGGGTTGCCCGTCGCGGCCGACGCCCATGTCGCCGGTGGCAACGCCCACCACGGCACCGGACGCGTCGTACAACACCTCGGCGGCGGCGAAGCCGGGGTAGATCTCCACGCCCAGCGACTCGGCCTGCTGACCCAGCCAGCGCACGACGTTGCCGAGGCTGACGATGTAGTTGCCGTGGTTGCGGAAGCACTCGGGCAGCAGCCAGTCGGGGGTGCGCGTCGCGCCGTTGGCCTTGAGGAACAGGAAACGGTCCTCGCTGACCGGGGTGTTGAGCGGCGCCCCCTGGGCCTGCCAGTCGGGCAGCAGTTCGTTGAGCGCGCGCGGGTCCATGACCGCGCCGGAGAGAATGTGGGCGCCGAGTTCCGAGCCCTTCTCCAGCACGCACACCGCGATCTCGCGCGACTGCTCCGCCGCAAGCTGCTTGATCCTGATGGCCGCCGAGAGGCCGGCGGGACCGCCGCCGACAACGACGACATCGAACTCCATGGAATCGCGTTCGGCCAACGCCTGTCCTCCGTGTCTGGGTGGGTGGTGCGTGCGCCGGGTCACATCGGAGGAGATCCCGCCGATGCGGGCGCCGGCCCGTGGGCAGCGCGTGCCGCGCACGGTGGCCGGACCTTCCCTACAATCCGCCCCGGCACGCAGCGGTACGGGAAAACCATGCCCGTGAGCCCGAGATGATAAACCCAACGCGGACCGGAGCCGGCCCGCGTGAGATCCGGGGAATGTCCTTTCCCGGCCCCCTTGGAGGAACACCCCGATGTCGTCGGAGCCACGGTTGATCCACGTCGAGCACATGCGCCTGCGCTGGGGCGAGATGGATCTCATGCACCACCTCAACAACGTGGCCTACTTCCGCTATTTCGAGGAGGCGCGCATCGGCTGGTTCCGCAGCCTCGGTCACGATGGCACCGCGGGCAGGGACGGCCCGGTGCTTGGCAGCATCAGCTGCCGCTTCGAGCGCCCGGCGATCTACCCGGCCGACGTGGTGATCGAACTGCGCGCGGGCCGGGTGGGTACTGCGAGTTTCACCGTCAGCCAGGTCATGCGCGACGCCGCGGATCCGGAGGTGGTGTACGCCCGCGGCGAGGCGACCATGGTGTGGACGGATGCCGTGACGGGCCGTTCGGCACCGCTGCCGCCGGATTTCCGCCAGGTGCTGGAGGGCTGAGCGTGCGGTGGCGCCCGGTCAGCGCGTGGCGCCGCCGTCGACGACGCTGCCGCTGACGCCCAGGCTGTCCGGCCCCAGCAGCCACAGGTAGGCGGGGATCACCGTCTCCACGCCCGGCAGGTTGCCGCGGGCCTCGCCCGGGTGGGTGCGACGGCGCGCCGGGGAGTCGAGCGGACCTGGCACCACGGCGTTGCAGCGCACGCCGGCCGGAGCAGCCCATTCCTGGGCCTGGATGCGCACCGCCGCCGTCAGGGCGGCCCCGGGCACCGCGAGGGCACCGAGGTAGGCGTCATGCCGGTCGTGGTGGCTCTCCAGGGAGTACACCACCGAAGCCTGGGGCGCCTGGCGCAGCAGCGGAAGGCAGGCGCGGGTGACGGACAGGGCGGCCGTCACGTTCACGGTGAGAGTCGCGTTCCAGTCCTCCGCGCTGATGCCTTCGGTGGCGCGCAGCCGCAGGGTGCTGGCGGCGCAGTGCGCGATGCCATCCAGTCTGCCCACCGCCTGATCGATGTCGGCCGCCAGCGCGTCGTAGTGGCGCGATCCCGCAGTGGCGAGATCCAGCGGCAGGGCCGCGGGTTCCGGGCCGCCCTGGCGGACGATGTCGTCGTAGAGCGATTCGAGCGCATCCTGGCGCCGGCCGTGCAGCACCACCGTGGCGCCGTGACGGGCGCAGGCGAGGGCGAGGGCGCGGCCGATGCCGCCGGGGGCGCCGGTGACGAGGATGACCCGGTCCTGCAGCAGTCCGGGAGCGGGCGTGTAGTCGCGGGGTGGCATCAGGGTTTCTCCAGCAGATGGCGGGCGCAGGCAAGGCCGCTGCGCACGGCAGCCTCGAGCGTCGCGGGGTACTCCCCGGCGGTGTAGTCGCCGGCCAGGACCAGGCCCCGCGCCGGGGTGATGGCGGCCGGCCGGGTCATGCCGGGGACGCAGCGGAACGTGGCCCGCTTCTCGGTGATGACGAGCGCATCGACGGGCGGTTCGAGCGGGCCGGTCATGGAGACGAGCTGGTCGTGCACCGCCGTCACCAGCGCGTCGCGCGCGAGGGCGCGCCACGACCCGGAGGCGCTGATGACGGCGCCGACCCATCCGGTCTGGCCGCATGACCGCTCGCGGTCGAAGAACCACTGACCCGGGCCGTCGGCGTGACCGGTCATGGCCGCTGGCAGGAGCGGCGTTCCGGCGCCGTAGCGCAGGTAGATGGTGGTGATCGGTTCGTAGTCCAGCCGGTCGATGAGCGCGCAGGCGGCCTCCAGATCCGGCAGGTGGCGCAACTGGCGCGCGGCGCGTACCGGGTCGGTGGCCCAGACCACCTGACGAAACACG
>JBEICA010000380.1:0-2696 GCA_040373665.1 Burkholderiales bacterium | reverse complement strand
CGCGCAGGGCCTCCAGCGCGGCGCGGTGGGCTGCGGCGTCGTCGCGGGCGGCCTGGGCCCGGGCCTCGTCGCGCCGTCGGTCGCGCTCAATGCGCACCACGGCGCGGCGGTCGCTCCTCAGGCGGGCCACCAGCCGGGCGTCCTCCTGGGCGATGCGCTCGGCGCCCGCGCGCTCCGATGCCAGGGCGGCAAGGCCGCCGGCCGACAGCAGCGCGGTCACCAGGGGATCCTGCTCGCCTGCCCGGTAGATGTCCCTGAGGCGTCCGGCCAGCACGGCCTGGCCGGCCCGGTGCGATGCCGTGCGCCTGCTCAGCTGCGTCCGGATCTGCTCGAGCCGTTGCTCAGACGCCGCCAGTCGGCGCATGGCCTGTTGCTCGGCCTGTCGTGCGGCGGGGATCGCCCGGTTGGCGTCGATCACCCGCTGCTCGAGAACCCTGATGCGCGAGCGCGTGGAATCGGCCGACGGGGCGGATACCGCGACGGAGATGCCTGCGACCCCGACGAGGGACGCGGCGACGATGGCCAGTAGGGAGCGCATCGGGATGAAGGAAGTTCGGCCGGCGGTTCGGGTGAACCGCCGGCCGGGCCATATTCGGCCCCGAGTGCGTCAGCCCTGCGGAAGCTCCCCGATGTTGCGGAGCACGCCGACCGTGGGGGCCATCGTGCGGAACGCCTCGTCCTTCTGGAGCACGCCAACGGTGAACACCGGGGTGTCGGGCTCCAGGCGGGCGAGGGTGGATGCAGCGTCGCGCGAGCGCGGCACTGCCTTGAAGCAGGACACCAGGACGGCGTCGACGCCGCCCTCCTGCACCCTCTTGAGCGGACCGGGCCAGAGGGGGTCGATCAGCTCGACGTCCCAACCGGCCTCGGAGAGCTGCTGGATGGCGGCCTCAGTGCCGGGGAAGCGAACCTTCCCCTCCTTGTTGAGGACCTCATCCGTGGGAACTGTGACAAAGAGAAGTTTCGGCATGGCGGGCAGGGTAGACAGCCGGTAGCCGGCTTCGCCCCGGAACCGGTGACGGTTCGAGTTCGTTACCCATGCAACGCATCCAATCCGTGTGTACATTGGCGCCCAGCGCGTCCTGCGCACCGAAACGTTTCGCACGCCAGCCAACCCAGGGAGATTCCTTCGATGGCCGTGAAAGCCTCAGACATCCCCGACATGCCGACGCTCCAGGCGATCGGCAGTCGGCGTAGCTACCGGTACTACGACCCCGCCAAGACGGTCGAGGACTGGAAGATCGACATCATGCTCAACGCTGCACGACTCGCGTCGTGCCAGGGCAACATCAACTGCACCGAGGCAGTCGTCGTCACCAAGGACTCCGACCTCTGGGACGAGATCGAGGAGTGCGTCTCCGGCTTCAACGTGCAGATCATCAACCAGTCGTCGCACCTGATCTTCTGGTTCACGAACCTGAACGCCTGGTACGGCCGCGCCATCGACGGTCTGTCGACCCTCGCGCTGTCCGGCGCCCTCACCAAGTACCACGGCTGGAACTACGAGTTCTCGATGACGCAGACCATTCCGCGTCTGATGAGCTTCCCCGTCGAGCGCACCGACCAGCTGCTGCGCTTCGAGACCGGTCAGCACGTGGCGCAGGCGATGCTCGCCGGCCAGGCGATGGGTGTCGGTTCGATCCTCATCGCGTTCGGACGCAAGCCGGGCGGCATCCAGAAGGCCTTCGGCCTTCCGGCTCACTACTCGTTCACGTGGGGTCACGCCGTTGGCTACCCGCTCGAGGACGTCGCGGCCGGTGGCCAGCGCGTGCGCCTCAAGTTCGAGACGCTCTTCAGCAATGAGGAGATGGGCAACCCGCGCAAGATGGCCGACGGCCTTGAGGACACCCTCAAGGAGATCGGGCTCATCCAGGAGCAGGCCCCGCTTCCGGGTCGCTTCGAGGAGATCGACGCCCTGGCCGCACAGTTCGGCCGCGACCCCGGCGTCATCTCGTGGCCCGAGAAGGACATCAAGCGCCTGATGGCCGACGATGACTGGGACTTCGGCCCCAACATCAAGGCCCGTGCCCAGCACGTGCTCGACACCGAGGACCTGCCGGAGTACCCGCCGGAAGTCCTCGAGACCTTCCGCACCATCATGGCGGAGCACGGCATCGACACCACCAAGCTGCTGCCGGACGCCTAGTCCACACAGCTCAGTGAAGCACCACATCGGGCCCCGTCATCTCCGGATGGCGGGGCCCGAGTGCTTTCCGGGCGCGGTAGGCTCGGCATGTACGCCGTGAAATCCATCCCGGGAGACACCAACCGTGTCGCATGAGCTCAGCAGCCGTCACCGCAACACCCTCGAGAAGCTCCTCGATCACCAGGGCCACGCCAACGTGGAGTGGCGCGAGGTCATCTCGCTGCTCGAGCAGGTGGCCGACGTGGAGGAGGAGCACAACGGCAAGTACAAGGTGAAGCTGGGCTCCGAGGTGCTCTTCCTGCACCGTCCGAAGCACAAGGATGTCGACCAGCAGATGCTGGTGGACGTGCGCCACCTGCTCGAGCAGGGCGGCGTCGGCCTGATCTAGCGGCCGCGCGGGCTACGCTGCGCCCGCAGGCGCCCGTAGCTCAGCTGGATAGAGCACCCGACTTCTAATCGGACGGTCGCAGGTTCGAATCCTGCCGGGCGCGTACGCTGCGCGCATGGGGAAGGACGACCGGGACGAGGTGGTCGAGCGCCGCGAGAGGAT
>JBEICA010000299.1:0-4471 GCA_040373665.1 Burkholderiales bacterium | reverse complement strand
GGCTTCGGTCACCGGGTCTACAAGAACTACGACCCGCGCGCCAAGCTCATGCGCGAGACCTGCCACGAGGTGCTTGGCGAGCTCGGCCTCGGCGACGATCCCATGTTCAAGCTGGCGATGGCGCTGGAGAAGATCGCGCTCGAGGACGACTACTTCGTCGCGCGCAAGCTCTATCCCAACGTCGACTTCTATTCCGGCATCGTGCAGAAGGCCATCGGCATCCCGGTCCAGCTGTTCACCGCCATCTTCGCGCTTGCCCGCACCATCGGCTGGATCGCCCAGCTGAACGAGATGATCGTGGATCCGGAGTACAAGATCGGCCGCCCGCGTCAGCTCTACACCGGAGCCGCGGCGCGGACGGTGGTGCCGCTGGCGCAGCGCGGCTGAAATCCGTGCGCCGCGCCTGTCGCGGCAGGGCGGCGGTGGTCGGTGGGATGCCCCGGCGGGGCACAGCACAGTGAGGACACGAACGATGATGAAGGACCTGATGTCTGGCTCGTACCTGTCCGGCGGCAATGCCGCGTACATCGACGAGTTGTACGAGGCCTACCTCCAGGGGCAGGAGTCGCTGGCGCCGGAATGGAAGCGCTACTTCGACCAGCTTCAGGTCCTGCCCGGACCGCGCGATGTCCCTCACGAGCCGGTCCGCGAACTCATCGCGCGCCTGGCTCGCGAGCGCGGGACCGCCGGGCGCTCGCCCCTGGCGCCGGCCGAACTCGCCGAACTGGGCCGCAAGCAGGCGGCGGTGTTCCAGCTGGTGAGTTCCCATCGCTTCCTGGGCGTGCGTCACGCCACCCTCGATCCGCTCAAGCGCCTCGAGAAACCCCAGGTGCCGGAGCTCGACCCCGCCCACCATGGCCTCACCGAGGCCGACCTCGATCGCGTGTTCGACACCGGCAATCTCGCCGGGCCGCAACAGGCCACCCTGCGGGAGATCCTGCAGCGCCTGCGCGAGACCTACTGCGGGAACGTCGGCCTCGAGTACATGTACATCACCGACACCGCCCAGAAACGCTGGATCCAGCAGCGCTTCGAGGGTGCACTGTCGCGCCGCAGCCTGTCTCCCGACGACAAGCGGCACGTGCTGGAACGCCTCACGGCTGCCGAGGTGCTGGAGAAATACCTCCACACACGTTTCGTCGGCCAGAAGCGCTTCTCGCTCGAAGGCGGCGATGCGCTCATCCCGCTGCTCGACAACCTGCTGCAGCGGGCCGGGCAGGCAGGTGTCCAGGAACTGGTCATCGGCATGGCCCACCGCGGCCGGCTCAATGTGCTGGTCAACACGTTCGGCAAGATCCCCCAGGACCTGTTCTCGGAGTTCGAGGGCAAGAAGGCCGGCGAGCTGCCGGCCGGGGATGTCAAATACCACCAGGGTTTCTCATCGGATGTCATGACGCCGGGGGGTCCGATGCACCTGACCCTGGCGTTCAACCCGTCCCACCTCGAGATCGTCAATCCGGTGGTCGAGGGTTCGGTGCACGCCCGCCAGCACCGTCGTCACGACCGCGACGGGCGGCAGGTGTTGCCCGTGCTGATCCACGGCGATGCCGCCTTCGCCGGTCAGGGCGTGGTGATGGAGACCCTGAACCTGTCCCAGACCCGGGGCTACGGTACCGGTGGAACGGTGCACGTCATCGTCAACAACCAGATCGGCTTCACCACCTCCGATCCGCGCGACATGCGCTCCACCATCTACTGCACGGACGTGGCGAAGATGGTCGAGGCGCCGGTGATCCACGTCAATGGCGACGACCCCGAGGCGGTGATCTTCGCCATCGAGGCGGCGCTGGATTTTCGCGTCGAGTTCCAGCGCGACGTCGTCCTGGACCTGGTCTGCTTCCGCAAGCTCGGCCACAACGAGCAGGACGAGCCCATGGTGACGCAGCCGCTCATGTACAAGATCATCCAGCAGCATCCGGGCACGCGGAAACTCTACGCCGACCGGTTGCAGGCCGAGGGCGTGATCCGCCAGGGTGACGCCGATCGCATGGTGGCGGACTTCCGGGCTGCGCTGGATGCCGGTCAGCACACCAACAAGAGCATCATCTACGGGTACCGGCCGCCTTTTGCGGTGGACTGGACCCGCTACGACGGCAAGCAGTGGAACGACGGCATCGCGACCGGTGTGGCGGTGGAGGAGTTGCGCCAGCTCAGCGAGCGGCTGACCGCGGTGCCGGCGCACTTCAAGCTTCACTCGCGTGTCGAGAAAGTCATCGCCGACCGTCGCCAGATGGGGCTGGGCAAGCTGCCCCTGGACTGGGGCATGGCCGAGAACCTCGCCTACGCGTCGCTGCTCAAGCAGGGCTACGGGGTGCGGCTGTCCGGCCAGGACAGCGGACGCGGGACCTTCTTCCATCGCCACGCCGTCCTGCACGATCAGAACCGCGAGCGCTGGGACGCGGGCACTCATGTGCCGTTGCAGAACATTGCAGAGAACCAGCCGGACTTCCTGGTCATCGATTCCACCTTGTCCGAAGAGGCGGTGCTGGGGTTCGAGTACGGATACGCCACGGCCTCCCCCGAGGAACTTGTCATCTGGGAGGCGCAGTTCGGCGATTTCGCCAACGGCGCCCAGGTCGTCATCGATCAGTTCATCGCCTCGGGTGAGGTGAAGTGGGGCCGCCTGTGCGGCCTCGTGATGATGCTGCCGCATGGCTACGAAGGGCAGGGGCCGGAGCACTCGTCGGCACGCCTCGAGCGCTTCCTGCAGCTGTGCGCCGACTACAACATGCAGGTGGTGGTGCCATCCACGCCGGCGCAGATGTTCCACCTGCTGCGGCGCCAGATGCTGCGTCCCTACCGCAAGCCGCTGGTCATCATGAGCCCGAAGAGCATGCTGCGTCACAAGGAGTCGGTGTCCTCGCTCGAGGAACTGGCCGGCGGGCGATTCCAGGCGGTGATACCGGAGACCGACAGCCTCGATCCGGCAGCGGTCCGTCAGGTGGTTGCCTGCAGCGGCAAGGTGTACTACGACATCGTGGCGGCGCGGCGGGAACGCGGCGTGACCGACGTCGCGGTGGTGCGCATCGAGCAGCTCTACCCCTTCCCGCATGACGATTTCGCCGCCGAGGTCGCCCGCTATCCCAACGCCACCGACGTCGTGTGGTGCCAGGAGGAGCCGGGCAACCAGGGCGCGTGGCATCGCATCCAGCACTACCTGCTGCGCCACATGCGACCCGAGCAGAAGCTGCGCTACGCGCTGCGCCCGTCGAGCGCTTCGCCAGCCGGCGGGTATCTGGCGCTTCACAACCAGAGACAGAAAGCAGTAGTGGATGCCGCCCTGAAGGTGGGTGGCTGACCGGGCGTTCCGTACGACGGACGCTCAATCACGGAGAGAACTCCATATGCTCATAGAGGTGAAGGTTCCTGCCCTGTCGGAGTCGGTCGCTGAGGCCACGTTGCTCAAGTGGCACAAGCGTCAGGGCGAGATGGTGCAGCGGGACGAGAACCTGATCGACATCGAGACCGACAAGGTGGTGCTCGAACTGCCCGCACCCGAAGCCGGAGTCCTGACGGAGATCATCAAGGCGGATGGCGCGACCGTGGTGAGCAACGAGCTCATCGCCCGCATCGACACCGAGGCCAGGCCCGGTGCGGCCGCGCCGGCGTCAGCCCAGGCCGAGCCCGCCGTGGCAGTCGCTCCGGCGAAGGCGGTGGCCCCGGCAGCAGCTCCGGCAGTCGCTGCGGCCTCGGCCGACGTGCTCGCCATGCCGGCGGCGCGCAAGGTGGCGGCGGACCATGGTGTGGAGCTG
Organism: Burkholderiales bacterium; assembly: GCA_040373665.1. Lineage (GTDB taxonomy): Bacteria > Pseudomonadota > Gammaproteobacteria > Burkholderiales. The sequence goes on along the minus strand of JBEICA010000299.1, from coordinate 719 downwards.
TCCGCCGTGCCGGGAAGCGGTCGCGGCGGTCGTGTCACCAAGGAGGACGTGCTGGCAGTGGTGCAGGGCAGGGCGCCCGCCCGGGTCGCCACGCGCATCACCGCCGAGGTGCCCAGTCCCGTGGACATCGACGCCCTGCTGGGCGACCGGCCGGAGAAGCGGGTCCCGATGTCACGCCTGCGGCAGCGCGTGGCCGAGCGGCTGGTGCAGTCGCAGCAGACCGCTGCCATCCTGACCACCTTCAACGAAGTCAACATGCAGGGCATCATGGACCTGCGGGCGCGCTTCAAGGACCGCTTCGAGAAGGAGCACGGCGTGAAGCTGGGCTTCATGTCCTTCTTCGTGAAGGCGTGCGTGGCCGCCCTCAAGAAGTACCCGGTCCTGAATGCCTCGGTCGATGGCAACGACATCGTCTACCACGGCTACTTCGACATCGGCATCGCCGTGGGGAGCCCGCGAGGTCTTGTCGTGCCCATCCTGCGCAATGCCGACCAGATGTCGCTCGCCGACGTCGAGAAGCAGATCGCCGACTTCGGCAAGCGCGCCCAGGACGGCAAACTCACCATCGAGGAGCTCACCGGCGGCACCTTCTCCATCTCCAATGGCGGAGTGTTCGGATCGATGCTCTCGACTCCCATCATCAACCCGCCCCAGAGCGCCATCCTCGGCATGCACTCCATCATCAACCGCCCAGTCGTCAGGGGAGACGAAATCGTGGC
>JBEICA010000123.1:0-9908 GCA_040373665.1 Burkholderiales bacterium | reverse complement strand
GGCGAGGCAGGCCTCCCGTCATGGTGTTGCGGACGCTGGAGTTTAGCCCGGAAATTTCACCAGGCCGGCCCCGAGAATGAGCAGCGTATCGACGCCTACCGGATGTGCAACGAACTGGCTGCCGGCCAAAGTGGATCTGTCGGCCTCCACGGGCGCTGGCGGGCGCCTTGCGGTCATGCCGCGCCCGCGATTCGCGCCGAGGGAAGGTCTGGTCGATGTGCACGGATCGCGTGGCCAGCGCCCCTTGCCGGCGCCACCCGAGGGGACAGAGCCCGGCGGGCGGCTGACTTTGTCGGCCCGAACCTTGTGTGCGTCGAGCACACGGCGGTCCGGACCTTCGCGTCACCCGCCCGTCGGACCTCCGTCGCGACCGCGCACATCGGCCAGACCTTCCCTTTGGCTATTGGCTTGGCGCGCGATGCACGGCCTGCCTCGCAATGCGCCTCGCCATCATCCCGTGACCTGATGAAATCTCCGGGCCCGCTCCAGGCCGCGGGATCACGGGGCGGATCAGGAGCCGCTGTCGGGGCGGGCCGGCACGGTGCCGATGCGGCCCGTCAGCGTCTCGTCGTGGCGTCCGAAGCGGCGGGCGTACTGCAGGGTGTTTGCCATCACCTTTCGGACATAGTCCCGCGTTTCCTGGAAGGGAATGGTGTCGATGTACACCGCCCCTTCGAGCGGCACGGGTGCACGCCATCCCTGGGCGCGGCGCGGACCGGCGTTGTAGCCCGCCGAGGCGAGCACCGCACTGCCGTCGAGCTGCGTCAGGATGTGCTTGAGATAGAAGGTCCCGAAATTGACGTTCTCGTCCGGCGTGTCATCCGACGCAGGCCGCCAGTCCTTCAGGCCGAGCTTGTGCGCCACCCAGCGCGCCGTGTCGGGCATGACCTGCATCAGGCCGGCTGCACCGACAGGGGAGCGCGCCGAGGCGTTGAAGCGGCTTTCCTGGCGCACAAGGCCGAATAGCCAGGCGTCGTCGACGTCGAATTCGCGGGCGCGCGCGCGCAGCAGGTCCTGGTACGGCGTGGGGTAGCGCAGTTCCTGATTGGTGAGCCGCCGGGTGCGGTCGGCGGTGGCGATGGCGCGCTCGTACCAGCCTTCGCGCCGTGCCAGTTCGGCCGCGCCCAGCAGAGCCACGTCGTCGAGGTCGCGCACGGCCCAGATCCACTCGAGGTTGCCCTCGTAGCGCAGGCCCAGCCGGTACCACGCGAGTGCCCGCGACAGGCCGGGCAGGCGGGCGGCGGCCCGCACCTCCTCCTCCGACGGGCGGTATTCCACCGGGGCCGCGCCCACCGTGGGGCCGAGTTCTTCCGCGGCGAGCTGGCCGTGGAAGTGGTGCTCGCCCGCCAGGGCGACCAGCAGCGCGACCGCCTCCTTGCTGCGGCCGGTTTCGCGCAGCGCCCGGGCGCGCCAGTAACGCCACACCGCGCGCTCGCGGTACTCCGGCTCCATGGTGTCGATGGCGCGCAGCACTTCCGGCCAGTCGCGCACGCGCAGGGCCGCACGCGCCCGCCACTCGAGCTGGTTGGCGTCGAGACCGGTGTCGGCGGCGCGACGGAACCAGTCGAGCGACTGGGGCGCGTGCTTGCGGGCCGCGGCCACGGCGATCAGGCTCCACCCGTACTCGCGGTCGTCCCGGGGAAACCCGGCAGCCAGCCGGTCCCAGGTGGCGGCGGCGCTGTCCGGTGTGGTGGAGGCGACCCGACCGAGGGCGAACAGGGCGATCTCGCGGTCGGCCCGGGAGCGGGTCGACAGCTGGCGCCGGTCAGCCAGATAACGCGCAGGGTCGCGCAGCGCGGCCTCCAGCTGCCGGCCGTCTCCTGCGTTCCAGGCGCCCGCCTGTCGCAGCAGGGTGGTGGCGAGGCTGGTGTTGCCTCCGGCCAGGGCGAGGCGGATGCGGGCCCAGCGGTCGGCATCCTTCAGCACCCCGCCGGCGAACATTGCCTCGAACAGCCGGTTGCAGGCCTCCGGCAGGTCGCGCCCGACGAACCAGCGCTGGCGGTGGGCCTCGAGGGCACGGCGGTCTCTCTGCACTGCCGACTGGGCCTGCAGGCACTGAAGTTCGGCGTCCGGCTCGACCATGGCGGGCCAGTCCTGGTCGAAGGTGGTCCACTGTCCGGCCCGTCCGAGGGTGCGCAGCCACTCGCCGCGCAGCCGGTTGCCGACCAGTTGCCCGGCCTCCCGGTCGAGGTAGCGGCGCACGTCGTCCTGCGGCAGGGCCGCCAGTCGCGACTGCAGCAGCCACAATTCGACGTAAGCCTGCAGGGGGTGGCCGCGCAGCCCGTCGGCCAGTTCGGCCACGCGCGCGAACTGGCCGCGCTGGGCTGCCTCGCGGGCGGCGAGAAACTCGCTGTCCCCAGACGCGGCCTGGCACAGCAGGGGCAGGGCGAGCATCCAGACGAACAGGGTCCTCACAGACCGCCCTCCCGGGTACTGCGGCGACGCCTGGGGACCGCAGCCGGGGGCTGGCAGTGGCACGGGACGCACCGGCGGTCAGCCAGTGGCCGGGGACTGGTGAAGCGGATCATCGCGGAGGCCTCGCATGGCCTGACGGCGGGGGTGCCCGTCCATCGGCCCTTTGCGACCGAGGGTATCAGCGGCGCGCCCGGGCGCAAAGGGCCGCAGGGTCGGGCGATGGTCGCGTTGAGCGCGTCCCGGGTTGGGGCTATCCTCGACACATCGGGGTCAGGCATGTCGCTCGCTTTCGCACATCATCCATGGATCAGGACGCACTGAAGAAATCCGTTGCCCGGGCAGCCATCGGCCATGTGCCGGAAGGTTGCATCGTGGGCGTGGGCACCGGCTCGACGGCGAATCATTTCATCGACGCCCTCGGGGGCATGAAGGATCGACTGCGGGGAGCGGTGGCGAGTTCCGAGGCCTCGGCGGCACGGCTGTCGGCTGTCGGTATCCGCGTGCTGGATCTCAACGAGATCGACGAGCTTCCGATATACGTCGACGGCGCCGACGAGATCGACGCCGGCTTCGCGATGATCAAGGGGGGCGGTGGAGCCCTCACGCGCGAAAAGATCGTGGCGGCGGTGGCCCGCACCTTCGTCTGCATCGCGGATCAGTCGAAGCTGGTCGACGTGCTGGGTCGGTTTCCGCTGCCGCTGGAGGTCATCCCCATGGCCCGCGCCTATGTGTCGCGGGTGATGGCCGCGCTTGGCGGCACCGCCGTGCCCAGGGAAGGATTCACCACCGACAATGGCAACATCATTCTGGACGTGCGGGGCCTGCGGATCACCGACCCCGTGGCCATGGAGAGCGAGATCAACCAGATTCCCGGTGTGGTCACGGTCGGCCTGTTCGCGCGGCTGCCGGCCGACGTGCTGCTGCTGGGTACCCCCGACGGCGTCGTCAGCCGCACGCGCTGATGAGCGCTGAGCCAATGCTCCCGAGCGACACGGCCATGAATTTGTCATCCCGCAGCGTTACCGTCCCGAGTCCGACGCGTGGCGGTCCGGTGTCCCCTGTCCAGGCATCCCTCCCATGACAACGAGCGAACATACCTCCAAGCAATTCGACGCCGAACTCGAGGCCCTGCGTGCCCGGGTGCTCCAGATGGGCGGACTGGTCGAGGACCAGATCCGGCAGGCTCTGGAGGCGCTGGTCAACGGCGACCTGGATCTTTGCTCGCGCGTCGAAGCCGACGACCATCGTGTCAACGCCATGGAGGTCACGCTCGACGAGGACTGCAGCACCATCATCGCCCGGCGCCAGCCGGCGGCAAGCGATCTGCGGATGATCATGACGGTCGTGAAGACCATCACCGACCTCGAACGCATCGGTGACGAGGCGGCCAAGATCGCGCGCATGGCGAAGCTGATCCACACCTCCGGCCGCCTGTTGCACCCGAAATTCAGCGAGGTGCGGCGCATGGGCGTCCTGGCGACCGAGATGCTGCGCAAGTCCCTGGATTCCTTCGCCCGCCTCGACCTGACCGCCGCCGGCGAGGTGGTGCGCCAGGACCAGCTGGTGGACGAGGAATTCCGCTCCATGATCCGCCAGCTCATCACCTTCATGATGGAGGACCCGCGCACCATTTCGGCCTCCATCGAGATCCTGTTCATCTCCAAGGCCATCGAGCGCATCGGCGATCACTCGAAGAACATCTCCGAGTACGTCGTCTACATGGTCAAGGGCAAGGACGTGCGCCACGTCAGCGTCGAGGAGATCGAACGCGAGATCATGACCTGACGGCCCCGGACGAACCGCGGATGGCGATGACACAGAGCGCGGCGGCGCTGCGCACCCCGGCGTCACCCGCAGCCGGGGATCACGAGGTTCTCGCCGCGGTCGATCTCGGCTCCAACAGCTTCCGCCTGCAGGTGGGGCGCGTGGTCGAGGACCAGATCTACCCGCTGGATTCGCTGCGAGAGGCGGTGCGCCTGGCAGCCGGGCTGGGGGCGGAGAAGCGCCTCGACGAGGCCTCTCAGCAGCGGGCGCTGGCGGCGCTGAAGCGGTTCGGCGAACGGCTGCGCGGTTTCCCGCCGGATGCCGTGCGCGCCGTCGGCACCAACACCCTCAGGGTGGCGAAGAACGCCCGCGACTTCCTGGCCCGTGCCGAGGACGCGCTGGGCTTTCCCATCGAGGTGGTGGCCGGCAAGGAGGAGGCCCGGCTCATCTACCTGGGCGTGTCCCACAGCCTGCCGCCCACGGCCGAGAAGCGGCTGGTGGTGGACATCGGTGGCGGGTCGACCGAGTTCATCATCGGCTCCGGCTATCGGCCCCATCGCCTCGAGAGCCTGTACATGGGCTGCGTCAGCTACACCCTGCGCTTCTTCGGCGACGGCCGCATCACCAAGGCGGCGCTGCGCGAGGCCGAGCTGGCGGCGCGGGTCGAGGTGCAGACCATCGAGAACGAATTCTCCTTCGGTCACTGGCAGCAGGCCGTGGGCTCCTCCGGCACGGCGCGCGCCATTGCGGATCTCATGGTGCTGCATGGCTGGAGCGAGGGACAGATCACCGAAGAGGGCATGGAGCGGCTGCGGGCGCTGCTGCTCAAGACCGGCGACCTCGACCGGCTCGGCACGCTCGGGCTGAAGGCCGACCGGGCCCAGGTGCTGCCCGGGGGCTTCGCCATCATGGCGGGGATCTTCGCCGAGCTGGGCATCCCGCGCATGACGCTGGCCAATGGCGCCATGCGCCAGGGCATTCTGTACGACATGCTCGGGCGCTTCCACCACCGCGACATGCGCGACACCACGGTGCGCCAGTTCGCCAAGCGCTACCACGTCGATACGGGGCAGGCGCGCCGGGTGGAGGCACTGGCCCAGGAGCTGATGGACGCCCTGGACGGCGAGTTCGCCGCCGAGGAGGCGGTGCGCCACCGCCTCTGCTGGGCTGCGCAGTTGCACGAGATCGGTCTGACCGTGGCCCACAGCAGCTACCACAAGCACTCGGCCTACATCCTGGGCAACGCCGACATGCCGGGGTTCTCGCGCATGGAGCAGGCCCAGCTGTCGCTGCTGGTGCTGGCGCATCGTGGCGCCCTGGAGAAGGTGAAGACCCTGGTCGGCCCGAGCGGCAGCTGGTCGGCCATCCTGGCCCTGCGTCTGGCCTGCCTGTTCCATCGAAACCGGGCGCCGCTGGAGGTGCCGCTGCAGGACGCCAGCCAGCGGGAGCGGCGGTTCGAGATCCGCCTGCCGGCCGCCTGGCTCAAGCGCTATCCGTTGACGGCAGCGGCGCTCAGGAGCGAGATCCGCGAGTGGCGCAGCGTCGGCTTCGAGTTGCGCATTCCCGCCCTCGACGGGCTGGACCTGGACGAGGATCCGGCGGTCGACTGACGCCGCGTGACCGCCGGCCCGTCGCCCCGGAGCGCCCTGGCCGGGGCGCTGAAGGTCACTTCCCGGCCAGGGCCCATTCGCACGGGCGTCCGTAGTGAGAACAGGCCCTAGAGCGCGATGGGCAGCGAGCGGATGCGCCTGCCCGTGGCGGCGTGGATGGCGTTGCACACCGCCGGCGCCACCGGCGGGGTGCCCGGTTCACCGACGCCCCCCAGGTGCTCGATGCCTGATTCCAGGATGTGGACCTCGATCTCCGGGGTGTCCGCCAGCCGCAGCAACGGGTAGTCGCCGAAGTTGCCCTGCTCCACCCGTCCGTCCTTCAGCGTGATGGCCCCACCGAGCGCAGCCGTCAGGCCGAACACGATGCCGCCTTCCATCTGCGCGGCCACCGCGTCCGGGTTGACGGCGAACCCGCAGTCCACGACACAGACGATGCGCCGCACGGCCAGAAGACCGTCGCGCACCTCCACCTCGGCGACCTGGGCGACGATGGAATGGAAGCTCTCGGCCAGGGCGATGCCGCGGCCGCGACCTTCGGGCAGGGCGCCGCCCCAGCCGGCCCGGCTGGCCGCCGCCTCGAGTACTGCCTTGTGGCGCGGGGCATGGGACAGCAGGTCGCGACGGAACTCGAAGGGGTCACGCCCGGCGGCCTGGGCGCATTCGTCCATGAAACACTCGGCGAAGAAGGCGTTGTGGCTGTGGCCGACGCTGCGCCAGAAACCGACTGGTACGGGCTCGCGCATGAGCACGTGCTCACTTTTTCGATCTGGCAGTGCATACGGCAGGTCGAACAGGCCCTCCAGGGTGGTCTTGTCCTTCATCGCGGTGGATGCCGCCGAGGGCAGCAGACGGCTGGTGAAGCTGAAGGTGCAGGACTGGCTCGCCACCCGGGCCGACCAGGCGGTGATGCGACCACCGGCATCCAGCGCGGCCCGCATGCGTGCCGAGGCCATCGGGCGGTAGACGTCGTGGCGCATGTCCTCCTCCCGTGTCCAGAGCAGTTGCACCGGGCGGCCCGGCACCTCGCGGGCGATGGCCACGGTCTGCATCACCACATCCATCTCGGCGCGCCGGCCAAAGCCGCCGCCCAGGTAGGGGGTATGCACCCGCACCCGCTCGCTGTCGATGCCGGCGGCTTTCGCCGCGTACCACTTCACCAGGGTGGGTGACTGGCTGCCGACCCAGACCTCGCAGCCGCCGTCGGCATCGATGCGGGCGGTGCAGGCCATCGGCTCCATGGCGGCATGTGCCAGGTAGGGAACATGGTAGGAGAGGTCGAGGAAACGGGCGGGCGCGGCCAGGCCGTGCTCGACTTCGCCGGCCTCGTCGTAGACCCGGGCCTCGGCGCCGGCGAGGGCTGCCTGCTGTCGTGTGCGCTCGGCCTCGCTGGCGTAGGCGGCGGCAGGGCCGGGCTCCCAGGTGATGTCGAGCAGCTCGGCCGCGGTCTTCGCCTGCCAGAAGCGCTCGGCCACCACGGCGACGGCCGCGGCCGAGGCGCTGGTGGCGGCCAGTTGCACCACCGCCTTCACGCCGGGCCGGGCGCGGGCCCGGCCCGTCTCGACCGAGCGCAGCGCACCGCCGAGTACCGGGCACTGGACGATCGCCGCGTAGAGCTGCCCGGGCAGGCGGACGTCGGAACTGAATACGGCGCTGCCGTCGACCTTGGCAGGGATGTCCAGCCGTGGCCGGGGTTTGCCCAGAAGGCGGAAGTCCGCCCGCGCACGCGGCGTGATGTCGCGCGGGATCGGCAGGGCCGAGGCGATGGCGGCCAGTTCGCCATAGCCGGTGCGGCGCCCCGTCGGCCGGTGGTGCACCGCGCCGTCTGCGGTGGTGCACTCCTTCGCGGGTACGCCGAAGCGGGCGGCTGCGGCGTGGACCAGCATGGTGCGCGCGGTGGCGCCGGCCAGCCGAACCGGCTCCCAGGCGTCGCGCAGGCCGGTGGAACCGCCGGTCGCCTGTACACCGAGCAGCTGGCCGAAACGCCACTGGCCATGCCGCATGAGGCGCGCTGGCCAGCCATGATCGTCCGGGCGCAGCGGTACGCCATCGCCCACCACTGTCGCGTTGGCGTAGACCGGGTCGATGGGGGGATTCTCGAATTGCACCGAGGCCCAGTCCGCGTCCATCTCCTCGGCCACCAGCATCGGCAAGGCCGTGGTGATGCCCTGCCCCATCTCCTGGTAGGGCACCTGCACGGTGATGGTGCCGTCCGCGCCGACACGGAGCCAGGCGGTCAGCCGGTGCGACCCGTCTTCGGGCCGGAAGGCATCCGGTGGGGAGAGGCGGTCACGCGGGCGGACCAGCCCCCACACACCGAGGGCGAAGGCCCCGCCCACCAGACCGGCACCGACGAGGAGCCGGCGACGGTGCCGGTTCGGAGAACTGCCGGACGCGGCGCTCATGCCGCCTTCCCGTTGCTGCCGTTCGCCAGCGCGCGAATGGCGCGTCGCACCCGCGGGTAGGTGCCGCAGCGGCACAGGTTGGTCCTGTGGTGGCCACCTCGTCGTCGGATGGGGCGGGGCTGGTCGCAAGAAGCGCGACGGTGGCCAGGATCATCCCGGACTGGCAGTAGCCGCATTGCGGGACCTGATGGTCGATCCAGGCCTGCTGCACGGGATGACGCGGCCCGTCCCGAGGGGACAGACCCTCGATGGTGGTGACGTTGCGCCCGGCGCAGGCGGACACCGGCTGGACACAGGCGCGCACGGCGTTGCCGTCGACCAGCACGGTGCAGGCGCCACACAGACCAATGCCGCAGCCATATGTGGTGCCGGTCAGACCGAGTTGATCACGCAGCACCCACAGCAGCGGGGTGTCGGGCGCGTCCTGGGCCACGACTGGCGTGGCGTTGACTGCGAAGGCTGTCATCATTCGACTCCTGAATCCGGCTGTGCGTCCGCGAGTGCGACGTCAGGCCGGGAGAACGCAATTTTGGACTGACCGGGGGCTGCCGGGTTCATGTTTTCCGGCCCATTGCGAAGGTCCGTCGATATCCCTGGAGGTGAGCGCGCATGGAATGGTTCGATTGGGTGCATCAGCCCCAGGCCTGGCTGGCGCTGGCCAGTCTGGTGGCGATCGAGATCGTGCTGGGCATCGACAACATCATCTTCATTTCGATTCTGGTCGCCCGCCTGCCGGCGCGGCAACGCAACCTCGCACGCAACCTCGGTCTCGGCGTGGCCATGGTATCGCGGCTGCTGCTGCTCACGGTGCTGGCCTGGATCATGGGCCTGACAGCGCCGTTGTTCACCGTGCTGGGGCGGGAGATCTCCGGCCGCGACCTGATCCTGATCGTCGGGGGGCTGTTTCTGCTCTGGAAAAGCGTGAACGAGATCCACAACTCCCTGGAGGGGATCGAACACGGCGGGGGCGCGGCCGCGGCCGTGGCGTCCTTCGGCGCGGTGCTCGCCCAGATCGCGGTGATCGACGTGGTGTTCTCCCTGGATTCGGTGATCACCGCCGTGGGCATGGTGGATCATCTGAGCGTGATGATCGTCGCGATCATCGCCACGGTCGGGGTGATGCTGGTCGCCGCCCGCCCGATCGGCGATTTCGTCGACCGCCACCCGACGGTGAAGATGCTTGCCCTGTCCTTCCTCATCCTGGTGGGCGTGACGCTGATCGCCGACGGTCTCGGTTTCCACATCCCCAAGGGCTACATCTATTTCGCCATGGCCTTCTCGGTGGGCGTCGAGATGATCAACATCCGGCTGCGCGCCCGCGGCCAGGCGGTGAAGCTGCACAAGCCCGAGGCGCCGGTACGCTGATCCGGCCCTTCCGCCGCGGCGCTCGGTTGCTGGTGCGATCGCACTCCCGCTGCGGTGGTGTTCCTGTCCGCATCAGGTGTGATGGGCTCTTGGCCGGGGCGCAGGTAACGAATCTGTGGGGCAGGTGCGATGCACCTGTGAGCGCGTCAGTCGTCGGCAGAGGGCGGACGCCCGAAGCGCGCCCGCGCAGCGCGCGATTCCGCGGTGTCGCCGGCTAGCGTGAACTGGTCGGCGCCGGCGTGCGACCCGAGGTGGGCGAGGGCGTAGGCCGAGGCGTTGATGCTCTCCTTGCTCATGCGTACCGCACCCTGGGGCATGGCCAGCACGCGCGCGGCGACCTCGCGGGCCCTTG
>JBEICA010000055.1:0-15990 GCA_040373665.1 Burkholderiales bacterium | reverse complement strand
GTGGCGACCGGCCGTGCCCTGCCGGGTGTGGCCTGGCCATCCGGCGCCGGACGCGCGGTAGAGCGGTCGCGGCGCCGGGCATCCGGGGCCTGGCGCGGCGGGCGGGCGCGTCCTGTGGTCAAGTGTGTCTCCCTGACAGTGTGTGGATGCGGGATTGTCCCGCAGCCTCCGCCGCGTGTCTCGTCGACCGCGGCGGACCCCGCCGATGCGCGCGCAGGACCCGCATCCGAAGGCGGTGCCGTTTGCCATGGAACGCCTGCGCGGCAGGACTGGCCATGCGCCTCGGCATCATGCCTCAGCATGACGAAATCTCCGGGTTAACATCCGCGACTCGCCCTTCTCCGGCCTCGCAAAATGAACACCGCTTCACCGCTCTGGCGTCCCTCACCCGAACGCATCGAACGCGCCCGCATCACCGATTACCGGCGCTGGCTCGCGGAACATCACGGCCTGCGGTTCGCGGATTACGAGACCCTCTGGCAGTGGTCGGTGGACGAGCTCGAAGCCTTCTGGGCGACCCTGTGGGATTACTTCCAGGTGCGCGGCCACACCCCCTGGCGGCAGGTCCTGGACCGGCGCGTCATGCCCGGGGCGAAGTGGTTCGAGGGCGCGACCCTGAACTACGCCGAGCACTGTCTCGCAGCGGCGGAGAAGCCGGACGCCGACACCCGGCTGGCGGTGATCTCCCGTTCGGAGACGCGTCCGCGCAGCGAGATGTCGTGGTCCACGCTGGCGGGCCAGGTGGGCGCCGTGCAGGCCTGCCTCGAGTCGCTCGGGGTGGTGCGTGGCGACCGGGTGGTGTCGTACATGCCCAACATCCCCGAGGCCCTGGTCGCCGTGCTGGCCACCACGAGTCTGGGGGCCATATGGTCCAGTTGCTCGCCCGACATGGGCCCGCTGAGCGTGCTCGACCGGTTCCGGCAGATATCGCCGCGGGTGCTGTTCGCGGTCGACGGTTACCGCTACAACGGCAAGGCGATCGATCGACGCGAGGTGGTGCGTGAACTCATCGCCCAGCTGCCCTCGCTGGAAGCGGTGGTGTTCGTACCCTACCTCGACCCCGGGGCGGACCTCTCGCTGGATGGCGGAGCGGCCGGTCGCGCCGTGCGGGTGGTGCCGATGGCCCAGGTGCTCGCCCAACCGCGCACGCCTCGCTTCGAGGCCGTGCCTTTCGACCATCCCCTGTGGATTGTCTACTCCTCCGGCACCACGGGCATGCCCAAGCCCATCGTCCACAGCCACGGCGGTACCGTGCTGGAGAACTTCAAGGGCACCGGCCTGCATCTGGACGTCGGCCCTGACGACCGATTCTTCTGGTTCTCCTCCACCGGCTGGATCATGTGGAACCTGCTGGTATCGACCTCCGCCATGGGCTGCACCCTGCTGCAGTTCGACGGCAACCCCGGTTACCCGGACCTCGATACCCTGTGGCGTTTCGCCGCCGAGGAGCGCGCCACCTTCTTCGGCACCAGTCCGGCCTTCCTTGGCTTGTGCATGAAGGCAGGCATGCGGCCGCGCGAGCGCTTCGACCTGTCGGCCCTGCGCACCGTGGGCTCCACCGGCTCGCCGCTCACCGCCGAGGGCTATCGCTGGGTCTACGACAACGTGCATCCGGACATCATGCTGGCCTCGATCTCGGGTGGGACGGATCCGGGGGCGGCCTTCGTCGGTGCCTGCCCCATCCTGCCGGTCTACGCCGGCGAGATGCAGTGCCGCGGTCTGGGCGTCGCGACCTACGCCTACGACGACGACGGCCAGGCGGTCGTCGGGCAGGTCGGGGAACTCGTTTGCGCCCAGCCCATACCGTCGATGCCGTTGTATTTCTGGGGTGACCACGACGGACGGCGCTATTTCGACAGCTACTTCGATGTCTACCCGGGTGTGTGGCGGCACGGCGACTGGATCCAGCTCAATGCCCGGCCCGAGTCCGTCACCTCGGTGATCTACGGACGCTCGGACTCGACCATCAACCGTCACGGCATCCGCATGGGTACCAGCGAGCTCTACCGGGTGGTCGAGGAGTTCCCCGAAGTTGCCGACTCTCTCGTGGTGGATCTGGAGTACCTTGGACGCGAATCCTTCATGGCCTTGTTCGTGGTGCTGCGCGAGCCCGCCGCCGAGGTGCCCGAGGCGCTGAAGCAGCGATTGCTGCAGGCCATCCGCACGCAGCTCTCGGCGCGCCACGTGCCCAACGATGTGTTCGCCATCTCCGACGTGCCGCGCACCATCTCGGGCAAGAAGCTCGAAGTGCCGGTGAAGAAGATCCTGCTGGGCCAGCCGGTGGAGAAATCGGTCAACCGGGATTCGATGGCCAATCCGGCCAGCATCGACTGGTTCGTGGCCTTCGCACGCGCCCGCAACGCCTGACCAACACCCGCGAGGAGAACGCACCGTGCGTCTTGCCGCCAGGATTGTCCTCATCACCGGAGCCGCCCATGGCATGGGCGCGGTCACGGCCCGCCGCTTCGCCCGTGAGGGCGCCACCGTGGTCATCGCCGATGTGCTCGACGAAGCCGGGCGTGACGTTGCAGCGGGCATCGTCGCGCTGGGTGGCAACGCCGAGTATGTGCATCTGGACGTGTCGTCCGAAGCGGAATGGCGCAGCGTCATGGCCGGCGTGCTCGAGCGTCACGGCCGCCTCGACGTGCTCGTCAACAATGCGGGCATCAGCGGTGCCCTGCCCGACCGACTCGACGTCGAGGCCTTCGACCGCCTGATGGCCGTCAACGCGCGCGGCACCTTTCTGGGGATGAAATACGCGATCGAGGCGATGCTTGCCGCGGGCGGCGGATCCATCGTCAACGTGTCCTCGATCTCCGGCCTCATCGGCCAGGAGTTCGTGCACATGGGCTACAACGCCGCAAAGGCCGCCGTCCACCTCATGACCAAGTCCGCCGCCGTGCAGTACGGCCCGGCCGGCATCCGCGTCAACTCCGTGCACCCCGGCATCATGCCCCCCATGCGCACCTCCCGCACCGCCGCCGACCCGGCGTTGCGGGAGAGGCTCCTGGCTGCCATTCCCCTGCGGCGTGCCGGGACCGGCGAGGACACCGCCAATGCCTGCCTCTTCCTCGCCTCCGACGAGGCTGCCTACATCACCGGCGCCGAACTCATCGTAGACGGCGGCTTCACCGCCACCTGATGGGGTCGGACCAAGGTAACCATCTGTTTTTTTGTAAAAAGAAGCCTAAAAATCGGGGTATTTCGGGCTTAAAGGCCGATTTTCGGGGGTGTTTTCGCTTACAGGCCACCGCGACCGGCAGGACACCCGCGCCAGTGCATGCCGTGCCGTAGCCCGCGGTGGCACGGCGGCGGCAAGGACCTGCGGGAATTCGACAACTCTTCCTCATCAGCTGGAGAAGGCAGGCAAAAGGCAAGACCTGACCCTAGACTACTCGTGACCCTCGACTACTCGGAGAAGGCAGGCAAAAGGCAAGACCTGACCCTCGACTATTTGAGCGGGGGTGGGTTGTCGACGGCGGGCGCCGGGGCCTGGGTAGTCGGGGAAGTGAAGGATTCCACCAGTCGGACGAGATTCTGGATCTGGTAGCCAGGCAGGGTCCGCACGGTCCTGCTGCCGACCTGCAGGACGTATTGGCTGGCGCCGTCGGGCGCCATGTCGCCGACGGCGTACTGCGCCACCGGCTCTGCCTGCCCCTTGCGATGGAACAGCACCAGGGTCCTGGGGGTGGCGACACCGTACTGTGCCCCCTGGTCGGTGCCGAGCGGGAACTCGCGCTCCAGCTTAGCCCGGGCGGTGCCGCTGAGGGCCTTGGAGATGCGGGCCGAGGCCTCCAGGTCGGGGGTGTGCTCGTGGGCGCCGGCGGCCCCCGCATGCACGCCGTGGTAGAACCACACGCCCTGGGCATCCACTTCGAACCGGTGCAGCGCCTCCCCGTGGAGAACCTCCACCGCCGCGAGTTCGTCCGGCGGGACCGGCATCCAGAGTCTGGCCGCATCCTCGTCCACGGCGTCCCCCGCCCCGCCACCCCGCCAGGACGGGAACTCCGTCGCGAGCACCGCCACGAGCAGGATGGCGAGCAGGCCCCAGATGAGCAGCAGGCGACGACGCGGATTCAACGCTGCCTCCACCACACCACCATGCCGACGATGGCGAACAATGCAGGGATGAACACCACGACGAGGAAGAACGTGCCCTTCATCTGCCGGTTAGTCATGTTGACGCGGGGCACGTCGAAGGTGCGCGGCTCGACCCCGATGAGGTTTTCCTGGGCGGCAAGATAGTTCATGGCATTGAGGAAGAACTTCCCATTGCCCATGACGTGGAAGAACGAGTTGGTGGCGAAGTCGGAGTCTCCGATGATGACCACGCGTGCCTTGCGACCCTTGTCCTCCTTGTGGCGGCCCGCGGCGTCCTTCGGATCGTCATCCATGCGCAAGGCCTCGAGCCGCCGGGACACCGCGACCGCCAGCGTCAGCGGCCCCTCGATGTCCTTTCCCTGCACGAACTCCGCGCGCTCCTGGGTGGTCTCGCCGAAGCTGGAGCGCGATGAAGAGGCCAGGGGGGCGGCCGAGGTGCCGGGCACGCGCTGGGCCGTCGGGGCCAGCGAGCGCGCCCCAGGGAAGAACGACAGCGGCAGATCACGCGTGATCTGATGCTTGTCGTAATCGGTGACTGCCGGCGCCGACGGATCGGCCCAGAAGTGGCGGGCCTCGTCGATGATGATGTCGTCCTCGGCCTGGACACCATACTCGGGCAGCAGCGGCTCGAGGCCGGTCTTCACGAAGGGCTCGAGCATGAACAGGATGTTCCCGCCCTGCGCGCCGTAAGCGCGGATCTGCTCCACCTCGGTGCCCAGCAGTTCGGAGCGCGGCCCGGCGACGACCAGCACCGTGCAACGCGACAGCGAGGTGCCGGTCTTGACCAGCGAGACCTTCTCGACGGTGTAGTTCATGGCCTCCAGCGCAGCTCGGGCCTTGGCCATCCCGTGCTGCTCGTGGATGACGACTTTCTGACCCACCCCGTGCGAGTGTCCCTGCTCGCCCTCCAGATGGTCATGCGACTCCGTGCTGAACGGGTCCGGCTCGCCGTGGCCATCGAGAAAGCAGACGGTCTGCGTCACGCCACGCGAGATGCGCAGGATGCCGTTCGCGATCTCGGTCTCGCTCGGCCCGCTGACCACGAGCCGGCGCCCCTCACTCTCCATCACGGCCGTACCGGCAAACTGCACGCCCATCAGCCTGGCCTGGGCCGGATTGACCATCGGATCGTAGAAGTCGAGACGTATCTTGTCGGTGCGCGCAGCCATCATCTCGTACAGCTCGACGGTCTCGCGCATCAGAGGGTCGTGGAAGAAGGTGATGTGCACCGGCTTGTCGAGCCGCTGCAGCATGGTCACGGTCTGTGGCGACAGGGAGTAGACCTTCGCCTCGGTCATGTCGATGCGGACGTTGTAGTGGTCGCTGAGATAGGCCAGCGTTCCGAGGACGCCGAGCACGCCGAGCGTCGACAGAGCGATCTCGCCGCGCCGCCGCTGCAGGAAGGTGCGCAGTTCACCCCGCAGCCCATGCAGTGCAAGCGCCGTCAGCACCAGACCGGGGATGCCCGCGCTCCAGGTCCAGGCCGAGGATTCGAGCAGGATCGCGTGGAACACCAGCGCGAGCGCCAGGAGCGCGACGCCCGCCACCAGAAACACACCGAGCCGGAATGAGCGTTCCATGTTCAACGCCTCCACTGCAGCCACGCGGCATTCAGCACCAGGGCTGCCGCGCTGACGATGAGGAAGAACGCCACCCCTTCGCTGCGGATCAGCCCGAGCACGAAGTCACCGAAGTGGAACGAGAACGAGAGATAGCCGACCAGGCTGCGGATCGCCGGGGCCGCCTGGAAGTTCTGCAGATGTCCGACGAACCAGAAGCTGAGCAGCACCGACACGGTGACGAGCGCCGCCACGATCTGGTTCTGCGTCAACGCCGAACACAACTGGCCGATGGCGATGCAGGCCATCCCGACCAGGAAGAAGCCGAGGTAGCCGGCGAAGATCTGCGCCGATTCCGGTGCGCCGAACAGATACAGCGGCACCAGATCGATCACGGTGCCCAGCGTCATCAGCAGCAGCATGGTGAGCGCGCCGAGGTACTTGCCCAGCACGATCTGCCAGGGCGCCAGGGGAAGGGTCATCAGAAGCTCCATGGTGCGGCCGTTGTACTCGCCGGAGAACAGCCGCATGGTGACCATGGGGAGCAGGATGAGCAGCAGGATGGTGGAGTTGCGCAGCGTCTCCGTCATCGTCGCAGTGCCCGTCATGAACACGTTGTAGGCGAAGAAGTAGCCCGCCCCCACCAGGAACACGGCGACCACGAAGTACGCGATCGGCGAACCGAAGTAGAGCAGCAATTCCTTGCGGTACACAGCGAGAACAGCTCTCATGCCGCACGCTCCCCGATATAGCGCAGAAAGACGTTCTCCAGGGTGGGTTGTTCCAGGGCCAGCCGGTGCAGCGACCAGCGGCTTGCAACGACCCGGGCGATGTCGCTCTCGATGCCATCGCGCGCGTCGGTCTGGCAATTCACGGCGAGGCGTCCGCCGGGATCCCCCTCGGCGATGATGCTGACCTGGCGCACGCCGTCGATCTCGGCGAGTGCGCGCTCCAGCGCCGGGGCCTCGCCCGTCACGGTCAGCGTCACCCGGCTGGTCTCCTCGGAGGCACGCTGGAGGCCGGCGGGAGAGTCGATCGCGAGCAGCCGGCCCTGGTTCAGGATGGCGACGCGCTGGCAGATCAGCGTCACCTCGGGAAGGATGTGGGTGCTGAGCAGCACAGCCCCCTTCTGCCCGAAAGTGCGGATGACTTCCCGCGTCTCCTGGATCTGCCCCGGATCGAGACCGGCCGTGGGCTCGTCGAGCAACAGCACCTCGGGGTCGCCGAGCAGGGCCTGCGCGAGTCCGACGCGCTGGCGATAGCCCTTGGACAACTTGTAGATCTCGCGCCGCACGACGGATTCCAGCCGGCAGGCGGTCAGCACACGATCGATCTCTCCCTCCACCCGTGGGCGCGGCACCGACTTCGCGTCGGCGACGAAACGCAGGTAACTGCGTACCTGGAGGGTGTCGTACAGAGGCGGCGTCTCCGGCAGATAACCGAGCCGGCGTGCGGCCTCGCCATTGTGGGTGGCCATGTCGAACCCGGCCACGCGGATGCTGCCGGACGTGGCGGTGGTGAACCCCGCGATCATCCTCATGGTGGTGGTCTTGCCGGCACCGTTCGGGCCCAGGAAGCCGACGATCTCGCCGGGTTCCACCGAGAAGCTCACGTCGTGGATGATCTTCTTGGGTCCGTAGTGCTTCGAAACCGACTCGAGTGAGATGGCAGGTGACACGGAAATTCCAGGCGGATTCACAAACAGAAGGCCCCCTCGCGGGGGCCTTCTCCAGACAGCAGGCTGCGCCGGTGTTACTTGTACCAGCGACCGCCCTTGGCCTTGTACTGCTCGCCGTCGTGGGCCATGAACAGATCCGCGCCTTCGAGGTCGCGCATCATCTTCAGGCGGTTGACGGAGTCGAAGTAGTCCTTGACGCTGTAGTTCAGGCCGGCCGGATATCCCTCGAGGTTCTCCTTCATCCACACCGCGTCCTGGGTGATGATGATGCTCTGGCCGCTGGCCAGCTTCACGCGCATGGACTGGTGGCCCAGGGTATGGCCCGGGGTGCTGATGAGCATGATGGAGCCGTCGCCGAACAGGTCGTAGTCGCCGTTGAGCTCGAAGTAGTTGAACTCACGCGCGTTGTCCACGTCGGCCAGCGTGAAGGCGCCGGTGCCGTTGCGGCCCTGGAACTTCTCGGGCAGCCACGCCTGGTAGAGCTCCTTCTTCTGCATGACGTGGATGGCGTTCGGGAACATCTCGATGTTGCCGATGTGGTCGTGGTGGGAGTGCGAGTGCACCACCGCCTTCACCTTGTCGACCGAGTAGCCCAGCTTCTGCAGCTGGCGGTCGATCACATCGTCACGCGACATGACGGGCTTGACGAAGTCGCACAGCCCGGCGGGCCAGTAGGACTTGCAGTTGCCGTCCGCGACGGCGACGTTGTTGCCGGTGTCGAACACCACCAGACCCTTCGGATGATCGATGACCCACATGCTGACGGGGATCACGATCTGCCGTGACTTCTCCGCCGGCAGGGCCGGGATCAGACCACGGATGTCGAACGGACCAAAGGTGCCGCTGGAGGTCCAGTAGACCTTCGCCTGCGCCATGGCGGCGCTGGAGGCGGCCAGACACAGTGCACCGACAAGCGCCTTGAACAAACCCGATTTCTTCATTGCTCTCTCCAGAATTTTTTTGTGTACCGCTCGGAACGCCTGGGCGCGCCAGCGGAGTGCCGACCGCTCCACCCCGGGGTCAGCCGTCGCCGCAAAATGCCGGCGGGTCTGCCCAAGGACGGTGCATCCAAGAATCAGAGCGGTGCGGAGAGCATAGGCTCCCGTCTATGGCATGTAAAGATGTTCACGGGGGGAATTTTCCGTCGAGTCAGGGCTGTGTAAGCGTTTGGCGAGAAACGTCATACGCGACGGCTCGGTGCATCCGCCATCACCCGGTCGGGGCGCCCAGCCCGCGTGCGCAGCCATTCCCTGTGCGGATCCGTTGGGCTACGCTTGTGGCTCCTCCATTCCGGTCAGCCATCCCATGCCAGCCTCCGCCCACACCCTGCCGCTCCTGGCGGGATTGGTGTTGGCCGCAGTCCCTGCGGCCCACGGTGATCACCCGCCCATGACCAACGTCATGCCCGACGACCTGCAGTGGGCGAACGCGGCTTCCATTCCCAGGCAGATCGAGCTGGCGACGGTTTACGGCAACCCCTCGCAACCTGGACCCTACATTTTCCGGGCACGCATGCCGGCGGGTACCAAGCTGTTCGCCCACCGCCACCCGGACGAGCGCTGGGTCACGGTGCTGAGGGGCACCTACCGTTCGGCGGTCGGCGAGGCCTACGACGTGGGCGCCGCCACCGAGTACCCCGAGGGCAGCTTCTACGTGACCGCCGCCGACGCGCCCCACTACAGCTATGCGGTGACCGATGTGATCGTGCAGGAACAGGGTGTGGGCCCGACGGGCATGAGCTATGTCCACGCGGAGGATGACCCCCGGCGCGCTCGCTGAGGAAACATCCTGCAGGCTGAAGGAACTTTACCCCGCGCGAGGAACTCTTGAACCCTCGTGGCAGGTGCCGCGAGCGTTAGTGTTCCGCTCATCGCGTCCGACAGGCCGGTCATCCGGCCCGGCGGTCATGGCAACGCCGGTTCAGAGGTTATGCCAAAACATCCAGGAGGAGTCAGCAAGCATGCGTTTGAGAATGTGTTTCGCCGCCATGGCCCTGGCAGCCACCCTTCCCCTCGGCGCATATGCCGAGGACACCGCAGTGCTGGAGTGGAAGTTCGTCACCGGTGTTCCCCGCCCCATCGAGATGGCGGTGGTGTCGGGTGACCCGACCCAGCCCGGGCCCTACGTGGTCCGCTACCGCATGCCGTCCGGCATGAAGATCGCCCCGCACCGCTACCCCGACACGCGCGAGCTCACCGTGCTCAAGGGCATCTTCTGGTTCACGCCCGGCGAGAGCTACAACTGGAAGGACATGAACGAGTACAAGGAAGGCACGGTCCTGACCAAGGAAGCCGGCCAGCCCTACTTCGGCTGGGCGCGCACTTCCGTGGTGATCGAGGAGAAAGGCACCGGTCCTTCGGCGATCGAGTATGTCCACCCCGAGGATGACCCTCGCAACAAGCGGGTGCGTCGATCCAAGCCTGCGTCCGAGTGATCGGCAACTGATATCGAAGTCGCTGTCGACCGGGGCTCCGCCCCCGGCGACAGCCTCCCGGTCATCCGCCCGACCCCACCCCTGGCGCCGTCCGTCTGCGGGCGCCTGAAGCGTCTGCGCACCGGCGGCAGCGGACGCAGCCCTGACTCAATTCAGCTCACCGCGCCACGGCCTGACGGATCTGTTCCAGGGCCCCCGCATCCTCCAGCGTGGTGAGATCGCCCGGATCCCGGCCCTCCGCCAGCGCCTGGATGCTTCGCCGCAGCAGCTTGCCGCTGCGCGTCTTCGGCAGCACCGACACGAAGTGCACACGTGACGGACGGGCAATGGCCCCCAGCTGCCCATCCACCGTCGCCATCACCTCCCGCTCCAGAGCGGTGCGCGCCGCCTCGGATTCGACTCTGGCCGGATCCTTGACGACGGCGAACGCCAGCGGCATCTGGCCCTTGAGGGAATCGGCCACGCCCACCACGGCGACCTCGGCGATGGCTGAATGGCTTTGCACCGCTTCCTCGATCTCGCGCGTGCCGAGGCGGTGCCCGGCAACGTTGATGACGTCATCGGTGCGTCCGAGGATGTAGTAGTACCCCTCGGCGTCGCGGATGCCCCAGTCGAAGGACGAATACACGAGCCGGTCCTTGAACATGGAGAAGTAGGTACGGAGGAAGCGCTCGTCGTCTCCCCACACCGTGCTCAGGCAGCCGGGCGGCAGCGGGGGGACCACGCCGACCACCGCCTTCTCGTCGGCGCCGGCCTCCGAGCCGTCCTCCCGGAACAGCCGCAGGTCGTAGCCGTAGGCCGGGAAGGCCGGGCTCCCGAACTTGATTGCGGTGTGCTCCACCCCTGGCGCGCTGGTGAGCATCGGCCACCCGGTCTCGGTCTGCCAGTAATGGTCGATGACGGGCTTCTGCAGCACGTCGGTGATCCAGCGGTGCGTGGGCTCGTCCAGCGGCTCGCCGGCCAGGAACAGGTGGCGCAGCGACGACAGGTCGTGCCGGCGAATGAAGTCGGGGTCCTGCTTCTTGAGCACGCGGATGGCGGTGGGTGCCGAGAACATCACGTTGACCTTGTGGTCCTGCACGATCTTCCACCAGATGCCGGCGTCGGGGCGCACCGGCACACCCTCGTAGAAGATGCTCGTCATGCCCGCGATCAGCGGCCCGTAGACGATGTAGGAATGCCCCACCACCCAGCCGATGTCCGAGGTGGTGAACATGGTCTCCCCGGGCGCACCGCAGTAGATGTGCTTCATCGAGGCCGCCAGCGCGACGGCGTAGCCGCCGACGTCGCGTTGCACGCCCTTGGGCTTGCCGGTGGTGCCCGAGGTGTAGAGGATGTAGGACGGGCTGGAGGACTCCAGCCATTCCGGTGCCACCCGTGCGTCCAGGTGCTGCTGTCGCAGGCTGGCCCAGTCGACGTCCCGCCCGGCGTCGCGGGCACACCCGGAATCCAGGCCCCGATCCACCAGCAGCACATGCGCCGGCTTGTGCGCCGACACGCGGATGGCCTCGTCGAGAAGGGGCTTGTAGTGCACGACCTTGCCGGCGCGCATGCCGGCATCGGCGGAGACGATGAGCCTCGGCGTAGCGTCCTCGATGCGCGTGGCCAGGCTGTGGGCTGCAAAGCCGCCGAACACCACGGAGTGGATCGCGCCGATGCGCGCGCAGGCCAGCATGGCCACTGCGGCCTCGGGAATCATCGGCATGTAGATGATGACCCGGTCCCCCGCGACAACGCCGAGGCTGCGCATCATGGCCGCACAGCGATTGACCTCGTCATGCAACTGCCGGTAGGTCAGGATCTGGTGCGCGTCGGTCTCGGTCGAGATGAACACCAGCGCCGCCTGATCGGCGCGATCGTGCAGGTGCCGGTCGACCGCGTTGTGGCACAGGTTGGTGCGTCCACCCACGAACCAGCGCGCGAACGGGGGCCGTGAATAATCCAGCACCTGGGAGAAAGGCGTCTGCCAGTCGACCAGCGCCGCCTGCTCGCGCCAGAACGCATCCCGCTCGTCGATCGAACGGCGGTGGAACTGCTGGTAGGTGCTCCCCATGACTCCCCCTGGTGTCCGAGGTCACGGCTCGCCGGCCGCCCCCCGCGATTGATCACTGCCCTTCCCCCGAGCGCCCGCCAGGGCGCCGAAACCGCGGCCGCCGTGCACCCGACACGGCGTGCCCTCGGCCTCAGGAAATGGCCACCACGGTCCGTCCCTTGACCTTGCCCTCGAGGTAGGCCGCGAAGGCCGAAGGCAGGTCGTCGAAACCGATGCTGCGCGTCATGGCGGCGAGATGCCGCGGCTTCATGTCGCCGGCCAGCCTGCGCCACACCTCGCGGCGCTGCGCCATCGGGCAGTTCACCGAGTCGACCCCGCACAGGGTCACCCCGCGCAGGATGAAAGGCATGACGGTGGTGTTGAAGCTGAAGCTGGCCGCCAGACCGATGGCGGCGATGGTGCCGCCGACCTGCATGGTCGAGGCCATCCAGGACAACACGTCGCCGCCGAGGTTGTCCACCGCGCCGGCCCAGAGGGACTTGTCGAGCGGACGGATCTTGGACAGATCCAGGGACGAACGCAGCATGACCTCGGCGGCGCCGAGATCCTTCAGATAACCGGCCTCCGACTCCTTTCCGGTGAGCGCGGTCACGCGGTACCCCAGCCCGGCGAGGATGTCGACGGCGATCGAGCCGACCCCGCCCGTGGCCCCCGACACCACCACAGGCCCGCTGGCAGGGGTCAGGCCGTTGGCTTCCATGCGTGCCACCGCAAGCCCGGCAGTGAAGCCGGCCGTGCCCAACGCCATGGCCTCGCGGGTGCTCATGCCCTCGGGCAAGGGCACCACCCAGGCCGCCGGGACGCGCGCGTAGCCGGCATACCCGCCGTCGTGGGCGACACCGAAGTCGTAGCTGGTGCAGATCACCTTGTCGCCGGGCTTGAATGCGGGGTCAGCCGAGCTCTCGACCACGCCGGCCACGTCGATCCCGCCAACACAGGGGAAGCGGCGGATGATCTTGCCGGCGCCGGTCGCGGCCAGCGCGTCCTTGTAGTTGATGCTCGAATACTCCGCCCGGATCACCACCTCGCCCGGGTCGAGTTCGTCGAGCTGCATCTCCACCAGCCGGCTCGCGACCTTGCCGTCCTCGTTGAAGATCCTGAGCGCCTTGAAAGCTGCCATGTCTTGCGTGTCCTCTCGTGTCGATTCGTCGGGGTCAGCCCAGATGGGGCTCACCGAGGTAACGGTGGGTCTGCATCTCGACCAGCCGGCTGGAGGTGCGCTCCTGCTCGGCGGTGACGTTCACGTCCGAATATAGCGCGATGGCGTCGGCCGCGGCAGACACGATCAGCTTCACCCGCCGGTCGTAGAACTCATCCACGAGCCAGGTGAAACGCCGCATGCGGTCCGCCTCTCCCGAGGCCTTGAAGCGCGGCACCCCGGACAGGAAAACGGTGTGGTGCCGGCGGGCCAGCTCGATGTAGTCCGCCTGGGCGCGCGGGCCGTCGCACAAGGCCGCGAACTCGAACCAGGCTGCGCCGTCGGCCACCGCCCGCGCCGACACCGGCCGGCCCTCGATGGAGACGACCTGGGGTATCCCATCGGTCCCGGTCAGCGTGCGGAACATCTCCGCCATGTTGGCATCGGCCTCGGCGCCGGGCGGGACATGGTAGGTCCCAGCCCGCTCCAGGGCCGCCTGACGGTAGTCGGTGCCATCGTCCATGTGCATCACGTCCAGCTGGCGTTCGATGAGGGCGATCGCCGGCAGGAACTGGGAGCGCTGCAGACCGTGAAGGTAGAGGCGCTCCGGTGGCGTGTTGGACGTGGTGACGATGGTCACCCCCTGCTCGAACAGGCCTTCGAGCAGCTTGCGCATCAGCATGGCGTCGCCGATGTCGGTGACCTGGAACTCGTCCAGACAAAGCAGCCTGGCCTCCCCGGCCACGCCCACCGCCACCTCCGCCATGGGCTCCACCCGCCCTTGCAGATCGCGCAGCCTCGCGTGGATCTCGCGCATGAACCGGTGGAAATGCACGCGCCGCTTGGGCGAGAAGGCGACGTGCTCGAAGAAGGTGTCCATCAGGAAACTCTTGCCCCGCCCCACCCCACCCCACAGGTAGAGGCCCCGCGCCGGAGTGCGGCGACGCTTCCAGGGCAGCCAGCCGCCGCCGCCCGACGCGCCCTCGGACAGGGCTGCGGCAAGCGCCGCGAAGGTGGCGGCCGCCCGTTGCTGCGCGGGATCGAGGCTGAAGCCCAGTTCCGTGGCGCGCCGCGCGAACACCTCGGCAAAGCCACTCCCGGCAGCGGCCGACGGCTGCGTTCCCATGCCCGGACCCGCGCGGGTCCGCTCCCCCTGACCCTGCAGCCTCAGATGTTGAGGGTGCGCTTCGACACGCCCAGGGCCGCCTCGTGCAGTCCCTCCGACAGCGTCGGGTGGGCATGAACGATGCGCGCGATGTCCTCGCTGGTGGCGCCGAACTCCATCGCCACCACCGCCTCGGAGATCAGTTCGGAGGCATACGGGCCGATGATGTGCACGCCGAGAATGCGGTCGGTCTGCGCGTCGGCCAGCATCTTCACGAACCCGGCGGTCTCACCCAGGGCACGTGCGCGGCCTGAGGCAATGAAGGGAAACTGCCCGGCGCGGTAGTCCACGCCAGCGGCCTTCAGCTCCTGCTCCGTGCGTCCGACCCAGGCGATCTCGGGTGCGGTGTAGATCACCCAGGGGATGGTGTCGAGGTTGATGTGCCCCGCCTGCCCGGCGATGAGCTCGGCCACCATCACGCCTTCCTCGGAAGACTTGTGGGCCAGCATGGGACCGCGCACGGCGTCGCCGATGGCGAACACGTTCGGCAGACTGGCGCGGCACATGCCGTCAACCTCGACGTAACCGCGTTCGTCGAGCTTCAGCCCGACGGCCTCGGTCTGCAGGCCGCCGGTGTTGGGCACACGGCCGATCGCCACCACCAGACGGTCGAACTCGGAGACGTGGCGCGTGCCTTCGCGGTCGAGGTATTCGACCGTGACGGAGTTGTCGGCGCGGGACACCGACTGCACCTTGGCGCCGGTGAGGATCTTGAGGCCGAGCGGACCGGTGAACTGGCGGAAGGCCTCCTTGGCGACCTGTTCGTCGGCCGCGGCCAGGAAGCTGGGCAACGCCTCGAGGATGGTGACCTCGGAGCCGAGCCGCCGCCACACGCTGCCCATTTCCACACCGATGACGCCGGCGCCGATCACCGCGAGCCGCTTCGGCACCTCTGTGAAGGACAGGGCGCCGATGTTGTCGCAGACGATCTTGTTGTCGACCTCGATGCCGGGCAGCGACCGCGGCAGCGAGCCGGTGGCGATGATGACGTGACGTCCCAGTACCGTGACCGGGGCGCCGCCGCCGAGAACCTCGATGACATAGTCGTCACCCTTGCGGCCGGCAAAGCGCCCGTAACCGTGCAGCGAGGTCACCTTGTTCTTCTTGAACAGGAGCGCGATGCCGGTGGTGAAGGTGTCGACGATCTTGTCCTTGCGGGCGAGCATCTTCGACACGTCCAGCGTGAGCCCGCCGACCTGGATGCCATGATCGGCGAACTTGTGCGCCGCACGCTCGTAATTTTCGGATGACTCGAGCAGTGCCTTGGACGGAATGCAGCCGACGTTCAGACAGGTGCCCCCCAGACTCGGCTTGCCCGCCGCGTTCTTCCAGGCGTCGATGCAGACCACCGACAGCCCGAGCTGGGCGGCACGGATCGCCGCCACGTAACCGCCGGGTCCCGCACCGATCACCACGACATCGTATTGCTTGCCCATATTCGTCTCCTAATCCGGATCTTCCCGGGACGCGGGGCACCCGTCAGCGTGCGCTGCAGGCCCCTGAGGCCGGACTCTGTCACACCGTGCCAGCCCTGATCCAACGCCGGAACGGCAGCTCCGCCGCGCACGGTCCCCTGCGGCTCGACTTGGCCGTCGACCGCGCACAGCCTGGCGCCCGACGTCCTGACGGGGACATCAGGCGGCGCGGGTTCACCCCCGCGCTCCGCCCGGGCCCCGCGCGGATCACACGTCCAGCAGCAGCCGCGCCGGATCCTCCAGCGCTTCCTTGATGGCGACCAGCCCGAGCACCGCCTCGCGACCGTCGATGATGCGGTGGTCGTAGGACATCGCGAGATAGTTCATCGGCCGGATGACGATCTGCCCGTTCTCCACCACCGGGCGGTCCTTGGTGGCGTGCACCCC
>JBEICA010000078.1:0-13970 GCA_040373665.1 Burkholderiales bacterium | reverse complement strand
TGTGAAAACACCAGAATGCGGCGGCCTTCATCGATCAACCCGGGCACCATCTGCATCAGCAGCTCAAGCTTTGCGGATTGCTTGACTGCGGCCGCCTGCGCGGTCTTGACGAGCCGTGGGTCGCAGCACACCTGACGCAGCTTGAGCAGCGCGTCCAGCAGCACGATCTGGCTCTGCGCCAGACCGCGTCTCGCGATCTCCCGGCGTACCCGTTCGTCCATCGCCACGCGCACGGTCTCGTAGAGCTCGCGCTGCGCGCCGTCGAGTTCGACCTCGCGCACGATCTCGGTCTTCGGCGGCAGTTCGGCCGCCACCTGCTCCTTGGTCCGCCGCAGCAGGAACGGGCGGATGCGCCGCGCCAGCGCCTGACGGCGCCCCTCGTCGCGGTGCTTCTCGATCGGGGTGCGGAAGTTCCGCCGGAACGACATGGCGTCGCCCAGGAAACCTGGCATGAGGAAGTGGAACAGCGACCAGAGCTCGCCGAGGTGGTTCTCCAGCGGCGTGCCACTCAGGCAGAGCCGATGGCGCGCGCGCAGGCTGCGCACCACCGCCGCCGCCTGGCTCTGGGCGTTCTTGACCTGCTGGGCCTCGTCAAGGATGACCAGATGGAATTCCTGCTCCACCAGCACCGCCTTGTCGCGCGGCAGCAGCGGATAGGTCGTGATGACGACATCGTACTGGCCGAGCCGGTCCAGCGAATCCTTGCGCTTCAGGCCGTGGGAGACGTGGACCTTCAGGTCCGGCGCGAAGCGCGCAGCCTCGGCCCGCCAGTTCGGTACCACGCTGGTGGGCGCGACGATCAGCGCCGGCCGGTCCAGCCGCCCGGCCTCCTTCTCGCTCAGGACGTGCGCCAGCGCCTGCAGCGTCTTTCCCAGCCCCATGTCGTCGGCGAGGATGCCGCCGACCTCGTATTCGCGCAGGAACTGGAGCCAGGCGAGCCCGTCAAGCTGGTAGGGCCTGAGCGCCGCCTTCAGGCCGGCCGGCGCCGGGACGGGTGCGATACGCTCGAATCCGGACAGACGCCGTCCGAGGGTCCGCACCGAATCCCCGCCCTGCCACTGCATCGGCGCCGCCTGCTCCAGCGAGGCCAGACGCGGAGCGTCCATGCGGGGGAGGCGCACCTTGCCAGGGCGTGACCCCAGCAGCAGCTCATCCAGGATCGCGGCCATCGGTCGCACCCGCGCCACGGGGACGGGCAGGATGCGGCCGTCCGGCAGCCGTGCGGCGACATGTCCGGACGTGTCCTTGTGATCGGGCGACAGCAGTTCGGGGCGGTCCCGCACCAGGGCCACCAGAATGGGCAGCAGATCGACGCGCCGGCCCTCGACATCCACCCCCAGACTGAGGTCGAACCAGTCGCTGTCGATCTCCTCGACCTCGGCGTGCCAGTCGCCCGCCTCGACCGGCTGATACTGGAAGGACTCGTCGTACTCCACCTGCCAGCCGGCCGCCCGCAGGCCCGGCAGTTCCTGACAAACGAACGGCACCCAGTGCGATTCGTCCGGCAGCACGTAGCCACCCTCCAGCTCGTGGGGCAGGCGATAGCCCAGGTCCTCGGCCAGGGTCAGACCCACATGTTCCAACTCGGCCCGCCTGCGCTTCTCCTCGCGCGCGTCACGGCGGATGCGACGCACCACGCCGTTGCCAAAGTGCCGGACGATGCCGGGATCGTGCGGGCCGACGCGCACGCCACCGTATTCGAAGCGCAGACTGGCCATGCTCAGGTAGTAGGTGCCGCCGCGCTGCCGGGACGAGGATTCGAGAGTCAGCAGGCGCAGCCTGGGTAACGGCGCGATGTCGAGCGCGTCCTCCTCGCGCGGCGCCTGGGGCATGGGCAGACCCAGACCCGGGAACCGAGCCTCCAGGGCGTTGCGCACCGCGGCCACCTGATCGGCCTGCACCGCGGGCATGGTGGCCAGCATCCATGCGATGTCGGGCTCCCAGCCGCAGACGATGGGACCGCACTCGCCGCGCTCCATGTCCAGATACCAGGGCGGCGACAAGGCCAGTGTGCCGCCAACGGGTGGCGTGGCGTCCCAGACCACGCGCTGCGACCCGTCCTCGCGCTGCTCCCAGCGGGCTGCCGCATCGCGGCCCGGACCGAGCGCGAGCAGCGGACCCTCGGCATTGCCAAAATGGCACCGCCCCGTGCCGAGCACAGCGGGCAGGACCTCCTCACCCGCATGGCCGCGCAGCACCAGTTCCGAATCGAAGGCGGCGTTGCCCTCCATGAGCAGGCGCTTGAGGACCCGCTGGTCCTCGGAGGTCACGAAGCTGGGCGGCGACACCACGGCATTGCGGGCGTTGTGCCAGGGCTGCGCCCGGCCATAGCTGCCGTCCTTGCGCAGCCGCACCGTCATGAGCAGCACCCGAACGCCGGGCCGCTGGTAGCTGGGGGTGTGATCGAGCACGTAGATCAGCCGCTGCGGCGCCGGGGTGGACACACCATCTTCCCTGCGCCGTGACTTCAGCAGGTCGGCTGCGGCACCGAGCCAGGTGGTCCAGGGCAGCGGGAGTTCGTCGACAGGTACCGGCGGCCGCATCGCGGCGCCAGACTCCAGCGGCCGCCCGCCCTGTGACATCACCAGGCCGGTGCCATCGTCGGCTCTGTGCCGCGTCGGTCCGTCCAGCAGGCTCAGCAGCACCGCCGCCACGTGCTTGCAATTCACGCTGACCGGGCAGGTGCACTTGCCGTGGATGCGGGCGCCACCGTTGCCGGCGAGGATCTGCACTTCGACGCGGTAGGGCAGCGGATCGGTGCCCTCGACCTCTCCCTCATAACGGCCAGGGCCGGCGCCTGGACGCAGGTGCCCCACCCTGCCTTCGCGGACGTACTGCTCCCCTCGCGAGATGAACTGCTCGGGGACATTGCGCTCGATGTCACGACGGGTGAGCGTGGAGGACTTCATCGACGACCGGCGGCTGGGCTATGGACAGCCGGCCAGTGTAGCCTGCCAGGGCGCGCTTGTGGCAGCTTCCCCGAGGTCGATGGCGCTTGACATCCCTCCACGCAGCGTCGCCGGGTCAGCAGAACCCGGGCGTGCGACGGGCACCCGACATGCAGCCGGACCGGAGCGCCCCTCCGCCGCCGCGGCGCGCTCAGGCCAGCCGTGTCAACTGCGCTTCAGGTCCGGTGCGCCGAGGAAGATGCGGTTCCACGTCGGGCTGATGAGGATCTCATTGACGCACACGTGGGGCGGCTGCTCCGCCACCCAGCGAATGGTGCGGCCGAGGTCCTCGGGCTGGAGCATGCGGGCGATGTCCTCGTCCGAAGGCCGGACGGGGCGCTTTTCCATGATGGGCGTGGCCACCTCGGCCGGACAGATGCAGCAGGCGCGGATGCCGTTGACGCACTCCTCCTCGTTGAGGTGGGCGGTCATCGCCACCACCGCATGCTTGGCGGCGTTGTAGGCCGGACCCGTGAGGAAGGTGTCGAAACGCCCCGACCACGAGGAGATGTTGATCACCAGACCGTCGCGACGGGCGCGCATCGCCGGCAGCACGGCGGCGGTGCAGTAGTAGGAGCCGTCGAGGTTGATGCGGATGACCTCGTTCCAGCCGGCCACGGTCTGGTTCTTCCAGAAACGCTGCGGCACGTTCAGCCCGGCGCTGTTGACCAGGATGTCCACGCGCCCATGGCGCCCGATCACGGCCTCGGCGACGCGCTGCACGTCAGCGGCGTCGCTCACGTCGAGCCCCTCGACCTCGGCATGTCCGCCCGCGGTGGCGATGGCCGCCGCCTCGGCTTCCAGTACCTCGCGCCGCCGGCCCGACATCACGACCGCCGCGCCGGCCTCGGCGAGCGCCCTGGCGCCGGCCAGCCCGATGCCGGTACCGGCCCCCGTGATCCACGCCACCTTGCCCTTCAGGGATTGCATGTTTTCATTCTCCTCGATGCGCCGCCAGCGCGCGCGACACGGCGGCACCGGACAGGCGGATGGCTTCGGACGCGGCATCGACCGCACCCAGCATCAGATAGAAGCCGTGCACCATGCCGGCCATGTTGATCAGGGTGCAGTCGTTGCCGGCCTCGATGAGGCGGGTGGCGTATTGCACGCCCTCGTCGCGCAACGGGTCGTGGCCGGCCACCAGCACGAAGGTCGGCGGCAGACCGGACAGGTCGTCCGCCACCAGCGGGGCGAAACGCAAGTCCTGGGTGTCGCGCGCGCTTCGCAGGTACTGCTTGTAGAACCACGTCAGCGTTTTTCGGGTGAGCAGATGCCCCTCGGCGAATCGGTGGTGCGACGCGGTCTCGGGCTCCGGCGCGACGCAGGGGTAGATGAGCAGCTGATGGGCGATGCGCGGGAAGCCCTCGTCACGGGCCAGCAACGCGCATACCGCAGCGAGGTTGCCGCCGGCGCTGTCGCCACCCACCACCAGCCGCCGGGCGTCGACGTCCAGTTCGGCCGCGCCCTGCAGGGCGACCCAGCGCAGCGCCGCCATGCAATCGTCCACCGCCGCGGGAAAACGCGACTCGGGCGCGAGGCGGTAGTCCACCGACACCACCACCACGTCGGCCTCCCTGGCCAGGCGGCGGCAGGCTGAATCGTGGGTGTCGAGGCTACCGATGACGAAACCGCCACCATGGAACCACAGCAACGCGCCCAGCGTCTCCCCAGGCTTCGTGGCGCGGGGGCGGTAGACGCGGATCGGGATCGGCCGCTCCGGGCCGGGGATCAGCCGGTCCGCGACCTGGTGGATGGGTTCATCCTTGACATCCACGCGGGCGACGCGGGCCTGGTAGCCGGCACGCGCCTCGCCCAGTGACACCTGCCAGGGTTCGGGAATGCCGGCCGCCTTCACGGCGGTGAGAATGGCCTGCACCTGCGGATCGAGCGCCATGCATGTCTCCGGTGAATGGGGTCAGCCCGCCGCGCGGGTGTGGCGCAGCTTGAAGGTGCCGGTGCCCTTGGCCAGCAGGGTGCCGGACGCATCCCTCACCTCACCTTCGACGAACACCAGCGAGCGGCCGGCGCGCTGCGCCTGGCCGGCCGACACGAGTTCGCCGGTGGCCGCGGCGAGGAAATTGACCTTGAGTTCCACGGTCGTGGCCCCGATCGCCTCGGGGTCGAGGGACTTGGCGCTCATGCCCATCGTCATGTCGAGCAGCGACATGATGGCGCCGCCATGGGCGGCGCCCCAGCTGTTGGTCAGTTCCGGGCGCACCTCGAGTGCGGCCGTCACCCGACCCGGCTCCTCGGTGAGCCGTCGCATGCCGAGCAGTTCGGCATAGGGAATGCGCAGATCGAACACGCTCGGCATGGCCGGTCCGGGGAGGGGTCTGATCGACGGAATCGGTCGCTCAGATGGCGCAGTAGCCACCATCGACGGGGATCACCACGCCGGTCATGTAGTCCGAGGCGCGCGAAGCGAGCAGCACGGTCACACCCTTGAGGTCGTGGTCGGTGCCGAGGCGGCGCATTGGCGTGTGATCGAGGATGTACTGCTCGGCGCGGTCGATCATGCCGCGTGACATCTTGCTCGGGAACACACCGGGGGCGATGGCGTTGACCTGGATGCCGTGGCGCGCCCACTCCGCCCCGAGGGAACGGGTGAAATTGACCACCGCACCCTTGCTGGTGTTGTAGGCGATGGTGGGCATGAAGTGCGGATCGGTGCCCACCAGCCCCGCGATGGAGGCGATGTTGATGATCTTGCCGCTGCCACGCGCGATCATGCTGGCGCGCGCCACCGCCTGCGACAGCACGAACAGCGCAGTGACGTTGAGGTTCATGACCTTGTGCCACGCGTCCAGCGGATGCTCCTCGGCGGGCGCGCCCCAGCTGGCGCCGGCGTTGTTCACCAGGATGTCGATGCGCCCCCAGCGCGCCATCACGGCGTCCACCAGCGGCTGTGCCGCGGCGGCGTCGGACAGGTCGGCCGGATGGATCAGCACCTCGTGCCCCAGGCCGCGCAGGTGGGCGGCAGCCTCCTCGAGTTCGTGCACCTTGCGCGCCGACAGGGCCAGCTTCGCACCCATCTCGCCCAGGGCCTCGGCCATCTGCAGCCCAAGGCCGCGGGATCCGCCGGTGATCAACGCCACCTGGCCCTCGAGATCGAACAACTCCTTCACCTGCATCGTCGGTCCTCCTGTTTCAGAACCACGCATCCTGCATCTCGAGGCACGTGGGATCCATGTCATTGAGAAGCGCGTACCAGTGCGCGGTCCGGGGCAGTTCCCAGCGGAAGAAGTACCCGCAGGCCTGCAGCTTGCCCTGGTAGAACTCGCGGTCGCCCGGAATCGCCCCGGGCAGTGCCCGCACCGCCACCAGTGCCTGGCGCAGCCACAGCCAGGCCACGACGACGTGGCCGGTCATCTCGAGGAACACATGGGCATTGGCCATGGCCAGTTCGGCGTGGCCCTTGTCCGTTGCGCACAGGACGTTGCGCACCACCTCCATCACGTTGGCCAGCGCATCGGTGAGATTCTGACCGTACTGCTTCAACTCGGGGGAGTCGCTGTTCCGCGCCTCGCGGGCGGTGCGGTCGATCTCCATGGCGAGGCGCTGGATCGCCATGCCGTCCTCCATGCCGACCTTGCGCCCGAGCAGGTCCAGGGCCTGGATGCCGTTGGTACCCTCGTGGATGGCGTTGAGGCGGTTGTCGCGGTAGAACTGCTCCACCGCGTACTCGCGGGTGTAGCCGTAGCCGCCGTGCACCTGGATGGCCAGATCGTTGGCGGCGAGGCACCACTGGGCCGGCCAGGCCTTGACGATGGGGGTGAGGATCTCCAGCAGCAGCCGGGCGTCGCGCCGCGTCTTCTGCTCGTCGGCGGAACGCTCGTCGTCCACCAGGCGGGCGGCGTATAGGCACAGCGCCAGTCCGCCTTCGACATAGGCCTTCTGCGCCAGCAGCATGCGGCGCACGTCCGGGTGCTCGACCAGCTTGATCTGCGGGCGGGTCGGATCCTTGGCCAGTACCGGGCGTCCCTGGGCGCGCTCGCGCGCATACGCCAGCGCGTGGAGGTAGCCGGCATAGCCGAGCATCACGCCGCCGAGGCCGACGCCGATGCGGGCCTCGTTCATCATGTGGAACATGCAGACGAGACCCTTGTTCGGCTCTCCCACCAGGGTGCCGATGGCGCCATCCTTCTCGCCGAAATTGAGCACGCAGTTGGTGGTGCCCCGGTAACCCATCTTGTGGTTGAGGCCGGCAAGCCAGACGTCGTTGCGCGCGCCCAGGCTGCCGTCTGCCCCGACCAGGAACTTCGGTACCGCGAACAGCGAGATGCCCTTGACCCCCGGCGGTGCGCCCTTGATGCGGGCCAGCACCAGGTGGACGATGTTCTCGGCGAGTTCGTGTTCCCCGGCGGAGATCCACATCTTCTGCCCGAACAGCCGCCAGGTGCCATCGGGCTGAGGCTCGGCCCGCGTCGTGATGTCGGACAGGGACGACCCGGCGTGGGGCTCGGACAGGCACATGGTGCCGAGGAAGCGGCCCGACAGCAGATGCGGCAGGTAGGCGGCCTTCTGCGCCTCGTTGCCGAACACCGACAGCAGGTTGGCGTTGGCGATGGCGAGGAAGGCGTAGGCGGCCGTGGAAATGTTGGCGCCGTTGAAGATGCCGAACGCCGCCTGCGCCGCCATCACCGGCAGCTGCATGCCGCCGAGTTGCGCGTCGAAGCTGGCGGCGATGAAACCCGCGTCCGAGAACGCCTTCAGCGCCTCGCCGACCTCCGGAATCATCACCACGCGCCCGTTCTCGAAGCGCGGCTCGTTCTCGTCGGCCTTGCGGTTGTGGGGCGCGAATTTCTCGGTCGCGATCTGCAGGGCGGTGTCCAGCACCGCGTCTATGGTCTCGCGCGAGTGTTCACGATAGCGCTCGCGCCAGCACATGCCCTCGAGGTCCAGCAGCTCGTAGAGCATGAAGTCGAGGTCGCGGCGGTTGATGATCCGGGAGTGCATGGCGGCAGCGTGCTGAGGGAGTGGGATACACCGGTCGGGCGACGGCTGCCGCCCGACCCAGGGCTCGGGGTCAGACCACCTCGAACAGACCGGCGGCGCCCATGCCGCCACCGATGCACATGGTGACCACGACATGCTTCACGCCGCGGCGCCGGCCCTCGATCAGGGCGTGCCCGACCAGACGCGAGCCGGTGACGCCGTAGGGGTGACCCACGGCGATGGAACCGCCGTTGACGTTGAGACGGTCGTCGGGGATGCCGAGCTTGTCACGGCAGTAGAGCACCTGCACCGCGAAGGCTTCGTTCAGCTCCCAGAGGCCGACGTCCTCGAGGCGCACCCCGGTGCGCTCGAGCAGCTTGGGCACGGCGTAGACCGGGCCGATGCCCATCTCGTCGGGCTCGCAGCCCGCGATGGCGAAACCGCGGAAGATACCCAGCGGCTGCAGGCCCTTGCGTTCCGCGACACGGCTGTTCATGACCACACAGGCCGAGGCGCCATCGGAGAACTGACTGGCGTTGCCGGCGGCGATCACGCCACCCTCGACCGCCGGCTTGATCTGCGACACACCCTCGTAGGTGGTGTCGGCGCGGATGCCCTCGTCGCGGTCGGCAGTGACCTCTTTCGTGGACTCCTGGCCGGTGGCCTTGTCCACGACCTTCATGGTGACCCGGATGGGCACGATCTCGTCGCGGGTCAGGCCGGCGGCCGCGGCGGCGGCCGCCCGTTGCTGGCTGGCCACACCGTAGCGGTCCTGGACCTCGCGGCCGATGCCGTAGCGCCTGGACACCTGCTCCGCGGTCTGCAGCATGTTCCAGTAGATCTCGGGCTTGTTCTGCCTGAGCCAGTCGTCGTGCACCATGTGGCGGTTCATCTCGTTCTGCACGCAGGAGATGGACTCCACCCCACCGGCGACGAAGATGTCGGCCTCACCGGCGATGATGCGCTGGGCCGCCATCGCGATGGTCTGAAGCCCGGAGGAGCAGAAACGATTGACCGTCACGCCCGAGGTCGTGATGGGCAGCCCGGCCCGCAGCGCGATCTGGCGCGCGATGTTGTGGCCGGTGGCACCCTCGGGGTTGGCACAGCCCATGAGCACGTCCTCCACTTCCGCCGGATCCAGCCCGGCGCGCGCCACCGCGTGCTGCACGGCGTGACCGCCAAGCGTCGCCCCATGGGTCATGTTGAAGGCGCCGCGCCAGGACTTGCACAGGGGGGTGCGGGCAGTGGATACGATGACGGCGTCGGTCATGAGTCTCTCCTCGGGTGGACGGGGCCGCCAGCCGGGACGCCGGGGCGGACGCAAGTCCCGGAGTGTACTGCGTCGCAGCCGCTGGCCGTGAGAGCCCGGGTCCGGCTGGAGGTGCATGTTAACCTGCCGGGTCCTCAGCATGCGTCCATCACCCGCCATGAACCATCGCATCCTCATCACCAACGACGACGGCATCCTGGCACCGGGACTGGCCGTGATGGAACGCATCGCCCGGCAGATCACGGACGACGTTTGGATCGTTGCGCCCGACTTCGAACGCTCTGGCGCGGGACGCTCCGTGTCCCTGGCGGAACCCATCCGGGTGCGCCAGTTCGACGAGAAGCGTTTCTCGCTGCTGCGCGGCACACCGGCCGACTGCGCCATCATCGGCCTGCGCGACATCCTGAAGGACAGCCCGCCGACCCTGGTGCTGTCGGGTGTGAACCGCGGGGCCAACCTGGCAGAGGAATTGACCTACTCGGGCACCATCGCCGGCGCCATGGAGGCCACGGCCTGTGGCGTGCGTGCCATCGCGATGAGCCAGCTGTTCACCCAGGGTCAGGAGGTGCGCTGGGCGACGGCCGAGCGCCACGGCCCGGCCCTGGTCCGGCGGCTGCTGGAGATCGACCTGCCGGCCGGGGTGTTCGTGAACGTCAATTATCCCGATGTCGATCCCGACCAGGTGCGCGGGGTGCGCGTCGCCCGTCAGGGCAACTGGGGTCACATCCATCTGGCGGTGGATCACCGCATCGACGCCCGCAACTTTCCCTACGCCTGGCTGAGCTTCATCCACGAGACGGGCGAGCCACCGTCGGACACCGACCTCGGGGCCGTGCACGAGGGATACATCTCGGTCACGCCGCTGCACACCGACATCACCCACCATGCGAGTCTCGCCTCGCTGGCCTCGGGTCTGGCATCCGGACCGCATTGACGCCGGCCAGCGGGATGACTCCGGGTGCCTGCCCGCGGACTCGGGGCCGGCCGGCGAAGCAACTGGATCAGCCCGGCTGGCGCGACACGCGACCGGGGCGGCCCCGCCGCCACCAGAGAAGCGCCAGCCCGGCTCCGGCGAGCGCAAGACCGCTGGGTTCCGGCACGGGTGCAAGCGCGTTCAGGTAGAGATCGCCCGACCGATTCTCCAGGGCGAAGCCGAGGGCCCCGCCGCCATCGACATGCAGCGTGACCAGTTCCAGACCGCTCACGCTGCCCGCGTCCACCAGCAGGAAGTCGTCCCCCGCCGCCGGCACGCCGCTCAGGGTGATCCGGATCTCGGAACCCGCCAGCAGACCAAGGGCGTGCGGCCCCATGGCGAGGAATGACGCCGGAGAAGTGAATTCCAGCACTCCGGACAGCGCAAGGTCGGCATCGATCAGGGGCACACCCGCCACCCCGCCGAGCACCGCGCCCGCGCCGATGATGACCGGGGCTGCAGAGCGCAGGGTGCCAGTGCCGGTCACGCGCCCGCCGTCGAAGCGCAGATCACCCCCCTCCATGAGCCCATCGACACGGGTCAGCCCGGCGGACTGGACGAAACTGCCGGAACCGGTCCAGTTGCTGCCAACGGCCAGTTCCACCGTGCCGGCGTTTGTCACCTGCCCGGAGTTGTTGACCAGGCCTTCGTTCACCAGACTGCCACCGGTCTCGATCACCAGAAGACCGCTGTTGTGCATCACACCTGTCGCGGCGTTGGTGAGGCTGCCGCTGACGTGCATCTCGCCCTGGTTGTCGATGGTGTTGGGGCTGTAGTTGATCGTTTTGCCGCCGAGCATCGCCATGCCGCCGAACAGGTTGCGGAAGGTGCCCGAGTTGCTGAACTGGCTGCCGGCGTCGGTCTGGAACAGACCGGAGTTCACGAGATGCGCGCCGCCCAGGCCGAGGATCGTTCCACCGCTGCGGAGCCTGGTCACCCCGTCGTTCGAGAACATGCCGGCGTTCGAGAGCACTCCGCCGGATTCGACATCCAGGTTCCCGCGGTTCAGGAGTTGTGAACCGGCGATGCCGAGCACGGTGCCGCCCAGGCCGAACGCGCCACCCACGAGGTTTTCGTACACGCCCGCGTTGGTGAAGACCGAACCCGCCGCCCCGCGGAAGCTCCCGCCGTTGCTGAATGTGGCCCCGGCGGCGTTGCTCATCTGGCCCTGGTTCAGGATCTGCGACAGGGGGATGCCGAACACCGTGGCCTCGTTGCCGAAGGTCCCTCCGGCGAGGTTCTCGAAGTACCCGCCGCCGAGAATGGAGACGGCACCACGGTTGATGAAGGTTGCGCCGAAGGCGTTCTGGAGCCGACCCGCAACCTCGATGGTAGTGCCCGCCGGATTGGTGAAGTCGCCGATGTTCGCACGCGCCTGATCCGGCAGGGTGTCGAAAGCCGGGGCGTTGTCCCAGACGGCGCGACTGACGCGCATGAAGCCCTCGCCGGTGAGCGTCGAACCGCTGCCGTCGCCGATCACGGCGATGGCGAGCCCCCGTTCCGACTTGAAGGCACGACCCGCGGCCATCAGTTCCCCGTTCACGTGGTAGGTGACAAACCCGTTCTTGAGGAGAACCTCGTAGGTGTGCGTCTGATGGAGATCCAGAGGCACGAATACCGACCGGGGGCTCTTCGGGTCGTTGTCCTCCGCCAGTCCGAGCAGAATGCCTTCCGCCCTCGGCAGACCGTAGCAGCCGGTGGTGTTCGCCACGAGGTCGTTGCAGCCGATCGTGGGCCCGTAGGCGATGGCCGCGTTGTAGGTTTCGTCGAAGAAGTAGGTGCTCCAGTCCGCGGATGAGGGACCGAACTGGGCATCGAGGCGGAGGTAGTTCCCCTGCACTGAAGAGCCCATGCCCCACGCGGGCTGGTTGAGCGAGTAGTCACCATAGGACGCCCAGCCGAACCACACGCCTCTGTTCGTCTCGGTGATGAGCTTGGTGGACTCGTATCCGGGCCGATCCGGGTCGGTGTCCTCGAGAACCATGGCGGTTCCCGAAAAGACGACGTCCGTCCACTCCGGGACGTACTCGTAGGGCAAGGTATCGACGACGATCGCGGCCTGACCGGTGCCACAGGACACGGTCAGGACAGCAATGAAGGCCGACAGGCCGGACAAACGCCGCATGGTGTGATCTCCTTGTTCTTGGTGGCGCCCGTTCGCGACTGCCAACTTTACGCAATTGTGGCGCCAGCAAGACGCGGGTGGCCACCCCGCGCCACTGACGGCACCCGAAACCGCCCGGACCGTCGAAATCCGCTGCAATCGCTGACGACTTCCCGACAGACTCCCGCTCCCGATGGGCGACTCCACCCCGCACGGGTCAAGGCGGCGAGGCAGGCTCGACTCTCAGTGCCGACACACGTGGACCAACTCTGCACTGCCCCGCAGGCCATCGAGCCCCCCATTCCCGCTTTGGCAGGCCCGGAAGTTGCGAATTGAAGGCGCAACAACAGTCCGACCCCGCGACGGGATGCCCTCAGGCCCGTGGCAGGCGGGCACGGCCGGGAGACATGCGCCCGGCACCAGGATCGGACAGGCAGCCGGGGTCATACCGGGAAGGGCTGACGCGATGAGACCTTCCCCAGCCACAGCGCGGAGCCGTGATGAACACTACCCGTCAGCGCAGCAGCACCCCGTCCCCGGCCGACCGGCCGGTCTGGTCGAACCGCGCGGATCTCGTCCAACTGCAGTCCCGATGGCAGGGTGAGTCCGTCTCCAGCGTCGGTTCACCACCCGGCGCGGACGGCATCGAGACGTTCTTCCGCCACGCACTCGCGGCGCTGGACCCGGACGAACTGGAAGATCTGCTCCGCAGGGATTGACCCCGCCGTTCTCTGGCCGCTCCTCACCTGCCCCCCCCCCCGCGCGGCACAGACCTCAGGGCGACAGCCGTTCCAGGCTCCAGGTGCCATCCGTCTGCAGCCGGTAGGCCAGCCGGTCGTGCAGCCTGCTCGGCCTGCCCTGCCAGAACTCGACGGCGTGCGGCTTGAGGCGGTACCCCCCCCAGTACGGCGGACGGGGAGGGTCCTCTCCCAGCAGCGATGCGCTCTCCTCCACCTTGCGCTCCAGCACCTCGCGGCTCGGTATGACCGAACTCTGGACAGAGGCCCAGGCACCGATGCGACTGCCGAGGGGCCGCACGCGGTAATAGTCGTCGGACTCCTGCGGCGCGACCTTGTCCACCACGCCCTCGATGCGCACCTGACGCTCCAGTTCCACCCAGTGGAACAGCAAGGCGGCATGGCGGTTGGCGGCGAGTTCGTGGCCCTTGCGGCTCTGATAGTTGGTGTAGAAAACGAAGCCGGTGCCACTGAGCTCCTTGAGCAGGACAATGCGCGCCGAGGGCACGCCCTGGGGCGTCGCCGTCGCGAGGGTCATGGCGTTGGGCTCAGGGAGTTGGGCCGACAAGGCCTCGTCGAACCATCTCTGGAACTGCAGGAAGGGATCGGCAGCGGCGTCGGCCTCATCGAAGCGCTCCCGCGTGTATTCCTTGCGCAGATGGGCGATGGTCATGGGGATCTCCTGGAAGTGCAATTCAACCTGTCGGGAAGACTAACCTGGACATTTCACGAGGTCACGGGATGATGGCGCGGCGCATTGTGAGGCAGGCCGCGCATCCCGTGGCCTGGTGAAACATCCGGGCTAAGCCCCCAGCAAGCGCTGGCAGAAAGGCCGACCGCGTGTCGGCCATTTTGCTGCCCGCCACCTTGACACATAGCCCGTGCGCACATAGACTGTGTTAGCACAAGGAGTTCATCATGAACATTACGCTTTCCGCTGACGAGAAAATCATCGAACGCGCCCGCAAGGCAGCGCAAGGCATGGGCAAGAGTCTCAACCAGG
>JBEICA010000203.1:0-6476 GCA_040373665.1 Burkholderiales bacterium | reverse complement strand
TTTCGTGGCAGCGCGCATGAGGCGGAATGTCGCTTCGAGGTTGATGCGGATGACGTCATCCCATTCCTCATCCTTCATGCGCATGGTCAAATTGTCGCGGGTAACGCCCGCATTGTTGACCAATATGTCGATCTTGCCCAATTTTTCGAGCGCAGCGGGCACAAGCGCTTCGACGCTGTCCTTGTCGCCAAGGTTGCATGGCACGGCGACATGATCGCCGCCCAGTGACGCGCGAAACGCCTCCAGCTTTTCAACGTTGGAGCCTGAAACAGCCAGCTGCGCGCCTTGGGCCGCAAGCGCGTGGCAGATTGCGCTGCCAATGCCGCCCGATGCCCCGGTGACCGCCCATTGCGGGAGCTGCACCCGCTGTATCGATCTGTGTCCCACGCGGGCGATCGTCGCGCCCTGGCGGCTGGACGCACGGCGCTGCATCTCCTATCTCACCATCGAGCACGCCGGCAGCATTCCGGAGCCGCTGCGACCGCTGATCGGCAACCGCGTCTACGGCTGCGACGACTGCCAGGTGGTGTGCCCCTGGAACCGGTACGCGCGTCCCGCGGATGGTGAGGCCTTCGCGGTGCGCAACGGCCTCGACGACGCAACGCTGGTCGAGCTCTTCGCCTGGACGGAGGGCGAGTTCGAGCAGCGTCTGCAGGGCAGTGCCATCCGCCGCATCGGCCATGAGCGCTGGCTGCGCAATCTCGCCGTCGGACTCGGCAACGCACCGCCGACGCCAGCCGTGGTCAGTGCGCTGCGCCGGCAGCGAGACCACCCCTCGGCGCTGGTTCGGGAGCATGTCGCCTGGGCGCTCGCGCAGCACGAGGGGCGACAGGAGGATGCAACCCCCGCGCCTCGCCCCGGTCCCAGCGAGCAGAGCCCGCGGCACGCGGGTGCATCGGAGGCATGATGGAAAGAGGCAGGATCGGTGTTGACGGCGGTGTGGCGACCGGCGGTGTCGGCGGTCTGGTGCGCGGTGTGGCGGCGGCCCTGGTGGCCGTGGTTCTGGCCGTGACGGCCGTGGTGTTCTCGGTGGTGGTCCTCGCCGTGGTCGCGACCCTCGGGCTGTGCATCGGCGGCTGGCTGTGGTGGAAGACCCGGGCCCTGCGGCGCCAGCTGCGCGAGCAGCAGGCGGCGATGGAGGCGCAACTGCGCGCGGCCGCAGCCGGAGCGGGCGGCCCCCGCACCTCCGGAGCCGATGATGGGATCGTCATCGAAGGCGAGTACTCCCGGCAGAAGGACGAAGGATAAAATAAAGTCCGAGAGTCCCTTCAACTCGAACGCCAGGCCCCATGAACAGAGCGTCCCGTCCCGGGTCCGGGTTTCGTATTTCCATTGGTGCGTTCGCGCTTGCCGTCGCAGTCGGCTTGGGGGCAAGGTATTACATGCCATACGGAGTCTGGCTGTACACACCAACGGATTGGTGCACAGGAGCCCGCGAGAGTGCCTTCTCACTCGGGTACGGAGCTGCACTTGGAACGATTGCAGCCCTGCAAGTTGGGGCAGCCATTGCGTTCTGGACGTTGAGGCGCCCACATGGATCAGACGCGTACGGCTTGGCCTGGAGGCATCGGGCGGCAGTAGCTCTTTGGTCGGCGGCCTTTTCTGCGGGCCTCGTCCTCTTTGCACCGATCTTCGCGCACCTGCTGCCCAATGCGCCGGACCCCAACTGCAGAGCGGTGTCGCCAGCATCGCCAAGTTGAATTCGTCGGTGCCCACGCCCTATCGCCCATCGCCCATTCCCATCACTGATAACGCAATGCCTCGATCGGCTTGAGACCGGCCGCCTTTCGTGCCGGATACCAGCCGAAGAACACGCCGACGATGGCGGCGACGGCGAAGGACAGCACCATCGACGAGGTCGTGACCACGGTGTGCATGCCGAAGCTGTTGCGGACCACGAACGACAGGCCGACGCCGAGCGCCACACCGATGACGCAGCCCAGTACCGAGACGATCACCGCCTCCATCAGGAACTGCGCCAGGATGTCCCGGCGGCGCGCACCGATGGCCATGCGGATGCCGATCTCGCGGGTGCGTTCGGTCACCGAAACCAGCATGATGTTCATGATGCCGATGCCGCCCACCACCAGGGAGATGGCGGCCACGGCGCCCAGCAGCATGGACATCACGCGGGTGGTCTGGGCCTGCACCTCCGCGGCGGCGCTCAGGTTGCGCACGGTGAAGTCCGGCTCCAT
The DNA here is from genome assembly GCA_040373665.1 of Burkholderiales bacterium. GTDB lineage: Bacteria > Pseudomonadota > Gammaproteobacteria > Burkholderiales. The sequence continues at coordinate 4,281 of JBEICA010000203.1, read as the reverse complement.
GCCCTCCTGGATGCGGTGTCGCTCGCGCAGCAGGGCCGCGATGTCCTGCTCGGTCTCGGCCATGAGCTGCTCGGACACACCCTGCACCATGAACATGCGCACGCTGTTCGGAAACTGGCTGCCGAACACCTTGCGCTGGGCGGTCGACAGGGGGATGAGCACGGTGTCGTCCTGGTCGCGGCCGTCGAAGCTCTGTCCCTTGGGCGCCAGCACGCCGGCCACCACGAACGGCGCCTCGCGCACGCGGATGGTCTTGCCGATCGGGTCCTCGTCGCCGAACAGCCGGTTGGCGACGGTCTGTCCCAGCAGGGCGGTGCGGTTGGCGGTACGCACATCGCCCTCGGTGATCGGTTCACCCAGGGCCAGGTCCCAGTCGCGCACGTCGAGGAAGGTGTCGGTGACGCCGTAGACCATGGTGTTCCAGTTCACCGCCCCATAGACGATCTGCGAGGAGCCGGGCTGCATCGGTGCCACGGCCGCGACCGTCGGCAACTCGCCGAGCGCCGCAGCGTCGCCGATGGTGAGAGTGGGGACGGAGCCGGTGCCGGAGCGCACGCCCGCGGTGGTGCTGAAGCTCGACAGCACCATGAACAGGTTGCTGCCCATGGTGGCGATGGTCTGGCGCATCACCACCTGGGCGCCTTCGCCGATGGCGAGCATGATCACCACCGCGCCGACGCCGATGATCATGCCGAGCATGGTGAGGAAGGTGCGCAGGCGGTTGGCGCCCATGGCGCGCCAGGCCTCGACCAGGATCGGCCAGATCATGCCGCGGGTTCCGCGGCTGCGCGCTGTTCCACCGGCACGTCGCGCACCACGCGCCCGTCGGCGAAGGCCACCAGGCGACGGGCGAAACCGGCGACATCCATCTCGTGGGTCACCAGGACGATGGTGAGGCCTTCGTCGCGGTTGAGGCCGGCGAACAGGTTCATGATGTCGTGGCTGGTCGCGGTGTCGAGGTTGCCGGTGGGCTCATCGGCGAGCACCAGCCGCGGCCGGTTGGCCAGGGCGCGGGCGATGGCCACACGCTGCTGCTGTCCGCCGGAGATCTGGCTCGGGCGCCTGGCGGCCCGGGCCCCCCGGCCGACGCGCTCGAGCAGTGCGCGTGCACGCGCCTCGCGGGCCGGCCGGGCGACGCCGGCGTAGACCATGGGCAGGGCGACGTTGTCGAGCAGGCTGGCCCGCGGCAGCAGGTTGAAACCCTGGAACACGAAACCGATGAAACGGTTGCGCAGCGCGGCGAGCTGGTCGGAATCCAGCCGCGCGACGTCGTGGCCGTCCAGGGCGTAATGACCGCTGCTGGCAGTGTCCAGGCAGCCGAGGATGTTCATGAAGGTCGACTTGCCGGAGCCGGAGGGGCCCATGAGCGCCACGAACTCGCCGTCGGCGATGTCGAGGCTCACGCCATGCAGGACGTGCTGCGGCCCGGCGGCGGTGTCGTAGTGCTTGCGCAGGTCACGCACGGCCACCAGGGGCTGCGCGCCGTCCGGAGCGCGCATCAGAACGCCCGCACCCGCGGCGCCGTGCCGCTCCCGGGGAGGCCGCCTCCGGCGCCCGCCTTGTCGGACACGCGATGCTGGACCACCACGCGGTCGCCCGCCTTCAGCTCGCCGCCGGTCACCTCGACCATGCGGCCATCGGTGATGCCGGTCTGGAGGGTCACCGGCACGATCTCCTCGCCGCGCACCACGTACACCCGCGGGCCCGAGGGCTTGCGGCCGTTGCGCGGTTCGCTCGGACGTTTCGGACCGGCATTGACGTCGCGCGGCCGGAAGCGCAGGGCGGCGCTCGGCACCAGCACCGCGCCGGCGCGGTGGTCGACGTTGACGCTGATGTAGGCGGTCATGCCCGGCAGCAGCACGTGCTCGGGGTTGTGCACGGTGACCACGACGTTGTAGGTGACGACGTTCTGCTGGATGATGGGGTTGAGCCGGACCTGACGGATGGTTCCCTCGAATTTCCGGCCCGGGAAGGCGTCGACCGTGAAGGACACGGGCTGGTCCACGCGGACCTTGCCGATGTCGGCCTCGGCGACGTTGGTGTTGATCTGCATCCGCGTCAGGTCCTGTGCGATCTGGAACAGCGTCGGCGTCTGGAAGCTCGCGGCCACGGTCTGGCCGATGTCGACCTGACGCGACACCACCACCCCCGACACCGGCGAGCGGATGACGCTGTAGCCGACGTTGGCGGTGTCTCGTGCCAGCTGGCCGCGCGCGCTGCGCAGTTGGGCCTGGGCCGCCTCGCGCACCTGCACGGCCTGGTCGAGCTCCTGGCGCGCGATGTACTCCTTGTCGAACAGCTCGCGGGCGCGCCGCTCGTTCGCCTGCGCCAGACGCAGCGCGGCCTCGGCGCTGGCGACGTTGCCACGGCTTTGCTCGACCGCGGCGCGGAACAGTGTCGGGTCGAGCTCCAGCAGCACCTGGTCTTTGCGGACGTTGTCGTTGAAGTCCGCCAGCAGCTTCTGCACCGTGCCCGAGACCTGGGTGCCGACGCTGACCATGACGACCGGGTTGAGGGTGCCGCTCGCGGTGACGGTCTGGGTGACGTCGCCACGCCCGACCTCCTCGATCTGGAATCGCTCCTCCAGCGGCAGGACGCGCGACTGGTTCCACCACCGCCAGCCGGCCCAGGCGGCCGCCAGAAGGGCTGCGACCAGGGCCAGCCGCCAGGCGAGGGAAAGGATGCGTCGGGTCATGGGGCGTTCCGGAAGGTCGTCATCGTGACGTCGCCGCGGGGCGGTCGGTGAACAGCGCGGGGTCGAGGGTGCCGATGGCCCGGGCCAGGGCGAGCTTGGAGACGTTCAGGCGCAGCCGCGTCTGGATCTGCTGCACGGCCGCCTGCAGCAGCGCGGTCTGGGCGGTGAGCAGGTCCAGCACCGAGCCGACACCGGAGCGGTAGCGGCCCAGGGCCATCTCGTGGGACTCGGTGGCGCTGCGCACCAGGTCGCCCGCTGTGAGCACCGCCTGTCCCTGGGTCCGCACGTCCTGCCAGCTGCGCCACACCTCGAGCGAGATGTCGTTGCGCAGACGGTCGCGCGCCGCGCTCGACCGGTCGACGGAATCGCGGGCCGCGCGGATGCGATAGGTGTTCTGGTAGCCGAGGAACAGCGGGATGTTCACGCTCAACGCGATATTCACGTTCCGTGGGTCCGTGCCCGGATACATGACGCCGATGCTGGGCGTGGCGTTCAGCGACAGCGTGGGCCTGCCGGCGGACTCCTCGACGGTGATCGCGGCCCTGGCGGCCGCCACCCCGGCCTCGGCGGCGCGCAACTCCGGGCGGCGGCTCATGGCCTCCTCCATGAGGGCCGCGACCGCGGCCTCACCCGTGCCGCCGGCAGCGACGTCGCCCGGCGGCGCGAGGGCCGGTGTCGCCTGCGCGGGCAGACCCATGGCATTGGCCAGCACACCACGGGCGATGGCCGCGTCACCCTCCGCCTGGGTGCGCGTGAGCACGGCCTGCGACCAGGCGGTCTGGGCCTGCAGGACGTCGGCGCGTGTCGCGGTGCCGGCCTTCTGGCGGGTGCGGGCGGCCTCCAGACTCTGGAGCGCAAGCCGCTCGGCAGCGCGCGCGGCATCCACCGCCTGCTCTGCGGCGAACGACTGGAAATACGCCTGGCCGGTGTCCAGGACCACCGCCTGCAGCGTCGCGTTGTGGGTCCAGTCGGCGGCGAACAAGGCCTGGCGCGCCTGTTCGATGGCGGCGTTTCGCCCGCCGAAATCGAACAGCAGCCAGTTGAACGACAGTCCGGCGGTGGCCGAGTCGCGGCGGCCGCTGAGGAACACGGCGCGGGACTCGCTGGTCTGCGCGCTCAGCGTGCCCGTGACCGTCGGCAGCGTCGCACCGCGGGCCACGCCGAGTTGGGCCGCCGCCACCCGGGCCGCGGCCCAGGTCTCGCGGGTGAGGGGGTTGCTGCTGAGGGCGAGGTCAACCGCGTCGGCAAGCGTCAGCGAAGCGGGCAGCGCCTGTCCCGGCTCGCAGGGACGCGCAGGTATCTCGTCGGCCCTGGTCCAGGCGGTGGCGGGGGTCGGCGGCCGCAGGCGGGCCGTGTCGAACGGGTCACCGCCTCCGTCGGCGTGTGCGGCCAAAGCGAGGGCGGAGGCGAGCAGCACGGTCGCGCACCGGACGATCAAGGTCGGAAGCTCAGGGAAGCGGGAGAGACTGAAGGCTTGAATGCTAACGGAAGACCACGCCGGGCGTGAGTCGTTCGTCCCTCGGTCCGCAGGGCGGCGGACGCCCGGCGGTCCCGGTGGATCCCGGCCCGGTCACGGGTGCGCCGGG
>JBEICA010000200.1:0-6517 GCA_040373665.1 Burkholderiales bacterium | reverse complement strand
CGCGTGAACACCTGCAATCCCGGACTCAACGCGATCGTCTATCCCTGCTTCGAGGACGCGCGGCGCGAGGCGCGCGAGGCGGATGCCGCCGCCGCGCGCGGCGAGTTCCGCGGGCCGCTGCACGGCGTGCCCTTCACCATCAAGGAGAACGTCGACGTCGCCGGCATGCCCACGCCAAATGGCGTGTCTGCCTTCGAGAGCGTGGTGGCGCCCGCGGATGCGCCGCTGGTGCGCAACCTGCGCGACGCCGGTGGCATCCTCATCGGCCGAACCACGGCCCCGGAGTTCTCCATGCGGGCCACCACCGAGAGCCCGCTGCACGGACGCACCCGCAATCCCTGGCACCCCGAGGCCTCGCCCGGTGGTTCTTCAGGTGGGGCGGGGGCGGCCGCGGCGGCCGGCATGGGGCCGCTGCACCATGGCAACGACATCGGCGGCTCGCTGCGTTTCCCCGCCTTCGCCAACGGGGTGTGCACGCTCAAGCCGACCAATGGGCGCGTCCCCGTGTACAACCCGTCGGCGAGCGCCGAGCGCGGTCTGCTCGCGCAGCTCATGTCGGTCCAGGGGGCCATCTGCCGGGAGGTGTCGGATGTACGTCTCGCCACCCGGGTGATGATGCGCGGCGACCCGCACGACCCCTGGTGGGTACCGGTGCCCTTCGAGGGAGCGCCCCTGCCGGCGCCGCTGCGCGTGGCGGTCACGCGCAATGCCCACGGCTACCCCATGCACCCCGGCATCACCGCGCTGGTCGACCGTGCCGCCGTCGCCCTTGAGCGGGCCGGCTACGCCGTGGAAGAGGTGGAGCCGCCGCCCATCACCGAGCCCGCGGCCGGCTGGATGTCCGTGGCACTGGCGGAGATCCGGGCCACCCTCGATCCGCTGGCGCGTCAGCACGGCAGTGAACGCGTGCAGCAGATCTTCGACTGGTACTACCGCATGGGCAAGGTCGCGGAAGGCCCGGCCTATCTGGCGGGACTGGCGGCCCGCACACGCATGACCCGCGCCTGGAACGTGTTCCTGGACACGCATCCGCTGGTGCTCACGCCCTTCCTGATGCGTCCCACCTACGACTGGGACTACGACGCACAGGGCTTCGAGCAGACCCGGGATCTGTTCGACGCCGCCATCTACAGCTACGGCATCAACTACCTGAGTCTGCCTGCCGGGGTGCTGCCGGTGGGCTTGGTGGAGGGGCTGCCGGCAGGGGTGCAGATCGTCGGCCGGCGCTACCGTGAGGACCTGATCCTGGATGCCATGGAGGCGGTGGAGCGCGAGGTCGGCACCCTGCATCCGGTTCTCTGGGCGCGCGAGACCGGCTGATCCAGGCGTCCCGCGCCCCGGCGGGGACGCGTGGGGGGTTCACGGCGATGTCGGGCACCCCGCTCAGAGCGAGTCGAGAAAGGCCAGCAGCGCCTGCCGGTCGGACCGGATCATGCCGGCGAACGCCTCCCGCGATACGCGGGCCTCGCCGTCGTGCCACAGGATCGCCTCGGTGAAATCGCGCGCGCGGCCGTCGTGCAGGAAACCGTCGGCGCCGTTGATGCGCCTTGCCAGACCGATGCCCCACAGCGGCGCGGTGCGCCACTCCCTGCCACTGGCCAGGAAGTCCGGCCGGCCATCGGACAGGCCCTCGCCCATGTCGTGCAGCAGCAGGTCGGTGTAGGGCCGGATGGTCTGGCGCGCCGCCTGCGGGAAGGCGGGGTGGTCGCCGGTGCGCAGTTCCGGCACGTGGCATACGCTGCAGCGTGCCTGGGCGAACAAGGCTTCCCCCTGCCGCACCACGGGATCGTCCACCCGGCGCCGCGCCGGCACGGCCAGCGCGCGCAGGTACAGTTCGGTCGCGGCGAGCCTCAGATCGGTGATCTCGATTCTGCCGGCCGCCAGCTGCTCGCGGCAGGTCTGGCTCGAGGCCGGGCAGTTCTGCTCTGGATACACCGCCGAGGACAGGCCGATGTCGTTGAGGAAGGCAATCGCCACCTGCTCGCGCAGGCTGCCGTGGTTGGCCTTCAGACCGAAGCGCCCGATCGCAACGCGCTGCTGGCTCGGGTCCCAGACCTCGTTCACCCGGCCGCGGATGCCGTCCACCGCGGGGCGCGCGGCGAGGTCCCGCAGGGTCTGGTCGGGGACGGCCTCGAGCAGACCCAGTCCCACCAGCGCCGGCGCGAGTCGCAGCGTGGTCATGGCGCCCTGGCCCAGCGGGCCATAGGCCAGCTGCGCCACGCGCAGCACCGGCTGACGCAGCCGGACGGTATCGCCGTCGGCCAGCGTCACCAGCCGTTCCGTCCAGTCGACGCTGAAGCTTCCCTCGGGGGGCACCACCCCCTTGACGCCGAAGATCTGCAACTGGTCGCCATACTCCGGATTGACGCGCGGGCCGCCGTGCGCGTCGGTCCCGGGCAGCGACAGCCGCACCACCAGATTGGGTGCCGGCTCGAAGGGTACGGTGATGTGGTGGTCCCGGGCCTCGCCCGGCGCAGCCACCGATGGCAGGGGTGGTGTTCCGGCCACCAGCCCCCGGCCGTTGTTGGCGTGGCAGGTGGTGCAGGCCTGAGCATTGGAGATCGGGCCCCTGCCGAACTCCGCATTCTCGAACCAGAAGAAGGCCCAGCGGTTCTCGAACATGCGGCGCCCCAGCGCGAACAATGCGCCCTGCTTGTCGTCCAGCGTGGGTACCGGGACCGTCAGGGCACGCGCCGAGTCGTCGGCGTGGGCCATGCTGCCGCCCGACAGCGCCGATTCCGGCAACGACGGCGCAGTCGCCACCCAGGCGGTCAGCGGCAGAGCCAGCAGTGCGGTGCACAAGGCGCCGCGCAGCATTCCGGGCAGGGGCATGTCGCATCACCTCCAGCGTTTCGACGAACGGCCATCACGCAAGGGCAAGAACACCCGCCCGCCACCGCGTGATGCCACGGCCCGAACCTTACCGCCGGCGTATCACGTGCGCCACTGCCGGCATCGTGCTTGCGCCGGTCGGACGCTCCGATGCCGTCCGCTGCGGCTGGGTCATGGCGCCACGCGCGAAGGGTGAAACCGCCCGACCTGCCGAGGCTGTCAGCCGGCGTGGCTGGCGTTCCCGGGCGGTCCGTCTCCGCGGTCGGACACCCAGGCGGCCGCCGCTGCGCCCGCGTGCCGCCCCGTGGCCAGGCAGGCGGTCAGAAGATAGCCACCGGTCGGCGCCTCCCAGTCGAGCATCTCGCCCGTACAGAACACGCCGGGGAGGTCCCGCAGCATCAGGTCGTCGTCCAGGGCCTCCAGAGCAACACCGCCTGCGCTGCTGATGGCCTCCGCGATCGGCCGGGTGGCGGCGAGCGGGATGGGCAGGGCCTTGATCAGGGCCGCCAGCCCGGCCGGGTCGCCGCGCTGTTCCGGGGTGGAGAATTCGTGCAGCAGCGCCGCCTTGACCCCATCGATACCCGCCAGCCGCTTCAGGTGCTGGGACAACGAGCGGCTGCCCCGCGACGCCGACAGGTCGCCGCGCAGTCGCTCGAGCGTGCGCCCCGGGGCAAGGTCCAGTTCGAGGGTGGCGCGGCCCTCGGTCGCCAGCGCCTCGCGCAGCGGCCGGGACAAGGCATACACCAGACCACCCTCGACGCCGCTCGCCGTGACCACCAGTTCACCGGCCTGCACGCTCACGCCCCCGTCGGGCGTGCGGGCCCGGCCGACGACCGACTTGACCGGTGCGCCGGCGTGGCGGTCGCGCATGTGGGCGCTCCAGGCGACATCGAAGCCGCAGTTGGCTGGCACCAGCGCCGCGACCGTGATGCCGCGTGCGCGCAGCCAGGGCACCCAGGCCCCGTCGGAGCCGAGTTGCGGCCAGCTCGCGCCGCCGAGCGCCAGCACGCAGGCCCCGGGCCGGAGCGCCAGCGGGCCATCCGGGGCGTCGAACAACAGCGTCGCGTCGGACCCGAAACCGCGCCAGCGGTGGCGCACGTGGAACCGCACGCCGAGGGCATGCAGCCGCTGTACCCAGCGGCGCAGCAGGGGGCCGGCCTTGAAATCCGTCGGGAACACCCGGCCGGAGGTGCCGACGAAGGTGTCGATGCCTAGCGTGTGGGCCCAGGCGCGCAGGGCGTCAGGTCCGAAACGCTCGAGCAGCGGCTGCAGGCGACGGGCTTGCGGGCCGTAGCGATCGACGAAGCGCTCGAAGGGCTCCGCGTGGGTCAGGTTGAGCCCGCCGCGGCCGGCCAGCAGGAACTTCCGCCCCACCGAGGGTCTGGCGTCGAACAGGTCGACCGTCACCCCGCTCATGGCCGCCGCCTCGGCGGCCATGAGGCCGGCAGGACCTCCGCCGATCACGGCGACGGCACCGGAATACGAGACTGTCTGGTCGGGCGGCATGGGAACGGCTCGCAAATTCGGGGGGCGTGCAAGGGGATCCGGCTGCAGGGACGCCGGCATCGGAGGATGCCCCGTGTGTCGTGCAGTGTGCCGCAGGGGGGCCCGCGGACGGGGTCGTTCCGCCGACAACCACCACGGCCGCACCCGTGGGAGCCTACCCGATCCGCGACGATCGCGCCGTGGCCCGGAGTCGTGCCATCATGCCGCCACATCGGATCGGTTTTCCCAGGAGGGCATCATGTTCGCCATCAGCGTCACAGACCGTCAGTGGACCCCGGGCCGGCAGCCCGGCGTGGAGCGCGTCATGCTCCGCGACGAGGAGGGCGGTGGCCGCACCCAGCTCATCCGCATGGCCAGGGGCTCGACCATCGAGAACCATGGCCACATCGGTCGCGAGGAGGTGCTGATGGTGAGCGGCAGCATGCGCCTGGGCGATTCGGTGCTGCACGCCGGGGACTACCACCACACCGCTGCCGGCGAGTTCCACGACGTCGAGGCCCTCGAGGACTGCGTGTTCTACGCGATGACCGAGAAGGTCATCGCCGGGCGCTGACGGCATCAGCCGGGCGGAGTGGCCGGGGCTGCGGGGTCCGACGCCGGCTGCAGGCCTGCGGTCAGCGCCGCCAGGGCGGCCTCGTCCAGGGTCTCGCGCGCCAGCAGTTCACGGGCGCAGGTCTCGAGCGTGATGCGGTGCTGCGACAGCAACGCGGTGGCCCGGCCGAAGGCATCCATGACGATGCCGCGCACGGCTGTGTCGATGCCCTGCTGGGTCTCGGGCCCGACCGGACAGCCGCCATGGCCCATCCCCGGCATGTCCATGAACCGCGGGGGCTGTGACTCATAGGCCACGTAGCCCAGTTCCTCGACCATGCCATAGCGCATCACCATGTCGCGGGCGATGTCCGTCACCTTGGCGAGATCGTCCGCGGCGCCGGTGGACAGGTGGCCGAAGACCAGCTTCTCCGCGGCGCGTCCGCCCAGCAGCACCATGATCTTTCGCTCGAGTTCCTCACGCGTCATCAGGAAGCGGTCCTCGGTCGGCCGCTGGATCGTGTAGCCGAGTGCTCCGATACCGCGCGGGATGATCGACACCTTGTGCACCGGATCGGTCCCCGGGAGGCACAGCGCCACCAGGGCGTGGCCCATCTCGTGGTAGGCGACGATCTCGCGCTCGCGGGGATTGAGCACCCGGTTCTTCTTCTCCAGCCCGGCGACGATGCGCTCGACCGCCACCGTGAAATCGTCCAGCGTGACTTCCTGCCCGCCGCGCCGGGTGGCCGCCAGCGCGGCTTCGTTGCACAGGTTGGCGAGGTCTGCGCCGGTGAAGCCTGTGGTCAGTCCGGCGACGCGCCCGAGATCCAGATCCGGCCTGAGCCGGATGCGCTTCACGTGCACCTTCAGGATCTGCACACGCCCGGTCTTGTCGGGCCGGTCCACCAGCACCTGCCGGTCGAAGCGGCCGGCCCGCAGCAGCGCGGGATCGAGGATCTCCGGGCGGTTGGTGGCGGACAGCAGCACCAGCCCTGAGGAACTGTCGAAGCCGTCCAGTTCCACCAGCAGCTGATTGAGTGTCTGCTCGCGCTCATCGTGGCCGCCGATCGGACCGGCCGCGCCGCGCGCGCGTCCCAGGGCATCGAGCTCGTCGATGAAGATGATGGCCGGCGCCTTGGCGCGCGCCTGCTCGAACAGGTCGCGTACCCGGGCCGCGCCCACGCCCACGAACATCTCGACGAATTCACTGCCGGAGATGCTGAAGAAAGGCACGCCAGCCTCGCCCGCGACCGCCTTGGCCAGCAGGGTCTTGCCGGTGCCGGGCGGGCCGACCAGCAGCACCCCCTTGGGCATGCGTGCCCCCAGCCTGCCGTAGCCCGCGGGATCCTTCAGGAAGGACACCACCTCCTGCAGTTCGGCCTTGGCCTCGTCGACCCCGGCGACGTCGGCAAAGGTCACGCCGGTGTCGCGCTCGACATACACCCGCGCCCGGCTCTTGCCGACGCTCATGAAGCCGCCCATGCCCTGGCGATCGGCGAAGCGCCGGATGACGAAGAACCAGAGCCCGAAGAACACCAACGCGGGAAGGATCCAGGACAGCAGGTCCCGCAGCAGCGTGCTCTCCACCACGCGCGAATAGGGCACGCGATACTGAGAAAGGCGTTCGGCCAGCGCGGGCTCCACGCGG
>JBEICA010000128.1:0-9568 GCA_040373665.1 Burkholderiales bacterium | reverse complement strand
GGCGCCGTTCTCGTCGACCGAGAGGTTGATGTTCTCGGGCTTGGTCTCGTTCGGCTGATTGGTGGCGCGCGGCAGGTCGATCTTCACCGCGTGGTTCATGACGGGGATGGTGATCATGAAGATGATCAGCAGCACCAGCATCACGTCCACCAGCGGGGTGGTGTTGATCTCCGGGTTGAAGTCGTCCTCGGAGTCGCCCAGCGAACCCATGGCCATGGTGATCCTCCCTCAGCTCTTGGCGGCGGACACGGCGGCAACACGGGCGGTGTCCCGCAGCGGCGCCGCGGGCGCCGCGCCGTCACCCACGCGCGTGCCGGTGAGGAAGAAGGCGTGCAGGTCGAAGCCGAAGCGATTCAGTTGCGCCACCAGCGTCTTGTTGCCGCGCACCAGGGTGTTGTAGCCGAGCGCCGCCGGGATGGCCACAGCCAGACCCAGGGCCGTCATGATCAGAGCCTCACCGACCGGCCCGGCCACCTTGTCCAACGAGGCCTGGCCGGCAAGACCGATGGCCACCAGAGCGTGATAGATGCCCCAGACCGTGCCGAACAACCCGACAAAGGGCGCGGTCGAGGATACCGATGCCAGCACCGACAGGCCGGTCTGCAGCTTCGCATTGCTGTCGTCGATGGAGGCGCGCAGTGCGCTCGCGATCCACTCGTTGCGGCCCACGCTGCCGCCCAGCGTGCCCTCGTTGTGCCGGTGGTGGGAAGAGGCGTCCATGCCGGCCTGCACCAGCGCGGCGAAGGGGCTGGCCTCCACGTCGCCGAGGGCCTCCAGCCCCCTCGGGCACCGAGCGCGACTGCCAGAACGTGTCCCGGGCGTTCTTCGCCAGGCGTTGCAGGCGCAGCAGCGTCATGCCCTTCATCACGATCACGTACCACGACATGGCAGACATGATGACCAGCAGCATGGCCACCGCCTTCTGCACGAGGTCGGCGTTCGACCACAGATGATCCAGCCCGAACTGATCCACGTTTCACAACCTCCGATCAGGAATCGAATTTGAAGGAGAAAGGAACCACCACCCACACCGGTACGGCGCGACCACCGTCCATGTAGGGCTTGAAGGCGGCCCTCAGGGCGGCCTCCTTCGCTGCGTTGTCCAGACGCTGATAGCCGCTGCTCTTCTGGATCTCGGCACGCTCCACCTTGCCCTGCTCGTTCACCAGCACACGCAGCAGCAGGTCCCCCATCTCGCGCAGGCGCAGGGAGATGGGCGGGTAGGTCGGCGTCGGTGCGCGGGTGTACTCGATCCCGGCATCGCCGAGAGAGCGTACCACCGGCTGTGGTGCCGGCGGAGCGGGCGGCGCCTGGACGACGGGCGGTGGAGCGGGCGTCGGTGGGGCCGGCGCCACCCCCACCCGGGGCGGCCCGGGCGAAGGGGGGGGCGGCTCTGGCGGAGTCTCGGGCAGGCTGATGGCGGTTGGGGCGGGCGGCGCCTCCACCGCCTTGACCGTCTCCCGGGGCGGTGGTGGCGGAGGCGGCGGCTCGACGACCTTCGGCGGTGGTGGAGGCGGCGGAGGGGGCACTTCCGCGGGGGGATCCGGCAGGATCAGCCGCGCGAACACCTCCTCCTGCACGAAGCGCGAGGCGCTGCGCATGAGCCCCGCCTGCAGGGCGTAGAAGAACCCCACGTGCAGCAGCACGATGACAGCGATGACCATGCCCTGGCGTGTGTTGGGCATCGAACCGACTCCCCGGGATCCTTCCGTCTGGCGCGCCGGTTGCGACTCCTGAGGCCGCCTGGCTGCGGATGCGGGTGGGGCCGCGGCTGCGCTCGCCGTCTCGTTCGGAGCACCCACCCAGGACCGGGGAATTTAGCCGAAGCCCCGTATGGTTGCAAACCATTCTCATTAGCGTGAGGAAGGCGCGCTGGTCCCGGCGCCGCACCGCAGGCACCGCGGTGCGGCGGGCGTCCGGACCCGCGGGCGGGCCTCGTATACTCGCCGTCCCGGCAAGGAGAAGGCGCAACCATGATCGACCTGTACTACTGGACCACGCCGAACGGTCACAAGATCACCATCTTTCTGGAGGAGACCGGTCTTCCCTACCGGATCCTGCCCGTCGATATCGGGCGGGGGCAGCAGTTCGATCCGGCATTCCTCGCCGTCGCGCCCAACAACCGCATCCCCGCCATCGTCGACCACGCGCCCGGCGACGACAGCGGGCCCGTGTCGGTGTTCGAATCCGGCGCCATCCTCATCTACCTTGCAGCCAAGACCGGCCGATTCCTGCCGCAGGAGATGCGCGGCTGGGTGGAGGTGCTGCAGTGGCTGATGTGGCAGATGGCCGGGCTGGGGCCCATGGCGGGCCAGAACCACCACTTCGTGCAGTACGCGCCGGAGCGCATTCCCTACGCCATGGAGCGCTACGTGAAGGAGACGTCGCGACTCTACGGCGTGCTCAACAAGCGTCTCGCGGACCGGGAGTTCGTCGCGGGCGATTATTCGATCGCCGACATGGCCTGCTATCCCTGGGTGGTGCCGCACACGCGGCAGCAGCAGAACCTGGATGACTTCCCGCACCTGAAGCGCTGGTTCGAGACCATCGCCGCGCGCCCCGCGGTGGAGCGGGCCTACGCGGTGGCGAAGACCGTCAATGCCAGACCCACCGTCGACGAGCAGGCGAAGAAGGTGCTGTTCGGCCAGGATGCCAGCACCGTGAAGTGACGCTGCTCCCGGAGGCCGGCCCCAGGGCCGGCTCTCCGGTCTGGCCGGGCTCAGGCAGGCCTGCGGTCCCGGTTGCGGTAGAAGTGGATCGGTGCGGCCGGCACCTGGTTGGCGATGTTCTGGCGCATCGGGCCGACCACGTGCATCTCGCAGGGTTTGCAGTCGAAGCGCAACGTCAGCCGGTCGTTGCCGTGCACCAGGGTGAGGGGCTCGGCCCGGACCTGTCCCTGGACGCCCGGCACCCCCTTGGCCTGCTTGGGGCACAGGCTCAGCGAGAAGCGCACGCAATGCTTGGTGATCATGAGCGAGACCTCGCCGGTCTCCTCGTGCGCCTCGTAGGCGGCCTCGATCACCTTGACGCCGTGCCTGGCGTAGAAATCCCGGGCCTTGTGGTTGAACACGTTCGCCAGGTAGGTGAGCGAGTCCTCGGGGTAGGGTACGGGAGGTGCCACCGCAGCGGCCCGTTCCGGTCTGTGCCAGCGGGCTTCTCGTTCGGCTTCCAGTGCCGCCACCACTTCCCGGCGCAGGGTGTTCAGCGCCGAGGCCGGCACGAACCATGGCTGGTCCAGCGCAATGTCGATCCGGGTGGCGACGAAGATCGTGTTGCCGAGCCGGTCCAGTTGCCGCCTCGTGGTCTCCACCGCCCGTTCCGGATCCTGCGCGTGTTCGTGGGGCAGGTCGATGCGTGCGCTCGCGCGGTGCCCGTCCTCATCCTCGCGGTCGAGCACGAATCCGCGGGCGTCCGTGGCGAGCCGCAGCGCGAGGCCGATGCGGCGCTCGGCCGACTTGTGCTCCAGCGCCTGATCCCAGGCCAGATCACGGTTGCGGTGCACGGCGGTGTCCGCCTTGAGCCCGCGCAGTTCGGCCACGGGCTCGTTGGGAAAGATGCGCCAGCGCCGGCCGCCGTCTCCGTCCAGGGCCCGGGCGATGTTGACGCGCAGTCCCTGCAGCTCGCGCCTTGTGTCGTACCACGTGAGGCCGTCGCCATTGCGTACCGGCGCGCTGGCTTCCATGTCGAAGCTGTCGCGGTCGACCCGCAGCACGTGACCGACAGGCAGGCCCACGTGCTTCGGTGAATCGAAGGCTCCGATATCGTCCTTGCGGTCATTGACGAAATAGTCGGTGGCGCCGCGGTTGAAGTCGCGCTGTGGATCGGGCGTGAACAGGAACGTGCAGCGGCCCGAGGAGGCGCGCCGGAGCTCGGGCCTGCCCTCCAGCACGGCGTCCAGCAACTGGCGGTAGTGGGCGGTGACGTTCTTGACGTAGCCCATGTCCTTGTACCGGCCCTCGATCTTGAAGGAGCGAACACCCGCATCCACCAATGCCGCCAGATTGGCGCTCTGGTCGTTGTCCTTGAGCGAGAGCACGTGCCGCTCCCAGGCGACCACCCGTCCCCCGCCATCGGTCACGGTGTAGGGCAGCCTGCACTCCTGGGAGCAGTTGCCCCGGTTGGCGCTGCGCCCCGTGTGGGCGTGGCTGATGAAACACTGACCGCTGTAGGCGACGCAGAGCGCGCCATGAATGAAGAATTCCAGCGTGGACCCGGTCACCTCGGCCGCGATGGCACGGATCTGCGACAGAGACAGCTCGCGGGCCAGCACCATCTGCGAGAACCCGACGTCCTGAAGGAAGCGCGCCTTCGCCGGCGTGCGGATGTCGGTCTGGGTGCTGGCGTGGAGCTGTATCGGGGGCAGATCGAGTTCCAGCAGCCCCATGTCCTGGATGATCAACGCGTCTGCACCGGCCTCGTATACTGCGTGCGCCACGCGTCCGGCCTCGGGCAGTTCGTCGTCGCGGAAGATGGTGTTCAGGGCGACGAAAACGCGGGCCCCGAAACGGTGGGCGTGACGCGCAAGGCGCTCGATGTCGCGCACTTCGTTGGCCGCGTTGACCCGGGCGCCGAAGGCGGGGCCACCGATGTAGACGGCGTCGGCGCCGTGGTTGACGGCCTCGATGCCGATGTCGGCATCGCGCGCCGGGGCGAGCAGTTCCAGTTCGGGGACGGGCATGGTCGGGCTGGCGGAAGAAGTTCGGAGATTCTACCGGTCCGGGCGGAACCCTGGCCTGCTGCGGTGTCCGAGGAACATCGCATCTGATCGGGCGCAAGGTTTCCCGGTGCCGCGAGGTGTCAGCCCGGACATTTCACCAGGTCGGCCCCGAAAATGCGCTGCGCACCGATGTCCGTTGGGTTTGCAGCGAATAGGCTGTTGGTACGATTGGGTCTGCCGGCCTCCACGGGCGCTGGCGGGCGCCTTGCGGTCATGCCGCGCCCCCGCTTCGCGCCAATAGGCCCGGCTATTGGCTTGGCACGGGATGCGCGGCCTGCCTCGCAATGCGCCGCGCCATCATCCCGTGACCTGGTGAAATTTCCGGGCTGGTCGCCGATGTCGGCCCGCGGCTGCCACGGGCAAGCCGCTGCGCCGCGCCGATGCCGGGGTTACGAGGCCGCGGCGGCCGGCGGTTGCGCCAGGCGTTCCCTGAGCTTGGTCTTGAGCACCTTGCCGTAGTTGTTCTTGGGCAGTGCATCGACGAACTGGTAGTGCTTGGGCCGCTTGAAGCGGGCGATGGCGTCCAGGCAGAGCCGGTCCAGCGCAGCCGCGTCCGGCAGCATGCCTGGGCGGGGCACGATGAAGGCCACCACTACCTCGCCCCAGTCGGCGTCAGGCGCGCCCACCACCGAGGCCTCGGCCACGGCGGGGTGGGTGAGCAGCACCTCTTCCACCTCGCGCGGGTAGATGTTCGATCCCCCGCTGATGATCAGGTCCTTCGAACGGTCGAGCAGGGTCAGGAAACCGTCCCCGTCCAGGGCGCCCACGTCGCCGGTGAACAGCCAGCCCTCGCGCAGCGTGCGTGCCGTCGCCTCGGGGTTGCGCCAGTAGCCTGCCATCACGGTCTCGCCGCGGACCAGCACCTCGCCCGGGGTGCCGGCGGGCGGGGTACGACCCTCGCCATCCGCGACCCGCACCTCGACGCAGCTGTGCGCGACGCCGACCGAGGCGATGCGCGCGGCGTGCCGCGGGTGGCTGCGGTCGAGCAGGTGCTCGCGCGACAGCGCGGTGATGGTCATCGGGCTCTCGCCCTGGCCGTAGATCTGCACGAAGCGAGGCCCCATCACCGCCATGGCGCGCTCGATGTCTGCGGCGTACATCGGTCCGCCGCCGTAGACGATGGTCTTGATGCCCGAGGGGTCGGCGCCGGTGGCGGCGGTGTGGTCCACGAGGCGCTTGACCATGGTGGGCGCGGCGAACATCGACACGTTCCGGTGGACCGCCGACAGCGCCAGGATCTCCGCCGGCTCGAAGCCGCGACTCTCCGGCACCACGTGGCGCGCCCCCACCAGGACGTGGGGGAAGGCGTACATGCCGGCGCCGTGCGACATCGGTGCGGCGTAGAGGATGGCGTCCTCGCGCGCCGCCGTGTCGACGTCGGAGAAGTAGGCCAGGGTCATCGCCAGCAGGTTGCGGTGGGTCTGCATCACGCCCTTGGGCTGGCCGGTGGTGCCCGAGGTGTAGAACAGCCAGGCGAGAGTATCGGGTGCGCGGTGCACGGCCGGACCCGTCTCGCCCGACAGCATGCGCGGGTAGTCCTCGCCTTCGACGTCCACCACCAGCGACAGATCGTCCAGCCCCGACAGTTGCGGCGAGAGCCCGTCCCCCACGTCGCGCGACAGGAACAGCGCCCGCGCCCCGCTGTTGTCGAGGATGTAGCGCACCTCGCGCGGGTGCAGCTTGCAGTTGACCGGCACCACCGCGAGCCCGGCGCTCCAGGCACCGAACAGCACCTCCAGAAAGGCCGGGCAGTTGGTCATGAACAGCGCCAGCCGGTCGCCCGGCCTGAGGCCCCGGCGAACGAGATGTCCGGCGATGGCGGCGGAGCGCCGCGCCAGTTCGCCGTAGGTGGCGTGGGGCCGGGTGCCGAGGAACACCGCATCGGCCATCGGGCGCAGGCGGGCGGTGCGCAACAGGAGCTGGACGAGGTTCATGGCATGCGGCGGTGCGACGGGGATTCGGCGTTGGTCTGATCAACGCTGGCCGTTGGGGAGCGCTGCTGGGCCAGCCTCGGATCTGTTCTCAGGACTCGCACCTGCACGCCGCTTCGGTCACGGCTCAAAGGGTGCCGCAAAAGGATTGACGACACGGATGCCATCGTAGTCCTGGTTGCTGCTGAGGTCCTCGGAGAAAACGACCAGACAGCCGCATGCTTTCGCGGCGGCGAGAATAGCGCTGTCCCAGTATGACAGGCGAAACCGGTCACGGAGCGCGAACGCCGCGCGCATGACCTCGATCGTCACTTCCTGCACATGGAAGCGCTGCATGGCGGTCACGAAGGCCACTGCCTCCGAATGCGTCAGCGCTCCCCGCCGTCCCGATCGCGTCGCCTGGACATAGAACTCCTGCAGGACTTGCGTGGAAAGCGCCAGATCGCGCTGCGTGAGCAAGCCGAGGGGGCGCTCCGTCTTGTCGGGATGGTTCGCCTCGGCGCCGATCGCATACAGCAGAACGTTGGTGTCAACGAAACGCATCGCGCTCGTGAATGCGGTCACGAGGGAGGTTTTCAGAGGCCACGATGCCCCCGCCACGGGCGCGCAGCGACGCTATGGTCTCGGTCTGCAGTCGTTCCAGCCGATCGATTTCGCTTTGCTCCGCCACGCCATCCGCAAGCGTTTCAACAATCGACCGAACCAGCGCAGGCACTGACTTACCCGATTCGGTCGCGCGCAACTCCGCCCGGCGATAGGTGTCGTCGTCCACCGTCACGGTGATGTTCTTCATGGGTGCCTCTGGTTCGGATGTTTCGTCAGGCCACGGGATGACCGCGGGGCGCCCGCCAGCACCCGTGGAGGCCTGCAGACCCATTCGTGCCTGCAGCTCATCTGCGGCAAGCCCATCGATCATCGATGCGCCGCGCGCCCGGGATCGAACTGGTCGCACGTCCGCGTCACCTTTCACGTCACACGGTCAGTTTACGACCGTGAGGCGGCCACTCCAAGGGGCGCGGTAGCCGCGGGTCGTACGGCCTCGGGGATGAGGGTAGTCATGACACGGTTTCTGGAGTTGGGATCAGCGACCGGAATCATCGGCGTCGTCAGACCGCCACAGGGCTGACGGAACAGGCATCATCCGCTCCGACGCGCCAACGCCTCCGACCGGAGTGCGGCGGCATCCACCCTCCGGAGTTCCCATGCAGGAAGTGCCCGCGCTCGATCAGCTCGAATCGCGTGTCTGGACCGAGCTGGTCCGGGCGGTGGTCGACCGTCACCACGAATGGCGCACGCCGGTGCTGGCGAGCGTCGACGCCGAAGGGGCACCCCAGGCACGTACCGTGGTGCTGCGCCGGGCGGATGCCTCGACGCGCGTGCTGGAGGTGTTCACCGACCGGCGCACGCCCAAGGTGGCGCAGCTGCGCTCCGAGCCGAAGGCGGTGCTGGTGTTCTGGAGCAACCGCCTGCACTGGCAGTTGCGGGTGCAGGCGCGGGCGGAGGTTCTGGTCGACGGGCCGGACGTTGCCCGGGCCTGGGGCCGGCTGTCCCAGGGTGCCTCGGCGGCGGACTACCTCGCGCCGCGGGTACCCGGCACGCCGTTGTCAGTGGAACCCGGGGAGGCCGGTGACGGCCACCATCTCGCCGTGCTGCGCTTCGACGTGGTGAGCCTGGACTGGCTGGCGCTGCGGCGCGAGGGCCACCGGCGCGCGCGCATCGATGCCGCCGCTGCGGTCTGGGTCGAACCCTGAGGCGCGGCCCCAGACGCATCGATCGATTCGTGATTCGATCATTGAGTCGGCCGCCGAGGTCGCGGACAATGCGGGGCCGTCACACGCCAGTCGTTCCTGTCGCACGCAGGATCGCTCGCGCGCCGCGGGTGGGTGCGAGCCTGCCTTCGTGGCGGATGTTCGTGTGCCCTGGCACAGCCGTGCCGCCGGGTTCCTCGGCTGCCGCCCCGCACTGTGCGTGCGCCCCCTGCTCGAAAGGACACTCATCCCGTGAACGCCATCGACGACGTTGCCGAGACGGCCGGCAGCGACGCGCACGCCCGGCAGCCGTCTCTGGCCGACCGGCTCGCCGAGGACCGCGCCCTGCGGGCTTTTGTCGGCGCTCTGGTTGCCGACGCCGTCTCCATGCCGGTTCACTGGTACTACGACCAGACGGCACTCGACCGCGACTATCCCGCGCTGGCTGACCATTCAGCCACGCGGCCCGAGAACGCCCCTTACCTCGCGCCGCGTCACCCGCACTCCGGCAGCATCCTCTGGCGGTCACACTGGACGCCGCCAAGCCCGAAGTACGACATCCTTGGCGATCAGGCCCGTCATTGGGGCCAACGCGACGTGCACTACCACCAGTTTCTCGACGCCGGCGACAACACGCTCAACGCACGACTGGCCGTCGAGCTCTTCTCTTTGCTGCTGCACGATGGTGACTACGACCCCGCGCGCTGGCTCGATCGCTACATCGAACTCATGCTCACGCCGGGCTGGAACCGCGACACCTATGTGGAGGAGTATCACCGGCACTTCTTCACGAACCTCGGCGCCGGCCGCAAGCCGATCGACTGCGGCGTGCGCGACGTGCACATCGGCGGGCTCATGGCCGTTCCGGCGATCGTCGCGGCACTCGGTCCCGGGCATGGCGACCTGCGGCGCATCGTGCGGCTCCACGTGTCGCTGACGCACAAGGACGACGGGGTGCTCGCGGCCGCCGACACGCTTGTGCGACTGCTCGTGCGGCTCGCGGGCGAGGATGACGCGCACGGGGAGCCCCGCGGGCCGGCCGACGCGGTCGACGATCTGCGCGCAGCCCTGCTCGACGAGGCATCGGACTGGATCTCGGCCGCGAAGGTGCGCAAATGGGAGCGGGCGTGTGCGGCTGCCGGCGGGTCCTGTCCTGATCGCGCGGTCATCGG